>JAHIKV010000310.1 GCA_018897395.1 Planctomycetota bacterium | reverse complement strand
GAACCTTGTCTCCCTCTCGGTCTTGGTTCATCAATCCTCTTGGAGGTAATACCACTAACCGGAGAGCCGGATGCGGGAAATCCGCACGTCCGGTTCGGAGGGAGGGGAGGCCGAACTCAATCGGCCTTCCCTACCCCTATCGTTTTTAATCAATATCCCGCTCGCCGCCGCAGCCCGGAAATTGCCCACGAAAAACCCACCAGCAGCGACGAGAGGATCACGATCATCGCTCCGGTTGGCAGGTCGGTCGCCGCGGCCAACAGAAATCCCCCCAGCCCGCTGAGCAAACCGAACAGCGCCGACAGCGCCAACGCACGGCCGTATCCCTTGACCAACAGAAAAGCCGCCACCGCCGGGTTGGTCAGCAGGCTGTAGATCATCAGCCCGCCGACTGTCTGAAAATTGACCGTCAGCACGACGCTGGTCAGAATCAGGAACGCCGTCCAGACGTGTACAACCGGCACGCCGGCTGCGGCGGCGTGTACGCGCGAGAAGAGGATCGCCCGCAATTCCTTGTAGAACGCCGCCACGACGGCGATCTCCAGCACGGCGGCGGCGGCCATGATGTAAAAATCGCTCCAGCGGCAGAAGTTCAAGCTTCCCCACAACAGGCTGCGGACTTCGTTGTCCGATATTCCGTAGACGCCGTACAATCCCAGCCCGAGAAACGCCAGCCCCATGGTCAGCGAGAAGAGGATGCCCATCAGCACGTTCGAGTCGACTCGCGCCGATTGCGGATCGAGAGTCCCCAGCAGCAGTGCGGCGATCACGGCGCCCGCCAGGGCGGGCGGCAGCAGCATCGGCCCGGAGAGTCCGCCGAGTCCGCCGAACACCGCCCCGGCCAGCGCGGCGTGGGAAACGCATATCCCCAGAAACGGAATCCGCATCCCGACGATGTAAGTGCCGAGGAAACCGGTCGACGCCCCGGCCAGCGCTCCGCAGCAGACGACCGGCGCCCAGAAAAGCAGGTCCATCACGGCGCGGCCCCCCCGACGGGCACGGCGGCATAGCGCCGGTCGGCCGCGAAAAGTCTCAGCCGCGAACCATACAGGTCCTCGACCATTTGGCGGGTCAAAACATCCTCGGGCGGGCCGTCGGCGATCAACCGTCCGTCGCGCAACACCAACAGCCGCCGGCAGCACGGCGGGACGGCCTCCAATTCGTGACAGACCAGCAGGATCGTCAGCCCCGTTTCCTCGTACAATCGTTGGAGCAGGTCCACGATCTGTTCGCGCCAGAACAGATCGAGATTGGCGGTCGGTTCGTCCAACAGCAGCATCTCCGGCTGCTGAACCATGGCCTTGGCGATCAACGTTTTTCGTTGTTCTCCGCTCGATAGGCCGGCGTAAGCGCGGCCCGCAAGGTCGGTCAATCCGAGCCGTTCGAGCCAGTCGTCGATGATGCTCCAATCGGAGCTTTCCAGGCGTCTGAAGAGTCCGGCGATGCCCGTTCGCCCGATCGCCGCCACCTCGCGGACCGTAAGCGGCGTCTCGCTGTGAGCGGCCAGCACCTGGGGGACGTATCCGATGCGGCGACGGAGCGCGCACAGCGGCGCGGCGGCCGAGGGCCAAACGGTCCTTCCCAGCACGCGCAGCTCGCCCGAATTGGGCCGCGTGAAACCGAGCGCGCATTTCAGCAGCGTGCTCTTGCCCGCCCCGTTCGGGCCAAGCACCACGACAACTTCCCCTTCGACGACTTCGAGCCGCTCGACTTGAAGGACGGTTCGTCCTCCGCGTCTTACACGCAACGAACGAATTTCGACGACGGGCGCTTTCATGGTTGCTCCGTGGCGGCCGTCAGCGCCGACAGGTTCCGTCGAACCATCGCGTCGAACGCACGTTGTTTTCCCGGCTCGGGGAAATTGGCGAAGACGACGACCCTCGCGTGCAGGCGGTCGGCCAGTGCGTCGGCGGCGCGGCGACCCTCCGGCTCGTTGGCGACGATCAACCGCACTCCGGCGGCGTCGGCGTCCCTCACGGCCCGGTCGAGACGGCCGGTCGAGGCCGCCTCGGCGCTGGGAAACTCAGCCGCCACCCGCAATCCCAGCCAGCGGCAGAACTCGGACTGATGTCCGCCGCACAGCACCGGCGCGTCGCGTAGTCCGGCGGAGTCGATCTTGCCGACGGCTTCCTTTCGCAACGCCGCGGCGCGGCGCTCGATCTCGGCCAATCTTGCGTCGGCGTCCTTTTGGCTCAAGGTTCCGTCGGCCACGAAGTGTTCGGCCAGCCGGCGGCAGACCGCGAGGTAGGTGTCCGGCACACACAGCCCCCCCGGCGGCTCGACCACCACGGTCCGCGGCGTGCCGTCCGTCCGCCCGGCGATTTTTTTGTCCAGTCCTTCTTGGAAGTCGAACCGCACCAACAGCCGGCATTTAGACAGTTCCCTGATTTGACTCGGGCGGATGTCGAAATGCCCCGGACACATGCCTGGCCCGGCAAGGCGGACCAACGGGACTTTCCAACCCAGCACGTCCGTGACGGCCGCTTCGAGATAGGGGCTGGAGACGGCCACCGGCAGGTCATCGAGCGCCGCCGGCTCGGCCGAGGGACCGCAACCCGCGACAAGCATCGCGGCAACCCCGGCCCCCAACAAAAACAATCCCCTCCGGCGTGCAATCATGTCGAAAAAACCCTTGACGATTGAAACCCCATCAACGATATTATGATACACTAAAGCGTATTACCGGAAAATGCCATGCACTCCAAACAGCCTCAACCCGCCGCGGACGCAAGGATCGGTTTCTTCGATCGCCTTGCCGAGGAGTGGGACACGTCGGAACAAGACCCCGCCGAGACGGTTCGGGAGGTGGAGCGATGCGCCGAGCGGCTTGATCTTCACCCCGGCGACTGCGTGCTGGAAGTGGGGTGCGGCACGGGTCAGTTGACCGAATGGTTGGTCGATCGGGTCCGGCCGGGTCGGGTGACGGCCCTCGATTTCTCGCCCGAAATGCTGCGTAAGGCCGCCGCCAAGGGGATCGACGCGGCGTTTCTGCCGGCCGACGTGTGTCGGGACGATCTGGGTCGGGCGGAGTTCGACGTTGCCTTGTGCTTCCACAGTTTCCCACATTTCCGCGACCAACCGGCCGCCTTGCGGAACCTTGCCCGATGTCTCAAACCGCGAGGCCGGCTGATCGTAATGCACTTGCACGGCCGGGACGAAGTCAACGAGTTTCATCGCGGCATGGGCGGGGAGATCGGCGGCGATTTACTTCCCGACGACGCACGGTGGCGGGATTGGCTGAAGGCGGCCGGTTTCGATCCGCCCGAGATCAGCGACGGAAAGGACGGGTTTTTATTGCAGGCACGCATTATGGCCGTCGATTGAGCGTCAATGTTTAGCAGCCGCCGGTACGGCGGCTTGCGGCGGAGTTCGGGCCGCCGTTCCGGCGGCCGCTAAACGGATACGACATCTACAAACTTATTCCGGCACGGAGGCCGGTTCGCCGCCGGCGATGGTCGCCAGATCGGCGAACAGTTGCACGTCGATGGTCGAGTTGAGGAACCGGACCGAGCCGTCGCAAAGCACGAAATGCAATCCACCGGGATGGAAGCTGCCCCAGCCGCGTTTGCATGGTTTTTCTTTTCCCGGTCCGCCTGCGGCCACGCACTGGCTGTAGTCGCCCAACAGGGTCCGATTTTGGCCGACGGTTGCCGCCGAGAGGGAGAAATAGGCGTAGGAGTAAGCCCAAAAAGTACGCTCATTAGGGCGTGTCCGGGTAGTCGATTCGCCCACCAACAAGGTGTTTGACATTCCGTCTCGGATGTGGGCGCAAGTCTCGGTCGAAAAGCCCAGAACCCCGATGGCATGGATCGGTCCTCTCCAAGATATTGGATACGAAGTAAGCTCCGAAGAGTCGAGATAACGATACCCGTCACTTCGGCCGGACATTGCGCGGTACGAGCCGGGCATGTAGGGGATGTTCCCTTGCGAGGCACTGGCTGGCCCGCTCGAGGGCACCGCCAACGAGGAGGTTTCGGAGTCGGACGGACAGGCGTACATTCCGATGAACGTCTCTCGCACCTGCCGGTTCGGCGGCGACTCGTTATAGGCCCCAAAATCGTAGCTGTCGTACAAGGCTTTTTGCTCGATATACGGCAGGATGGAGATTGCCCAATTCGTGCCGTCATCGGATTCCACGTTGCCCCCGCCGGGACAGAACCCTGCCGCTTTGAGGACGTTTCCGGGCGGAAACGAGCCGAGCGCCGAGTGGTACTGCTGAACGGCCAGACCTATCTGCTTCAGATTATTGGCGCATTGCGCGCGTCGCGCCGCTTCCCGCGCGGCCTGCACCGCCGGCAGCACGAGCGCAATCAGTATTCCGATGATCGTAATGACCACCAGCAGTTCCACCAAGCTAAAGGCGGATTTTGGATGGTGGACGGTGGATGGTGGATGTGGCATTATCTTCTCCGCTTCCTCCAAGCGTAGGCCAGTAAGCCGGTCAATCCGACGGCCAACAACGCCAACGCGCCTGGCTCAGGCACCTCGACCCACTCCGGGCGGGTGGTCCACAATCGGTAGCCGGTCTTGGGGTCGCCGATTAGCGGATCCCACCTGTCGCTCGTCTCCTGGTCAAAGATGCCCGTAACGTCAAACTTACCCGTCGGCGCGCCGGATGGATCGAAACCATTAAGGCCCAGTTTCAGCGGGAAGTAGTAGCCGTTGCCGTCGGTAATCGTCACCGTCGCGTTCGGCTGCCACTCGGAAACAGGGTCCACTAATTGGACGTTCGTGAAACGGACCAGCGCGCCTTGAAAGTGCTCGGCGCCGGTGAGCCGCGTTACGTTGAACTTGAAGTCCCCCGTTTCGCCCTCGCAGCGGACTTCGGAAATGGCGATGTCCTGCGGCTCGGGCAACACGCCGTCGGCTATCTTGACGATATCGAAATCCTTCACCCAATCGTTGTCGTGCTCCTCGTTGACGTTGAACTTTCCTTTATAGAACAGACCGGCCCGAACGCGGACTTCAACGATGTCCCCGGCCTCGAGCGCGCCGCCCAGGCCCACTCTGCTTACCTCGTTGTTCCAAGCCGGGTCGAGATAGCTGTAGGCCGTGGCCTCGGCGTATTGCTCCGGCGCAGCGCCGTTGCCGGGATGGTGTGTGGGATAGACATTGCCGTAGTTTTGGCCCATCCAGAGGGCCGCGCCGCCGAAGTCGGTCGGGGCGAGGGTTTGCACGAAGACCTGCCACAGGCCGCCCATCTGCCACATCGTACCGTCCGCGGATTCAATGAAGTTCGCCGTACTGTTGAGCATGTCGCCGGGGTTGTTCAGCACGACGCCCAGCAGCTTGTAGCCGGGCAAATCATTCTCGCCATGAGTGGGAATCTGAAAGCTGGGCATTGGCGGCTTGCCGTCTTTCATCTCCAATGCCTGCATGTCGCTGAAGTTGGTATACTCTTCGATCGAGTCCCAGTCATTGAAGCCGGTGTCATCGGCCGTGGCGGAAGATACCGCGACGAGAAAGAACAGGACCGCCGGCAGACATACCGCCGTGATCCGAAGGATGCGGATAAAGACGCATCGCGAGAGTAAAGCTTTTCGCATGACGTTCGCTGCCTCCGTAGCATGGTAGTATTACCGATTCGTAAAACGTAACACTAGGCCATTTTATCCGTCCCGCCAAGGAATGCAATAGGGAATCGGAAAAATCCGCGCGGATTTCCGGATCGCTATATTGGGGGGGGCTTGTAAAGCCGCGACCAGTGGTCGCGGTTAGCCGGGCACGTGGGACAACTCCGATGTAGCTCGTCCGCGACCACTGGTCGCGGCTTTACACATAAGCGTCCGACGGCGATAATTCTTCGGCGTCCGGTTCCTCGTCGGGATGCTCGCGAGCGATGCGGCGGATTTCGGACAGATGGAGGAAAAAGTGGGCCAGCAAGAGCGGGTCGAACTGCGCGCCCGCCTCCGACCGCATGACGGTCAACGCCTCTTCCTCCGACATCGCCGGCTTGTAGACGCGAGCGTGGGTCAAGGCGTCGAAGACGTCGGCGATCGCCACGATCCGGGCGCACTCGGGGACGTCTTGCCCTGCCAGCCCGTTCGGATACCCACGGCCGTCCCAACGTTCGTGGTGGCCGAGCGCGATTTGCTCGGCCATTTGCAGCATCGGCACGTCGGAGTCGGCGAGCATCTCCGCCCCGAGCGAGGTATGGGTCTTCATGACCTCGAACTCCTCGGGCGTCAACTTTCCCGGCTTTCGCAAAATGGCGTCGGGGATTCCGATCTTGCCCACGTCGTGCATCGGCGCCGCCTGGCGGATGCAGTCCACCTCGGCGACCGACCAACCGACCGCCCTGGCCAGCACTTTGCTCACCAGGCCGACGCGTCGGATGTGCGCGCCGGTCTCCTCATCGCGGCACTCCGCGGCCGAGAGCAAGCGGTAGATGACCTCCTCCTGCGCGAGGCGGATGTCCGCCGTCTGCCGACGGACCTTTCCCTGCAACTGCTCGGCGTAGAGGCGTTTCTCGACCAGCAGTTGCTCGACGAATGCCTTGCGGTCTATGCTCGAAGAGATGTATGCGGCCAACAAGGCGGTCAGCGCCAAGCCGGCCGCCAAAACGCCCCACGGCCACAATGTCCGCCGGGCGGCGACGAAATCGGGCGTCGCAAGACAGACGACCGTCCACGGACTGCCCGAAACGCCGAGCCGGGCAACATAGTGCAGCCTTTTCGGGTCGTCGAGATCGTCGGCGTCGTTCGGCTCCCAGGTCTGTTTGCGGGTCCGCGAGGCATGAAAGGGGAACGGACGGCCGTCGGCCGCGGCCGTGGGATCGTACAGGCAGGCGTCGATCCCCTCCGGCTGGAGCTTCGACAGCGCGGCGGTCAACATGTCGTCGGGGCGGAAGACACCCAGCACGAACCCGCGGAGATTTTCGCGGCGGTCACCGACGCTTATCGCCGGTTTGCCGTTCTCGTAGACGGGCAAGACCAGGAGAAAACCGGCCATTTTCGCTTCGTCCTGCACGAAGTCGATTTGCCCGCTGGCCACCGTTTCGCCCGTGTCGCACGCCAGGCGGAGCGCCTCGCGCCGGGTCGGCTCCGAGGCAACGTCGAATCCGTAAATGGTCCGATTGCCCGGCCGCGGCCCGATAAAGTAGACCGGAAAATACTCGTCGCGCCGCGGGGCGGGTTTCATCCGTCCGTCGCGCCCCATTTCGGTGATCCGAAAGCCTTCGATCCCATCGCGGCGCGTGGCGGCGACGAACTTCGCCCGTTCGGATTCCGCAACACGGGGGACCCACTCGACGGCCTCGATGCTGCGCGAGCGGGAGAGAAACGGCGCCACCAGCCGCCGGAATTCGTTCCGCCGCAGATGAGCGTCACCGTCCAGCGACGAACGGACCAACTCCAACATGGCCGCCTCGGTCTCGAATGTCCCCTTTACGGCCAAAGCCCGATCCTCGGCGGCCAACTGAAAAACCTTTGCAATATCTTGATATTCCCACCAACGGACCGCGAAGAAAACCGCCAGCGAAAACGCCACCCCGACGCAAACCGTCCACATCACGGGCAAGTAGCGGTCCCACGGCGCCAAAAGCCGCGGGAATCGAAACCGACGGGGATGATTCATCAGCTCGTGCATCTTCAGCGATCGCCAAGATCGGTCAGTCGATTCTTAGTTAACACAAACCGCACAATGGAGAGGGACGGAATTGGGATTGATGGATGTCAAACCAACCGTGCATAGTGGTCCGTGTTCCCCCAGGGAAGTATAGGACCGAATGTCGTGGGAGGGCGCGGATTCCCACGGACTTCCGGCCATCGCCGCAAGTCATTGAAAACAAACGCTTTAATTCACAAAGAACGATCGCGCACGCCGATGATTTATCCGCTCCAGGGAAATGCTGCACGGCGTCGTCGTTTAGCCGGCGCGCTTGCACGCCGCTAATTCCGGGGTAGATTGAGTCTATAGCATCATTGCAGGGGATCATGCGTTGGATTGCTTGCGAGCGGCCGCAGTTTCTGGTTGTTTGGTCGCGTTGGGTGACTCGCTGTTCGCCGTGTCCCGACATGGCCGACCTCCTGGGTGAAGCTGGGCCGGAAAACACGGAAAAACGCTCAATGTTACGGCAACAATCCCCTGTAATGTTGCTATAGACTCACTATATAGACTCACTATATTGTGTCATTCAATGTAGACGTCGATTGCTCAAGGGCCGGATTCTTCCGCGTTTTTTCTGTTTTCCGACAGCGTTCACTCGCTTTTTGCCGAACAATAAAATGGGGGGGCAGTGGAAAACCGTCCAAACTGGTCTGGACTTTTCCATCAATGTTATTACACTATTAGTCCTCCCTGTGAGTTCGGGTATCTGATGCACAGGAGGCTGCCGTGGGGCAAGCGGCTCTCTTCCGTCGACGCGTTGACAGTCCGTCTTGGAAGCGGGGGTCTTCCGAGCGGATTCCCGCCGATGTCGTTCTGCTTTGCCGTGCTCTCGAGTGCATCCAAGAGGGCGTGGCGATCTCCGCTTGGCCTCCGGAAAGCGACTCGCCGCTGATCGTCCATTGCAATTCGGCGTTCACGGCCATGTTGAATCGCTTCGGCGGCGGGCCATCCGGCCGTGGGCGCGCTTGCCGGGCCGGCGAACCGCCCGGCGACGATCCGCTCCGGAGGAGTTTGCGGGAGAGCCATCAGAGCGAGGGCATTTATTCGGCCGAGATCGCCGGCCACGGCCGGGACGGCGCCCGGATGCTGCTGCAACTCCGTTCCGTTCCGGTGCGGGACGAGTCGGAGCGGATTGCCCATCGAATCGCCGTCCTCCGCGACGTGACGCGGCAAGCGCTCATGGAGGAATCGTTCCGGCGCAACGAACGGCTGGCCGGCATCGGGCTGTTGAGCACCGGGATCGCCCACGAGATCAGCAATCCAGCCGGCTCGGCGCTGTTGGCCGCCGAAACGGCCCTGGCAATCAAGGATTCGCCCGACGCAAGCGAACAGTTCGACGCCTGTTTGCGGAACATCGTCACTTCGATGGACCGCTGCGGGCGGATCGTCAGGACGCTCTTGCGATACTCGCGCCAAGAGCCGACCGAGAAGCAGGCTTGCAACATCAACGACGTGGTCGCGCAGGCGATGGACCAGGCGCGGCCATACGGCTTATCGAACGGAGCGGAGTTGCGCGCGGACCTCGACGCCGAGGTCCCCTTGGTTCCCATGAATCCGCTGGAGATTGAACTGGTTTTGCTCAACCTGATCCGCAACGCCGTCGAGGCGGGAGACGAAAAGGCGGCCGTGTCGATTCGCACGATGCGGATCAAGGAAGGCGTGCGGGTAGCGGTCTCCGACAACGGCCGCGGAATGAACGAGGAACAACTCGAGCACGTCTTCGATCCACTGTATACCACCCGGCGGATGTCCGGCGGTTCTGGGATGGGAATGAGCATTGCGCAGGGCATTGTCCAAGGCCACGAGGGGCGCATGGAGGTGCGGAGTCGGCCCGGAAAGGGCACCACCGTGATCGTCGATCTGCCGATCGCGGCCGGCGCGCTTACCGGCTGAATAATTACTCAGAACGGATACAGGTGACTCCAATGGTTACCGCGGTTCCTACCGTGTACGTGGTGGACGACGATCCACAAGTGTGCGATTCCTTGAGCCTGATGGTCCGCAGCATCGGCATGGAGGCCCGGACCTACCTCTCCGCCGAGGCGTTTCTCGACGGCTGCCACGACCAGCCAAGCTCTCCCAAGTGCTTGGTCCTGGACGTGCGCATGCCGGGCCTCGGCGGGCTGGGGCTACAGAAGACGCTCGCCGCCAGAGGCCCTCGAATGCCGATCATCATGATCTCCGGCTGCGCCGACATTCCCATTGCCGTCCAGGCCATGAGCGCCGGCGCGATGGATTTTCTGGAAAAGCCGTTCGGCCGCCGGACAATGCTCGACCGCATCCAAAAAGCCCTCGAACTGGACGCCGATTCACAGCGGCAATTCTTCCGCAAGGCCGAAATGGCGGACCGCATTGACAGGCTTTCGCCGCGGCAACACGAGGTGCTCGATCTGCTGGTGGCCGGAAAACACTCGAAGCAGATTGCCGGCAAGTTGGGCATCGGCGAGAAAACCGTCGCCAAACACCGCGCCGGCGTGCTCGAAAAAATGCAGGCCGAGAACGTCGTCGACCTGGTCCGTCAGATGATCGAGGCGGGCTTCGCGTAGAGCGTGTCCGAAAATTGAAAGCACCGTATTTAGCCCCGGGTGAATACACCCGGGGCAAGCGGTTTTCCGCATTCAACCCGGCCCGCCGTGTATTCACGGCGGGCTAAATGAACTATTTCAGGACACGCTCTTAGTATAAAGTTGAATCAGCGATTGTATAATTGTAGGAAGCGACTGGAGACGTTTCCTGCAATTTGTTCGGCTACTGTCAGAGCGACAATGGATTTGCAACGCAGCCGGCGGGTGATCGAAATCAACGAGCGGATCGTCGGACCGCCGCCGCCGCGACCGAAGACGGTGCGCCCGCGCAAAGCAAGCGATTTCCCTCACGTGCCGGCCTCCTATCTCGACGTTGCCCGCCGGCTCTCCAGTCCGCTGATGATGGGGCCGCCGTTGTGCGACGAGTTGATCGCCTTTGTCAGTCACGCGTTCACGGAGGAAGAGGCGGGCGCGGCACGGCATCTAGGGCTGATCTCCGGCCGGCGGGCCATGGACATTGCCCGCGCCGAACATCGCCCCCTCGATCAGATTGAGCCGATCTTGCTCCGGTTGGTCAACGAGAAACGCCTGCTCATCGCAAGCGGCCCGGCCGAGAACCAACGATACCGGCTGTTGCCGATCGTGCCCGGCATGTTCGAGAACGTGTTGATCGGTCAATCGCCGGATTCGCTCAGCGGTTGGCACAACCGCTTCATCGAGTTGTTCGAGACGCTGTACGAGACCGGCTATTCGCTGGACTACTGCGGGCATCCCACGCCGCCGGTCAGGTATCTGCCGGTGGGCAAGTCGATCGAGGCCCAGCCGATGGCCCTGCCTACCGACAAACTCGAAGATATGTTGGACGGGTTCGACACGTTCGGCGTAGGGAACTGCCAGTGCCGGATGGCAATGGAGGCGCTCGGCCGCGGCTGCGGAAAACCGCTCGGAAATTGCACCGCGATGGGCCAATGGGCGGAAACGGGCATCGAGGCCGGAGTGCTCAGACGCGTCTCCAAAAAGGAAATCCTGGAGATCAAGCACGAGGCCGAAGCGCACGGACTGGTAAATTGGATGATGAACGTCCGCTCGACTCTCAGCCAATGTTCATGCTCGTGTTGCGGCTGCTGTTGCCATGCGATGCGGACGGTCAACGAGTTCAGCGCGCCGGGCTTGATCGCGCCGCCCCACTTCGTACCCCGCTTGAATCCGGATAAGTGCGTCCATTGCGGCCGCTGCGCCGAGAGTTGCCCAATGGGGGCAATCGTCGTCGAGCTGGGGGGAAAAGGGGACAGGTCCAATTTGCCGGAACGGCCCTCCGGGTGCTTCGCACAAATTGGACCTGTCCCCTTTTCCCTTTCGTACCGGCATATGGCCGAACGCTGCATCGGCTGCGGGCTGTGCGTGCTGGCCTGCGACCAGCAGCGGGCATTGACAATGACGCCGGCCGCCGGTTATCGCCCGCCCTATCGGAACTGGTTCTCGCTAATTGCCCATTCCATTCCGGGATTGTTGCTGACGTCCTGGAAGCTCCGGCGGCGATAGTGGTTTGTTGCCACTTCCCCTCGTTCTCACGGATACCATGGGAACGAGGCCGCACACAATCCACCAGCCAACCATTGCGCCCCCCAACCCCACAACTGTACGGGGTTGCATTTCTTGCGTCAACTGGTAAACTACCACTCAGTTGTGTCATCGTAAGATGATTTCCACCCAATTTCAGCCCGCCTCTGCATTTTCTTTCTTGGAGATGTTCCATGAGAACCGCAACCTTTTCGCGCCGGCATTGTGTAGGAGTGATTCTTCTGTCTAGCATGGTCTTCACTCTGTTCGGCGAGACGCCGCTTGTGGTTTCCGCTCCGCGCGAAGAGGCGGTGATCCTGACGCCCAAACCGCCGGCCACGCCGCGGATCAACGGGGCGCGGATATTCGGCGTGCGGCCGGGCCACCCGTTTCTGTTCACCATCCCTGCTACCGGCCAGCGGCCGATGACCTTCGCCGTCGATGATTTGCCCGAGGGATTGAAGGTCGATCCGCAAACCGGACGGATCACCGGTTCGATCAAGGAGCGGGGCGAGTACGTGGTTGTATTTCGCGCCAAGAATGCTCTAGGCCAGGCCGAAAGGCAGTTCAAGATTGTCTGCGGCGACACCTTGGCGCTGACGCCGCCGATGGGTTGGAACAGTTGGTACATCTGGGAACAGTGGGTGTCCGACAAGGTCATGCGCGACGCCGCCGACGCAATGGTTTCGACCGGCATGATCAACCACGGCTGGACCTACGTGAACAGTGACGATGGCTGGGCGGTGTGCATGGGACTGAACCGGCCGACGTTCGCTTACCCACCCCACACCAGCCAGGGGGCCCAGCTTTATTCCGACAACGACATCAAGGCCCTAAATGATTACTTCTACCGTAAGGGCATGCGCGACCGCCAGGGGAACGTCAATCCCGGCAAGCATTTTCCCGACATGAAGGCCCTGACCGATTACATCCACAGTAAGGGTCTGAAAGCCGGCATCTACAGCGGGCCCGGCCCGCTGACCTGTGGCGGTCGCGCGGGCGCCTACGCAGGCGCCTATCAGCACGAAGAGCAATACGCCCGACGGTTCGCCGAGTGGGGGTTCGATTTCCTGAAGTATGATTACTGCGAGTATCATCACATCGCCCCGGATCGGTACGAGCTGGCCGCAAGGCAGAAACCGTATCGCAAGATGGGCGGAATTCTCCAGAAGCTCGACCGGGACATTGTGTTCAACCTCTGCCAGTATGGCGTGGGGGACGTGTGGAAATGGGGGGCGGAGGTCGGCGGCCACAGTTGGCGCACCGCCGGCGATTTGGGTGCAACCTTCGAGGGCATCCCCGCCACCATGTTCCGCGAGGTGTTCGACCTCTACGGCCGCAATGAGCTGCAAAAATACTGCGGTCCCGGCGCCTGGAACGATCCCGACTACCTAATGCTGGGCTACCTCTCACATGGGAACTGGGCAACCGCGCCTGGAAAGGGGGCAATCGCGCCCACCCCCTTCTCGCCCAACGAGCAGTACACGCACGTCTCGCTCTGGTGTCTGTTGGCGGCGCCGCTGATCCTCAGCGGCGACATCACCCGCCTGGACGACTTCACGCTCAGCCTCCTGACCAACGACGAGGTGATCGAGGTGGACCAGGACCCGTTGGGTCGCTCGGCGCTGCGCGTGGCCAAGCAGGGCGACCTCGAAGTCTGGGCAAAGGACATGGAAGACGGCTCGAAGGCCGTCGGGCTGTTCAATCGCGGCGAAGGCGAACCGGAAGTGACCGCGAAATGGTCCGACCTGGGACTCTCCGGCAAGCAGATCGTCCGCGACCTGTGGCGGCAGAAGGACATCGGCACATTCGACAAGCAGTTTTCCGCTCCCGTGGGCCGTCACGGCGTGGTGCTCGTCCGCATCCGACCGGCCAACGCAAATCCGCGACCGTCGGTCGCGCCCGAAGCGGAAAAAGGTTTCACCCCAATCTTCAACGGCAAGGACCTGACCGGCTGGCAGGGCGAGCCGGGCTACTGGTCGGTCGAGGACGGCGCCATCACCGGCGTTACCACCGCCGAGGAACCGCTCGACCATCCCACGTATCTTTTCTGGCGCGGCGGCAAGCCGGCCGACTTCGTGCTCCGCGCCTCCTATCGTTTCGTTACACCGGCGGGCAACTCGGGCATCAACTTCCGCAGCCGGGAATTGCCCAACTGGGACATCAAGGGCTATCAGGCCGACATGGAAACAGGCCCCAATTACAGCGGCATTTTCTACGAGTGCAATCAGCGCGCCATCATGGCCCAGCGCGGGCAGAAAGTGGAAATCGACGAAGACGGCAAGCGGACCGTGACCTCCTTCGCCGATCCGGCCGAACTGCAAAAACACATCAAAACCGACGGCTGGAACGAGTATGAGATTATTGCCCGAGGACCGGAAATCATCCTCAAGATCAACGGCGTGGCGACTTCGCACGTCATCGACCGTGAGCGGGGCAAGTCGTCCGCCGAAGGGCTGATTTCCCTGCAACTCCACCCCGGCCCGCCGATGAAGGTGCAATTCAAGAATATTCGGGTAAAATCATTGTAGGTACGCCGTTTTTTGACTCTCAGAAATCAAAAGGCGCAATAGCCGGGGGCCAACAGCCCCCGGAATGTGCTCAAATTGCGGGTTTTCCCTCCGGGGGCTGTTAGCCCCCGGCTATTGTTCACGTCATTGCTTTCCTGACACTCCATAATCATTGTCATTAACGCCCAGACAAGGAGATCCATCCTGTGAAACAGACGCGTATTGACCGTCGTAACTTCCTGAAGACCTCGGCCACCGCCGCCGCGGCCATCTCGCTGCCCGGCATTATCCCTTCCCGCGTGCTCGGCGGGTCGGGCCGACCCGGCGCCAACGAAATGGTCAACGTTGGGGTGATCGGCTGCGGCGGCCGCGCACGCCTGATCCGGGAAGGCGCCGACGTGAAGGCGTTCCGGGTAGTGGCCGCCTGCGACTGCATGTTCCCCAGGGCGGAAGCCTACGCCAAGGAACTCTCCGGCGGGGCCAAGTGGGGCCTCTACCGTGACTTCCGCGAGATGATCGACAAGGAGAAGCTCGACGGCGTGATGGTCGAGACCACGACCCACGCTCGTGCCTGGATCACCATCCTTGCCATGCAAGCGGGAATGGACGTGTATATCGAGAAGCCGATGTGTTTGACCATCGCCGAGGGCCGGGCAATGGTTTGCGCCGCGCGGAAGTACGGCCGCGTCACGCAGGTCGGCACCCAGCAGCGCTCGATGCCGATCAACAACTGGGCCAGCGACCTGGTGAAAAACGGCGCGCTGGGGAAAATTCAGACCGTGATCGCCCCGAACTTCGTCGGCCCGGAGAAGTGGTCCGACCTGCCCGCCGAAAAGATGCCCGACGGCGGAAGCGACGATTGGTGGGACGTTTGGACTAATCAGGCGGTCTATCGGCCGTATCACGTCAAGATTCATCGCGGTTGGGACCGCTGGTGGGACTACGACGGCGGCGGACGCTGCTTTGGCGTTACCGGCTGGGGCACACACTCCTACGACCAGATCAACCGCGCCTTGGGCACCGACGACACCGGCCCGGTCGAGGTCGTTTTGGAGGAGCCGCTCAAGGTGATGGAGACCGGCAAGTTTGCCCCGGAACTCCGCTCCGGCGGACTGGTCGGCGACGATGACACCGGCTCGGTCTACCACCACATGGCGAAGCTCACCGGCCCTCGGGCCAAGGTCACGATGAAGTTCGCCGACGGCACGAAACTGAAGCTCCATCTCGACGGCGATCGCGGCCCCGGTCTGGGCGCGATCTTTGCCGGCGAAAAGGGCAAAATCGAGATCAACCGCAACAAGATCGCCGGCAATCCGAAGGGCCTCGTCCAGTCGCCGGACAATCCCGGCCCGATCAAGCGGCCCGAGACCGCCTACCACGTCGAGAACTGGCTCGACTGCATAAAGAGCCGCAAGCCCTGCACGGCGGACATCGAAATCGGCCAGCGTTCCAGCACGCTCTGCTACCTGGTGAACATCGCCCGCGACGTGGGCCGGGTCGGCGAAGTTCTGAAATGGGATCCCGAGGCCGAGCGCTTCACCAACTGCGAGGAGGCGAACAAGCTGCTCGACCGCCCGCGACGCAAGGGGTATGAGTTGCCCGAGATCGCCTAGTGGTCTGTCCATCTCGACTTTACACGTTGGGTGCCACTGCTGGCTTGTCCAGCAGTGCCGGAAACACGGTTGGACAAGCCAACCGTGGCACCCGTAATTTCAACTTGGACAGACCACTAGTCGCGGTAGGGACCGCCCTTGCGGGCGGCCCCCCGCACGGATCCGTACGTGAGGAACTACCTCATACGGCTCTTACCTCGGGTAATGACGATCCACGGCTCGGCGGGTTTTCCGCCGTGCCACGATTCGTACGCCCAGCGATCCGATGACACGGTTTCCCGGCACAGAGTCCGGCGCG
>JAHIKV010000388.1 GCA_018897395.1 Planctomycetota bacterium | reverse complement strand
GTGCCTCTGGCAGAAACCGTGATGCTCGGCTTCGTCACCCGCGCTACGTCAGTGAATCCATATAAGCCATCGTCCTTCTCACCATTTGAGTAAATCGGAACGCTGTATTTCGGAGTCCGCTCCTGCGAAAGGCGGTCTTTCGGAACATCGCCGCCAGCAAAAATATGCTCACAGCAACTCTCCAACGTCGTCTCCACCCACCCATCCCCGCGCTGGCTAAAAACGGATTGGAGGTGGCTTTCAAAGAGGGCGCGGGCGTTTTGGAGGTTCTTTTCGGAGTTGGCTTTGGCGGTGGCGATCCCCTCAAACGCTTCGTCGAGGATGCCGACAATCCGCTGCTGTTCGGGGAGTGGGGGAAGCGGGAGTTGGAGAGACTTTACAAATGGAAGTTTAACGCCCTGTACAGTCGCGCCTGTTCCCTCAGCCACGATGGAATCCGTGATGCTTTTAAGCCACCAGAAAAGGAAACGGACCAAAAGAGCCTTAGGGTTAATTGGAATAATCCCGCGAAGGTCTTGGTTAATGGCTGTGTCTTGGCCGAGCAGGCACACCTTGCCCAAACCCACCCGGGTTGCAATGATCACATTGCCCTTTGGAATGATATTGGTTGCACTACTCCTGACAGCATCCTTGGTGATATGGCACTCGGTTTCAGTAATCACTTCAGTCCGCATGTCTCTGACAGTTGCCCAAGGAATATCGCCAACGTAATATTCGGCCTTGTTCTTGGGCGGAGTGCCACCACCAATTACCTGGCACAAATCGCCAATTTGTTTGCGTTGCCATCCCGCCTTCATAGCATGGCCTTGATCTTCCCCAGCGCCTCCGCGCTCTCGGCATCCAGCGCGGTAATCTCGTCCATGATCTTCTGCGGGCTGCGATGCTTGATTTCCTCGCCGCCGTTGGGGTTCTTCACGGAGAGGTCGAACCCTTCGGCTTCGCTCAGGGCATGGGTGTCGATGGACCAGGATTTGGGCGAGTCGGCAAAGGTCTTTTGCAGTTTCACGAATTCAGCCAGGTCGGCGTCGTTGAGCGGGTTGGTCTTGCCCAGGTTGCGACCGGGATCGAGCTGGTAGTACCAGATTTTGCGCGTCTTACTGCCTTTCTCGAAGAACAGCACCACGGTCTTCACGCCCGCGCCCTGAAACGTGCCTCCGGGACAGTCCAGCACGGTGTACAGATTGCAGCTCTCCAGCAGGAGCTTCCTCAGGCTCACCGAGGCGTTGTCGGTGTTGGAGAGGAAGGTGTTCTTGATGACCACGCCGCCACGCCCGCCGGCCTTGAGCATCTTGATAAAATGCTGGAGGAAGAGGAAGGCAGTCTCGCCGGTGCGGATAGGAAAGTTCTGCTGGACTTCCTTGCGCTCCTTGCCGCCGAAGGGTGGATTGGCAAGGATCACATCGTAGCGGTCCTTCTCCTGTATGTCGGCAAGATTCTCAGTGAGAGTGTTGGTATGCAGGATATTCGGAGCCTCGATGCCGTGCAGGATCATGTTCATGATCGCGATGACATAGGCGAGGGACTTCTTCTCCTTGCCATAGAATGTGCGGGTCTGGAGCGTGGTGAGATCCTTTGTGGTGAGGCCCTGCCGTGAGCCTGCCGAACGGTTGCCCTTCGCCTTTAGGTACTCGAACGATTCGCATAGGAATCCTGCCGAGCCGACTGCGCCGTCGTAGATGCTCTCGCCAATCTTGGGTTGAACCACCTGCACGATGGCGCGGATGAGCGGGCGCGGGGTGTAATACTCGCCGCCGTTGCGCCCGGCGTTGCCCATGTTCTTGATCTTGGCCTCGTAGAGGTGTGACAGCTCGAACTTCTCGGATTGCGAGCGGAAGTGGAGTTCATCAATGTGGTTAATGATCTCGCGTAGATTGTAGCCGCTGGAGATCTTGTTTTTAATCTCTCCGAAGATCTGCCCGATTTTATATTCGATGGTGTTCGGACCGGCGGCCCGTTGCGTGAAGCCGTGGAGGTGGGGGAAGAGCTTCTGGTTGACGAAATCCCGCAGATCGTCGCCGGTCAGGGCGGCGTTGTGGTCGAGCTTGCCGTCCTTGTCCTTGGGCGCGGCCCAAGTGTCCCAGCGATAGGGTTTGTCGAGGATGTAGGTGTATTTCTTACGATCCAGCGCGGCCTCATCGGCGCGGTCCTGCTCGAAACCATCGAGGTATTTCAGGAAAAGGAGCCAGGAGGTCTGCTCCGTATAGTCCAGTTCGGTCGTGCATCCAGCCTCTTTCCATAGAACGTCATCAATGTTTTTGAAAGCTTGTTCAAACATAGGTGCC
>JAHIKV010000360.1 GCA_018897395.1 Planctomycetota bacterium | reverse complement strand
ATCATAACCGGCGGAACCTCTTTGCCAACTTCATCCCATTTTTCTTTTGTCTCAAGCCAATCTTTACCTAGAAGATAATACGCATTGAGTATTAGATCGGGTAAAGGGACTGAGGCTTCTGCTTTGCGGTTAATGTCTTCCTTCACTTCTTCATCCATGTAAATATGATATAACCGTGACTTATAATCTTTGACGTTTATCCGTCCGTCATCACGGATAACCACGCGCGGAGTTTTAACAAGCCCCGACTCAATAGAATCGTTTAAGCCAAAATCGCTCACAATCCAACCAAAAAGGGCTTCTTCTTCAGTTCTTTTTCCGGAAGGAGCAAATGGAGTAGCAGAAAAATCAAAACAACTCAAAATTCCACGCGCTTTATTTATACGATCCAGCCCGCCAACCCAAACTGTCGCTTCTTCTGCGCTGTCTTTCAAATCTCTCTGTCTTATATATTTTCCTTCGGCCGCTATATTCACCCGCCATGCATGATGCGCCTCATCATTGATCACGACAACGTTCTGGCTACTTGCCATATCACCAAGCACCTCTCGCACATAGGCTTCATCGCTTTTTACGCCTCTTTTATCTACGGATCTTTTCTTCTTTAATTTTTCCTCGGTATCCCAGTTTAAAACGTGCCAGTTATGGATAAACACCTTGCCTTCCCGCAGTTTCTCAATTAACCCCACAGGAATAATATTAAACTCATCATAATAATTACCGGGGGAATCCGGTATTAATACCTGCAATCTATTTTTAACAGTAAGACCGGGAGCAATAACAAGGATATTTTTGGAAAACCGCGTGTCTTTTGCATAAGTAGCTTTATTTAAAACTTGCCAAGCGATAAGCATGGACATAACAATAGTCTTGCCCGAGCCCGTAGCCATCTTCGAACAAATCCTCCGAAATTCTCCGCCATCCGAAGGAATGTCGATGCCTACTTTTTCGGAATCCGGCGCTTCAAATAACCAGATTAATGTCTCAATGGACTCAAGCTGGCAGAAAAAAAATCTGCGATACTGGCGTTCTTCAAGGTTATACCAATGCTCAAGCAGCCTTTTTGTAATTCCCGTCACACCCGGATATCCGTTTTCCCGCCATTTCTGAATTCGTTTCCGGATATTATTAACAAGAGGAATTTCCACGAACACGCCCGGATCATCAAACGCTTGCGACCCAGGTGTTGCCATAACATATCCGGCAGGACGCCTGCCTTCGGTTTTGCTGAATGTCCGGGTAGTACGTTCATACGACCAGTAAACTTTCGGCTCCTCATACGGAGAATTAATAATAAGTTTATCTATTTTTTCCATGAAAATTAATTTTCTTCTAACAATTTAGAATTTGCTGTAACAATAGAAATGGGCTCACCAACTCTTGCAAAATCGTAATCATCGGTAACAATTTTTATATTTTCCCCTGATAACAATACCTTATAATAATTATCATTAAAAAACTCTGAAAGCACAAGAGAAGATATAAATATTGAAGCCTCAACTTGAATCGCCTTTTTCAGAAATCCATCATATTTCGTAACAGTGTCTTTTTTATAGCCGCCAATAGGGCAAAATAAATACATCCAGATATTTGCATCAAAGAAAAACTTGTCATTTCCGTTAGGATTGTAAGTACTGATATCTATGATATTATTCATCTCCCAATGCCTCCTTTATTGAAGCATCGATTTTCGCTTTATCCTTGAAATATTCTTTTGCTCTTTCAACCACCTTTTTTAATAGTTCCAAATCTTCTTTTGCCATATTTTCCACCTTAAGCCGTTCCCTTAAAAACGGGCTGCCGTATTTATTGTACAACTGCCCTATAGCCGCGTTCAAAAAAGTGGATGTAACAAGTTCTATATTGGTAAAATTCAGTATTACTTTTACATCTTTTTCTTCTAATCCTTTCACAATCCTGTTATATGATAACTCCCCATCTTCTGATGATACCGCCGCAGTACTGCCAATTTGTTCAAAGATATTAATTTTTATTTCTTTCATATCTATTCTCCCAAATGCATAATTCGCAGGCTTTCAATGCCCCGGTCATCAACGATTTTTACCGCGCATTGTTTATACTCACCGGCTGAAAAAGGAAGCGAAACAGTTCCACGGTAAGCCTCCATCAACTCCTGATCGATTTCCGCCTTTAAATTCTTTGCGAGCTTACTCCAGCCCTCTGCGTCTGATGACATAGGGAAGAATACTTGCCGCGGGAAAAGACTCCTCCCGTCATAATCAGGATCAAGCATCCATACCGCGATATTTTTATCGCTTCCCGAAACGACATTACCTGTTCTCGTGTCGTAGTAATCAAACCCCTTGACCTCGACTTGATAATAGTTTTTAGTTGTTAGTTTTGAGTTTTTAGTTGGAAAGTTTAGGTTCTGAGCGAGCGTTGTAATCCTGCCAGTAGTTTCGTTATTTCTTCGCAATCTGTCAATAGCGTTTCGGCATTCTCTTTCGTTAGAAATTCCAAATTCCTTGAGACTATTATTAAAGTCTCTAATTCCGCAAGCGAGCCTCTGGCAATTCCAAGAAAGTTGAGAAATTCTTTCCTGCCATTTCTGGCCTGTCCCTCCGCGATATTCGCCGGTACGGAAATCCCAGCCCGGCGTATCTGCGAGGTAATTCCATACATCTCTTCCCTGGGAAAGGAGTGCGTAAAAGAATAAATCTTCTCTACCAAGCCGATCTATTTCTTCCAGACGATTAAGTCCTGAT
>JAHIKV010000309.1 GCA_018897395.1 Planctomycetota bacterium | reverse complement strand
GCGACCGCTCGCCGCGGATGTCGATGAAGAACTTGGCCAACTCCAGATACTTCCGCTGCCCGGTCACTTGGTACAGCTTGACTAGAGCCAGCTCGATCTCTTCATGGCCGCCAACACCGTGACGCTTTGTCGGGCCGAATACGCCGTCGATGTGGTCGGCGAACTTGACGGCTACGTCCAAGAGCGCTGGCTTGCCGGTGGCGCGGAAGTGGGCCACGGCGGCCTCGATCAGGTGGCCCGCGCAATACAACTCGTGCCCATTCCTCAGGTCGGTCCACCGCTTGCCCGGATCGTTCAGCGTATGGAATGTGAACAGGTATCCGTCCGGCTGCTGGGCGGCGGCGATCTTGGCGATCACGTCGTCCACCGTCTTATTCAGCGCCGGATCGGGATTGGCCGCCAGGTAATACGAGGCCCCTTCGATCACCTTGTAGACGTCGGAGTCGTTGTAGTAGGTGCCCTGGAACTTGCCCTCCATCAGCTTTCCGGCCTTGGCGAAGTTGCTGATTCGCCCGGTCTTTTCACACCACTCGAAGTTATGCGGCAGAGACTTCTCACGGTTGGTTTCCAGCCGCGGCGTCCAGAACTCGTCGCTGAACCTCACCTCCGTGAACGGTACGGCGGAAAGTCCGCGATACTTTGGGGCTTCGGCCAAAGCGAATCCTGCAAGGGTCAACAGGGCGATGGAAAGCAGCGCGCAACGTATCATCTCGTGGGTCCTTTCTCCGGCAGGCAGCACGGTCGGAGCGATGGCCGTGGGGACGGGCGGCCGGGAACGATACGGGGCATTATACGTTGCACGGAAAGTAATGCAACATTCTTTTCGGATGGAAAAGAATGTTGCACTTTAAGCCGCTCACTGTATAATCGCGCCGCCGGGGAAGTCAACATTTGCGCCGGCTTAGCTTCGCGAGTTCTCCGGTGGGACGTCAAGTTCGCAGCGAGCAACGGAGCGCGTGGCGCCGTCGTCAAAACTCCTTGCCGTCGATCGGCAGGCCGTCGTTGCGGTTGCCCAGGCGGCGGTGGATTTCCGGGTCGATCGAGTAGTTGATCCGCTGCACCGAGCCGTCGCAGAGGGCCATGTTAGCCCTTGCCTTCCTACGGCTCCAACCGGCGCCGTTCCGTCAACGCGCCCCAGAGGTCCCACACGCACATGTTGCTGTAGTACTCGGAACCCCAGCGCATTCGACCGGTGTCGGGGTCCAGGTTCCAGTATGTATTCCAGGGGCAGCGCTGCCGCAGGGAGATGTTTTCGGCCAGACGCGCCGCCGCCGGCAGCTTTCGGTGCGGCGCTGGCGGCAGCGGCTCGAAGCGAGGGAAATCCGCCTCAGGACCGTCGAGGAGAAGGCCGGCGAACTCAAATCAGAAATCATAAATCCTAAATCATAAATCTACTGCCGCTTCCGCCAGGCGTAGCAGAGCAGACCGACCAAGCCCGTGGCCAGCAGCGCCAGGCGCGGACGGCTCGGGAATCACCGCGAAGTGGTACCGGCCCGCGCCGACCTCGAACAGCGATTTGCCGCCTTCGGTGCGGAGGAACTTCACGCCGTCGCTCGCCGCGGCCGGTTTGCCGCTTTCAGTCACTAACGCCGGGTCGGCGACGGGAAGATAAACGGTGGCCGTGGTGTTGGCCGGAATCTCGACGCGCAACTGGAACCGGCCTTCGACGATCTCCCAGTGGCTGAGGATCGGTCCGTGGATGGAGTCATACTCGCCTTTTGCCCAGGTGAGGTCCTCGCACGGCCTGGGATGGATAACGAAATGCTTATAGCCGGGTTGTTGCTCATCGGGGTTGATGCCGGCCAACTCCCGCCAGACCCATTCACCGACCGACCCGAACGCCCAGTGATTGAAGGAGTTCATCGACGGGTCCTGGAAGCCGCGTCCGGCGACGTAGCCGTCCCACCGCTCCCAGATCGTCGTGGCGCCCATTTCCACCATGTAACCCCAGGAAGGCGCGGTGCGCAGGTTGATCAGGCGGCAGGCCTCGTCGTGGCGGCCGTTGCGCGACAGTTCGAGCATCATCCGATGGGTAGTCTGGATGCCGGTCGAGGGATGTCCCTTGAACTTCTCGATGGCTTCCAGCAAATGCTCGACGGCCTTCGGGCGGAGCGACTCGTCCAGCAGGTTGAAGTGCAGGGCCAGCGCATAGCCGGCTTGGGTATCGCCCGTGATGCGGCCGTCGGAGGCGACGTACGCCTTGTTGAACGCGGCCTTGATGTCCCGGAAGAGCCGCGAGTACGTGGCGGCGTCCTCCCGTCGGCCGAGCGCAGCGGCCATCTTGGCCACGATCTCGGTCGAATGGGCGAAGAAGGCCGTGGCGAACACTTCCTTCGGCACGGCGCTGATGCCCGGCGGGTAGCCCAGGTTCTTCAAGGTGTCGCCGTTGAGCCAATCGTTGTAGTCGCCGCCGCGGCTGTTTCGCCAGAGCAAGTCGGGGTTTTTGCCGCGGATGAACTCGACCCACCGCCGGGCCGACTCGAAATGCTGCTGGAGCATCCGCGTGTCGGCATAGTTCTGATACATCCGCCAGGGGACGACGACGCCGGCGTCGCCCCAGGCGGGCGTGCCCCTGCTAAACTGTCCGAAAACGTCCGGGGCCACGTCGGGATAGCGGCCGTCGCCGCTCTGCGAGTCGCGGATGTCGGGCGCCCACTTGGTGAAGAACGCGGCCATGTCCCGGTTGAAAATCGCCGTCTGCGCGAAGGCCTGGATGTCGCCCATCCAGCCCTCGCGCTCATCGCGTTGCGGGCAGTCGGTGGGGACGCTGTGCATGTTGCCCCGCTGCGTCCACTCCACGCAGCGCATAATCTGGTTGATCAGATCGTTGGAACACGAGAACTTGCCGGTCTGCGCCGCGGCGGAGTGAATTACCCGGCCGACAACCGCGTCCTCAGCCGGCCGGCTCGGCAAACCCGTCAATTCCACGTAGCGGAAACCCTGATAGGTGAAATGCGGCTCCAACACCGACTCGCCGCCGCGCAGCGTGTACTCCACGGTTTGCGCCGCGGTGCGGAGGTTGGCGGTGTAGATCGTGCCGTTGCTGCTGAGCATTTCGGCGTGGCGCAGCGTGATCTTCGTGCCCGTCGGGGCGTTGATTTTCAGTTGGCACCAACCGACCATGTTCTGGCCCAGGTCGAAGACGTACACCCCCGGCTTCGGTTCGGTCAGCTTCACCGGCCGCAGTTCCTCGGTGGCGCGGATCGGCTCGTTGCGCTGTGCCACGAGTTTCGCCCCGGCGGCGCCGGCGGGATGCGGCAATACCTGGACCGGCTGCCAGCCGGCGGCGTTAAACCCGGGCCGGTCCCAGCCGGGCATCTCCTTCCCGGCGTCGTACGTCTCGCCGTAGTAGATGCCGGCGCGGCGGATCGGGCCGTCGGCGGTCGCCCGCCACGACGGATCGCTCACCACGCTCTGCACGCTGCCGTCGGCCAGCTCGATGTCCAGCCGCGCCAACAGGCAGAAGCGGGGATTTTGGGTGGGCGACTTGCCCATCAACGGCCCCGCCCACCAACCTTCGCTCAACTGCGCGCCGATGGCGTTGTTCCCCGCGCGGAGCAGGTCGGTGACGTCGTAAGTCTGGTACTGGATGCGGTCGCCGTAGCGGGTCCACTCGGGGGCGAGCAGTCGATCGCCCACCTTGCTGCCGTTGATGTGCAGATCGTACAGCCCCAGGCCCGTCACCGACACCGTCGCCCGCTTGATCGCCCCGGGGACCGAAAACTCCTTGCGGACCATCAACGCCGGGGCGGGGTAGGTCGCTCCGCCGAGAGTGATCCAGTTCGCTCCCCAGTCGGACGGTTTCAACAAGCCCATCGTCCAGGCGGCCGGTTCGCTCCAGGGCGCCGGCTGTCCGTCATTGTCCCAGACGCGCACCTTCCAATAGCATTGCTTACGGCTGTCCAGCGGTTGGCCGGCATATTCCACGTGGATCGACTGGTCGGAAGCGACCTTGCCGCTGTCCCACAGGTCGCCCTGGCCGGCGGCCAGCTTTTCCGGCGTGCCGGCCACGAGCACCTGATAGGCGGTTTGCTTCGCTCCGCGCCGGGCGTCTTGCATCTGCCAACAGAGCCGCGGCTGCGTTGCGTCGATTCCCAACGGATCGACCAGGAACTCGCATCGCAGTCGCTCCGCCGCGGCGGGGCTTTCGGCGGCGGAAGCCGGGTGGACCGCACAGCAGGCCATGACCGCGATCAAGGCGACGCGCATTTTCGCTCCTCCTACAAGTTGAAGTCCCGAACTCTCGTGCCACGGCGGATTATCCCACATTGTCGGGCAAGAGGGGGGCATCGTCAATCGTTCTTGTCCGGCGAATCGCCCTCACCCCTGCCCCTCTCGCAAAGAGAGAGGGGCAGTTCTGACTGCTTCCGCTTCCGCCAGGCGTAGCAGAGCAGACCAATCAGGCCCAAGGTCAACAGCACAAGCGTCGAGGGTTCCGGCACCTCACCGCCAACCAGAATCAGATTGCCCTCGATGTCGCGCCACTCGATGCCGTCGGGGCCGGCCGTCTTGCAGGCGAGGTTTTCGAGGTAATAGAGCGTCGGCTCGGCAATGTGCTGGTTGTTCAAGAAAGGCTGGGTGTAACGGATAGCGCCGAACTCTTTCCCGTCGATGTGGTGTTCTTGGCCCGAGTGATTGTTCCAGTCGACGCCCTCGGTCAAAAAGCCGTGCGGCCCGTAGTGGTGCTTGGCAATCGCGCGAAGGATGACTAGGCCGTCTATTTCATACTCGCGGCTCTTGGCTGCGTCGCGCTGCCGGGTGTCGGCCGCGGCCTCAAAGTAGGCCAGCGCCGCCTCGGCGTTCTCCCACAGATAGGCGGTGTCCCACGACTTCTCCATGATCAACAGCCCCCTGGTCGCCACGCCGTTGCGGTCTTCGCGCATCTTGAACTGGTCGAGTCCCGCCAGGCATTTCTCATAGGCAAACGTGCGGATGGCATCGTCCTTGAGCAGCCGGGAAACGTCCAGCAGGGTGCGGAAGGCCACGGCGTAGGCGACGTTCTCGCGCGGATCGTAGGTGTCGTGATTGATGCTGCCGAAGATGCCGCCGGCGCGGATGAAGGCCGCGGTCTTTTCCTTCAGCGGTCCGCGGTAATCGGCCAGTCCCCGCTCGGAAAGCGCCGCCTGCAACTGCAATATGAACAGCCCGTCGGCCGAAGTCTGCCAGAAGGCGTCGTCGCCGCCCTCGAGCTTTTTGAAGTACACTTTGCCGTCCGGCGTGGTGCGGCGGGGGAACCAACCGTTAGGCGTCGGCTCGACGTGGTCGCGGATCCAGGCCGCGCAGCCGACGGCGGCCGCCCGCATACGTTTCGCCCGCGGGTCGTCGCCCAACTGGTCGGAAAAGATCAGCAGTTGAAAGCCGACCTTGGCCATCGAGCCGGGGCAGAACCATTTGTTGTTCTGCACGGCGTTGAGGCAGAACTCGCCGCTGGTGATCTTCCGATAGCCGGTGATGAAACCGGTCTTGTCATCGATGAACCCGCCTTCCAGCACGTGGTCGAGAATGCTGATGCCTTTTTCCCGCCACTCGGGCTTTTGCAGGAACTTGCCCAGCGCATGTATCTCGTACGCGCCGCCGACGGCGTTGGCGGCCCAGCCCGGCCCCTCCAGAGGAGTGGTGCCGATTACCTTGCCGTCGGGATCGACAAAACTGGCGATCGACACCAGATGCCCCCGCTCGTCGCGCCGCAAGGTCTTTTCCAGGGTGAAGCGAATCGAATCGAGTACGGAGTCGGTGATGGTGTACTTAGGGTTCTCGGGTACGTAGAACGGCCGGCTAGAGAAGTCGCCTTCCGCCTGACCGACTAGCGCGGCGATCAGAATGACCAAATGGGTACTGAACATAGATGTCTCCTTGGCTGTGATTACGGGCTCTTCAAGTTGAAGAGTTGTAGGTTATGCTTCAGCATAACACTCACCCTCCGATTTCGCGTCGCGCAAATGTTATGCTGAAGCATAACCTACGCGACTACAAGTTGAAGTCCAACACTCTCGTGTCGCCGTGGATTTCCGCCTTCAACTCGGACCTCTCGTTGTATTGGGCGGGAACAATCGGTTCGAGGACGTCGACCAGCGGGCTGGCGGGATTGTCGCGGACGCACGGCTGCCGGCCCACGATCTTGTAGCCTTCGATCTTCACCTGCTTCGATCCAGGGGCGACTTTGACCGTGTATTTTCCCTGGGCGATGATTGCCGCCGCCGTCGGGCCGTTGCCGTCGGACGGCAGGAAGGCGATGGTTCCCTTCTGCACGGGCTGCCCATCGTATGTGACCGAGCCGCTAACCTCCATCAGCCCGCTGCCTCCACAACCGCCCAACAGCGGCAATAGGAGCAGCGCCGTTAGAAGGCGGAGGGCGGAAAGCGGAAGGCGGAAAGGGGATCGTTCGGCGTTCATCGTTTTACCTTTCTAGTCTGCTGCGCCGCCGGTGATCGGTTCACCGCCATCTTTGGAACTCAGTGCCCGCCAGACGTTCAGCGAGATCTGGTCGGCGATAAAATGGACGGAGCCGTCGCCGAAGGCGATCACCACGCCGCCGGGGTGGCGGCTGCGGGCGGAAACATAGACCGGCCCGCTCCCCCAGAGCCAGCCCGATTGGCAGGGGGCCGGCTCATTCGGATCCGCCCCGGCGCAGAGCGTCGAGTCGATCCCCGAGTTCGGCGTGTAGAATGTCATAAACTCCGCCGCGCCGGCATCGCTGTTGAGAAAATCGCCGCGCAAATCCCAATCCGCATCATTGACGGCCTGGATCACCTCGCCCATGAACATCGTGTTCGATAGGCCGTCGCTGATGTGGGCCGCTAAGTACTGCCGATTGGGAGCGAAGGGGCCGACTTTGAAGCCCTGCGGCTGCGTTTGGAAATAGTCGCAGTAGCCCCAGTTGAGGACGTAGTTGCCCCGCGTGCGGCTCTTCCAGGTGTCCGCACTCCACCAGCCCCTCCGGTCGCTGGGGCAGAAGTAGACTGTCGCCTGAACGGCAGTCATCTGCCGGTTCTTGGGCGAGTAGAAGGTATACTTGGGGTCCCACTGGTCGTAGATGCCCGATTGCTCCAGGAACGGCCAGAGTGCGATGACGAAGCTCTGCCGCTGCCAGTCGCCGGGGGTGGATATGGTGGCGATGCCGGTAGGATTGGTGCCGGTGTTACCGCTGGCCGAGCCGTAAATCACGCCATAGGGGAACCATCCGTTGGCCTGCTCGTAGTTCGCCATTGCCAAGCCCCACTGCTTGAGGTTGTTGGAGCACTGCACTCGTCTTGCCGCTTCACGCGCCGCCTGCACCGCCGGCAACAGCAGCGCGATCAGGATGCCGATGATCGTGATGACCACCAAAAGTTCGACAAGAGTAAACCCCCTCCCCCTCTGGGAGAGGGCTGGGGTGAGGGGACGCTGACGGCGATAGGGGACGTTCATTTGTCTTCGCTCCTTGCCCATGTGACGATTCCTTGCCTCCATCCTCCGCGCGTGCGGTACGTCGTGCGGGGACGACGTGCCGCGTTGACAGCCGGGAAGATTGGCGTAGAATACGGACACGGGTGTTAAGAAGTCATGCCGAGAACAATAGAGTTTGAAACCGAACTCACGGGCGGTCGTACCCTCGATCTGCCCGCGGAGATTGCCTCGGCCTTGCCGTCGCAGGGAAAGGCGACGGTCGTCGTCTTTGTGGACGTGGATCCCGACGACGCCGCTTGGCAAAAGGCGGCCTACGAGCAGTTTCTGACGGGCGACTCGGAGGAAGACGCGGCGTATGACCGATACCGTTGAGTTCGGAGAGGTGTACATCTGCGTTTTTCCCTTCACTTCCGGGCAAGGCGGCAAGGCCAGACCCGCGTTGGTGTTGATGGACCTCGACCACGATTGCCTCGTGTGTCGAATCACCTCGGTTCCGCATCGCGGATTCTTGGATGTGGCGGTTGGCGGCTGGCGAGAGGCCGGCCTCGATAAACCATCCACCATCAGGCTGTCGCGCCTCGTCACGGTCGAGAAAGCGATCCTCAAGCTTCGCATCGGAAAACTGAACGCCAACGATGCTCGCCGGGTGCGAAACCTGTGGAACGAGAAGTTCCGCTTGTAGGACATTTTCCGTACTCACCTTCTCGCGCGATGACAGCGCGGAACAGCGAATGGTGGATGGACTGATCGGACACATCCACCATCCGCCATCCAACATCCCCATGTCCCCTCTCCCCGTGGGAGAGGGTTAGGGTGAGGGTGAGGGCGGCGTTCGGCACGTTCATCCGCGCCGCCAACCGCCCTCACCCCCTGCCCCTCTCCCAAAGGGAGAGGGGAGTTTTTCTTGTTTACCGGCCACTGACCACTGGCCACTGACCACTAAACTCTACTTCCGCTTCCTCCATGCGTAGCAGAGCAGGCCGATCAAGCCCGTGGCCAGCAACGCCAGCGTGGAAGGCTCGGGGATTTGGTTCGAAACCCCGTACATGTGCCAGCCCCACTTGCCGCCCCCCAAGTTATTATCAGCCTTGATTGTTACGGTCGTGCCAAGGGCGATGTAATCGTACTTGACATAATGTGCGCCGGGGGCATTTCCAGAGACCACTTGCGAGACGGGGGTGCCATCGCCGTTGAATGTCAACGTGTTGTCCTGCTGATCCGCGGGGTAGGTGGGCTCCCAGCAGCGGTAGTACACGCGCGTGGAGTACGCCTGGCCTGGAGTCAGACCGGACAATGTTAACGTCTGAATCTTTGACAAAGAGTCATACCAGAGTTTCTCCAGCAGGACCCCCATCTGCCCGTCCGCAGGAATATTCGCGTTGCCCGCGCTACTGAGGTTTCCACTACTACCGGCGTCCGTGAAATTCGGACCCGTGTAGGGGGAGGGGGATGATGTGCCGATGCCATACCTGGTAAACGGAACGCCATTGATCGTAGTAGTCCCGGTATAGCCAGAGGTCCCAAAATCCAGCGCGTGCGTGTACAGGGCCGGGTTGCCGATTCCGGAGTTGGTATCGGAATTCACCGCAGGGATATCCACGATCGAGATGGTGCCGGCTTGGAGTACTTGGCCAAGAGCCAACACTGCAACGGCAACCAGGATCACTGCGGCGCTTTTCGCGCAAATCGTACTTTTGCGTAACATGGTAAATCGTCCTTTGCGTAATCTGTGACTAAACGGACTCATGGTAAAAAACGGTAAAACGCACCTCCATGCTCCACAACCGCTCCGCAGGTTGGGTCCCGCGGGAGATTCTTCCTCGACAGGCGGAAGAGGCGTAGGTTATGCTTCAGCATAACACTCGCACTCCATATTCGCGTTGCGCAAGCGTTATGCTGAAGCATAACCTACGCGACTGCACGACAGGCGGAAGCCAATGGGTTCCGCACGCTCCACTACGGTTGCTACTTCGTCACGTCCACGTCATGGTTTTGTTCTCCTTTCGTTACGGGTTTTTCTTGTTTCGTTGGAGAAAAAGGGGACAGGTCCAATTTGTGCGAAGCACCCTCCGGGCCGTCCCGGCAAATTGGCCCCGTCCCCTTTTTCTCCGCCGCCGGCGCGCCCAGGCGGAAGTTGTCGGTCCACACCCGGCAGTCGGCATTTTCCGAGTAGCCGCCGACCGTCACGTATTGGTTGGTCCAGGACAGGCCGGTCCAGGGAGAAAAAGGGGACAGGTCCAATTTGTGCGCAGCACCCTCCGGGCCGTCCCGGCAAATTGGACCTGTCCCCTTTTTCTCCCCGATCGTGCCGCGGCACTCGCCGTCGACCCAGACCGTCAGCCGCTTCTCGCGGAGATTGAAGCGGACGGCGTAGTTGTGCCACTGGAACGGGGCGGGGATGCCGGAGCGGAGCTTGGTATCGACCTCGCCCTTCGAGGGCGTGAACAGCCCGATTTCAGGATGCGGCCCGCCAGGGGCCCGGAAGAACACCGAGAGCGACCGGGCACCGTAGATCGTGGCCGGCTCGTCGCCGATGGTTATATTGATGCGGTCGTCGGTCTGCACGGCGTCGAACTGCACCGTGAAGTCGTCGCGCAGGCCGTACTCGAGGCCCAGATAGCAGACGCCGTCGAGGCCGCTCCTTTCAGTGAAGCCCGACTTGGCGCCGCGCGCAGGGAAGCCGGGCCAAGACCCCGACAGAGCACCGCTGGGCCAAGTCGCCACCGCTGTGGGGGCACTGAACACCCACGATCGCGGCGGGTTGCCGTGGAACTGTTCCACCTGCAACGCCTCGGGACTCTCCAGGGGCACGTAGCCGCCGGAACGGGTCGGCGAATGGGCCGTCCACGTGTCGCTGTAATCGACCCGGCCGATAAGCTCGACCTCGGGCGGCGGCTCGGGCGGCGGCTCGCGTACGGGCAATTTGCGGACGAATTGCGTCCCGTCGCCGTCCGCCGCGGCAACTACGACACTCTCTCCATCAACCCGGCCTGCCTGACCGGCGAGCAACACCCGGTCCGCGGCGTTTCCCGCTTGCCGCCCCACCATAGCCAGTCTTACCTTGCCGGCGAACACGTACGATTCGGTGCGGCCTCGCTCGTCCACCTCGACGCCGAACTCGGTGCCCAGGTCGGTGACGATGGCGGTGGGAGTGCGGACGGCGAACAAGGGATTAGGGATTAGGGATTGGGGATTAGAATTAGTGGCTAGTGGTTGGTGGCTAGTGGTTAGTGAAGTAGACCTTGAACCTTGAACCTTGGACCTTGAACCTTTTCCTTCAACCGCCCCCACCCGCGCGGTCAGTTTTCCCAGCGCGAGATAGCCGCCGCTGGTGGATTCGACCTCGTAGGTACAAGGACCTTGAAGGATGACCTTCGCCCCGGAATCGTAGGTGATCTGCATCAGCCCGGCGTCTAGTTTGTACTTGTGGCCCAGCGGGACGTAGGCGTAGCCATGAGGGGGCAAGAAGTCCTTGTCGTCCGACCATTTCACGTCGAGCAGCCCGGTGATGCGGCCGACGAAGACAAACTCCGGCCTGGCGTCCGACGGAACCGACTTCGACGGCGCCGTGGCGATATGTTGGTAGTGGGTGACTTTTACCGCCCAGAACCCCAGCAGCATCACGCCCAGGATTACCGTGGCGGCAATGAAGGGAAACGCCGGCCAGTCGACAAAGGAGTGGTTAGTGGCTAGTGGATAGTGGCTAGAGGGGGACAGATCGAGGATGATCGGCTGGATTGGGGGTTCGGGGTTGGGGATTCGGGGCCATTGGCCTGACGGCAGTTCAACTGCCGCACCAACGGGAAGATCAATGGCCGGTAAACCGGCCATCCCTCGCCCCTCGCCCCACGTCCCTCGTCCCTCGTCCCGTGCCCCTCGCTCCTCGGACAGACCATGTTGCCAGTGGAGCAGACAATGCACGTCGACGTAGTCTTGGTAATATTCCAACGCGGCGGGGTCGGCCAAGAGCATTTCCTCCAGCCGGCTGCGGTCCTCCGGCCCAAGCGCGCCTTCCAACAGCAAGCCGGTCAGGCGGCCGACCTCTTCGAGTTGGGGCTTCTGCTCGGCCATTACTTCTTCCCTCGTTCCGCCAAACCTTGCTGAGAAAAAGGGGACAGGTCCAATTTGTGCGCAGCACCCTCCGGGCCGTTCCGGCAAATTGGACCTGTCCCCTTTTTCTCCAAACCTTGCTCGATGCAGCGCAACAACGCCTCGCGGGCGCGGTGCATCGCCTGGAACACGGCATCGACGTTCCGTCCGGTCTTCTCGGCGATCTCGCGGCCGGAGAGCCGGTCGCCGTAGTGGTCGTCCAACAATTGCCGCTGCGAGTCCTTTAGCTCCTGGAGGCACTCGATCAGCAGTTCGCGCTTCTCGTCCAACGATTCGCCGCGGCTCTCGCCCAGCCGGGCCAGCCGGCCGACCAACTCGTCGCCGAACACCAGCCGATCGAGCGATTGCCGCTTGCGGTAGGCCATCACCTGGAATCGGGCGACGCGGAACGCCCAGGCGCGGAAGTCGCTGCCCGGCGTGTACTCCGACTGCTTACTCCATAGGACCAGGTTCGTCTCCTGGAGGATGTCGTCGGCGTCGGACAGACTGGGCACCAGCCGGAGGATGAAGGCGTGCAGCATCCGCTGGGCGCCGGTAACCAGCACCAGAAACGGCTCGTCGTGATTGTCCGGTTTCGACATGATTCCGACCTCGCGCAACGCCGCCCCAGCGCGAACAACCGTCGTCGCTACTTAGGCTATAGAGGAATCCGAGAAAAGCTGACAAGAAATCTTCAGGCGGGCTGCCCTCGGCCCCATGTATTCCATTGTAATTGGGGCGGGGGGGAGATTGTCAGAATAGCTGGGGGACAACAGCCCCCAGAGTGTGGCAGGATGGGCTGCAAGGGCTGGTAACCGTTCACGGTTACGATCAACGCTGACACCCCGACGGCAAGGGCGGTTATTCCGTGGACTTAACCGGCCGATTGAATCGTCGAGACACCGCAACGAAGGCCAATGTCACCGGGACCATGAAAACGGCAAAGGCAAGGAAATACCAGTCCGGGGTCAGACTAATGCCTAGAAACGTCTCGTTATACAAGGGGGTAACTTGGGCATTAAGAATGTTGGCAAAGAAAACGGTCAGCAACCAACAGGCGGTCACGAAACTTTTCATCGTGGCCGGCGCTGCGGCGAAGGCCAGTTCCAAGCCTACCACGGAAATACAGATTTCCGCTATGGTAATCAACAGATAGGGGACAACCTGCCAGAGGAGCGAAATGCGTCCATTGGCGGCTGCCGCTTCGGTTTCGGCGGCGACATCCGGAACATCCATGCCCGTTATATCCGCTGTAACTCGTGCGGCGGCTACGGCGGCGTCGGCCGCGTCGACTCCAGCCACCGAGGCGTTAATAATCGCGGCTTTTTTGTTCCCGGCCAACGCGGCTTTGGCGGATTTTGCCGCCGCGGCGGCCGCGGCCGCCGTGCGGTTTGCCGCGACGGAGCACAGGGTTAAGTCCTTTTTCTCGTTTTCAGACTCGTCTTTCCGATCGGCTGCTATGGACAAGTTAACCGCTTCGGTGGTAGCCTCCGCCGCGGCGGCGGCTTTCTTTCCCGCGGCAAGGACTTCCTCCGCGGCGATTTTCAACGATTTGTCGTCCGTTGCCTTGGCGGCATCGGAAGCCTTATGTGCCGTACGAGTGGCCGCCGCCGCCGCGTTTCGCGCGGAAATGACCGCCACGGTTTTCAGGCCTGATTTCTGTGCGGTGCCGCGAGCGGCTTCCAACGCCATTTTCGCGGCATCGAGCATCTTCTCCTTGGCCTCGTCGGACTCGATTTTATCGGCCTCGGATTCGACCGCCTTGAGATTGACAACGGCGGCGAGCAATCCCTCGGCGGCTTTTTCGGCGGCTTGGCGACTCTCGGTGAGATCGGTTGTGGCGGCTATTGTCTTCTCGGCGCCGCTGAGCGCCGCGGGCGCGCCGGCAACCACTGCATCGGCCCCGCGGAAAGCGGCCCAGGCGACAATCCCCATGGTGATCGTCGTCAAAATGAAACCGATAAGCATTTTGCTGGTCGGTTTCAGGTCTATGCCGTAATGGGAAAGCAGATGCCACATCATCGTTATCGGCGGCAACAGCAACACGATCAGCACGGGATTGATCGCTTGAATTTGATCCGGAGATAGTTTCAACCCGAACAGGTTCAGGTGCAAATAATCGCGGGCGAAAAGCGTCCAGGTAGAAGCCGCCTGATCGAAGACGCTCCAGAAAACCGTGACCACAAGAAACAGGCCGAACAATCGCCGTAGCACCACCATCCGCTTGCGTCGTTCCTCGGGCGTGAGGTGCTCGCGGCGGCCGATTTTTTCGACGGCGTAGAAAGGCTTGCCGAGCGCGAACACGATGAACGCCACAATCATCAACGCCGCGGGAAAGAGGAACGCAATGGCGTATGCCCGACTGTCGCCGCCGTAGTAGTTGCGGATGGCCGGCACGCAGAATGAGGACAACGCCGACCCGATATTGATCGCCCCGTAGAACATGGCGAAGGCGTCGCTGCGAAGCCTGGTCTTGCCGGGCCGGCGTTGATCGTAAGTAAGGCCCATCAGAGTGGAGATGTTCGGCTTGATCACACCGCTGCCCATGGCCAGCAGACCCAGCGAGAGGAATAAACATTCCCTGTTGTGCAGGCTGGCTATCCCAAGCAGCACTTGGCCGATAATATAAGGGATGGAAAAGTATACGATGGTGCGGTATTTCCCCAGGTAGTTGTCTGCCACGTAGCCGCCCACCAGGGGCAGCAGGTAGCAAGCCGCAATAAAATAAGACATCACCCGATTGGCGTCGCTGTCCCCGAACTTGAGAATTTGGATCATGTACAGCAAGAGGATCGCCCTCATGCCGTAATAGCAGCTTCGCTCGGCAAACTCGCCCCAAAAGAAGAACCAGAATCCACTCGGGTGATCGAAGACTGAAGAACGTTTGGTGGATTCGGTCGCGGCGGCGTCGGGTTTGGATTGGCTCATGGGACCTCGCTGGATGTGAAGTGCAAATCCTCAATTTGCATTTTGCGTTTTCCTGGTTCCCACGCTCTGCGTGGGAACCCACGTTCCCCGACGCTCTGCGTCGATGGCGGCGACGCAGAGCGTCACGGACAGTGCGTTCCCACGGAGGACCGTGGGAACGAGGAGTAATCCTCAATTTGCATTTTGCGTTTTTATATCCTCGGCAAACGCCTTCGGGCTAAGCTCCGCGCCGGTGGCGTGGCGGGTCAACTCGTTCCAGTTCAACGTCAAACCGGGGGCGAATACCCGCCGTATCAGAAACTCCCCGACCGCTTTGTTGCCCACGTAGATCGCACCGGCCGGATTGGTTCCCGGCAGCACCGAGTCGATCAGGGCATGATGGACCTGCGAGGCGAACATCTCGCCCAGCATGTAGTTGTGGTAATAGGCCGGCGCGCCGACGATGTGATACTTGGCGGCGAAGTCCGGCTCGTCGCGCCCCTCGGGCCGCTTGATCTCCTGATATTTCTCGACCAGATCCCACCACAGCCGGTCGAGGTCCTGATCGGGGTCGGCGTAAAGGGCCGTCTCGAAGCGGAACATCACCTGCGCCCAGCGGGCGAAGACCAGCAGCCGGTTCCGCCGCAGCTTGGCCGCCGCAGCGCGGTATCGCTCGGGGTTCGGAACGTCCGCGCCCATCGCGCGAAGCCAATCGACGTTCAGCGGAAAACGATCGAACATCATCGCCACCCCCTCGGTGCAGAGCGGATGGGCGTCGCTGCGCAACACGTAGGGCAACGCGGAAAAGGTGTCAGGAACCGTTTGCCGGAACGGCCCGGAGGGTGCTTCGCACAAACGGTTCCTGACACCTTTTCCGCGACCGATGTTCTTCGAGTAAGCGGCGTGCCCCAACTCGTGCATTGTGGTGGTCAGCCATTCCCGGCCGGGCACTACGTTCTCGAATATCCGCACGTCGCCCGACCGGTCGATGTCGGTCGCGAAGGCGTGCGGGTTCTTGCCCGGCTTCTCGTACAGATCGCTGCGGGCGAGCACGTCGTCGACCGGCAGTCCGATGCCCTCGTAAAACTTGCGGCATACCTCGACGGCGTCCAACGATTTATAGACCGACTCGGGCAACGCGCCGGGGGTGGCCGGAGCTTCTTGAAAAAACGGGTCGTGGTAGTGCCACGGCCGAAGCTCATCGACGGTGATCCCGTAGTGCTCGGCCAACGCGGCGTCCATCTCCAGCTTCGCCTCGTGGAACGGCCCGCGGGTCAGCTCGTCCAACTCGTCGAACAGCTTTATGAGTTGTTTCCGGTCCTGCTCGCCGAGGAACAGCCGCACGGCGTAATAGTCGGAGAACCCCAGTTGTCGGGCGGCTTGGTTGCGCAGGGCGACCAATTCCTTCAGATCGGCCAGCACGACCGGTCCGACCTTCTTGCCGGCCTCCCAGGCTGCCCGCAATTCGTCGGAGTCGCGCGACTCGATCAATATCCGTCGCAGGTCGTTGTTGGTGACTTCCTTGCCGTCGAGCGTTGGGCGGAAGACGTTGAACGCCCGCTGGGCCTCGTTCTCTTTGGCCAAGATATTCTTGAGCAACTCGGGGGGGATCTGCCTCGAAAGGTATTTACGATAGAGGACGTCGATCTGCCGGGCCAACAGCGGATCGGAGACCCCGGACTGGCGGATCGCCTTCAGTTCGGCGAATCTTTGCGGGTTGGCCAGGCAGAGGTCCAATTTCTCCTCGGCCGCTTGCTTTTTGCGAAAATCCTCTTCCTTGCCGGTTAGGCTGGCGGTCCACCAGAGCAGATTGGTCTCGATCTCCAGCGGTCTGACCGTGGCCTCGTATTGCCGGATGAACTGCATCGCCCTGGCGTCGTTCGGCTTGTCGGATTCCGAGGCCGCCGTCGTGCCGACGGCAACCATTGCCAACAGGGAACCACACAAGACCACGGCGGTTTGCAGGAAACGCATGAACGGCACCTCGCCCCTCTGGGAATGATCGAAACGGCAAAGCGCTTCTAGTACCTTGTTTCAGTCGATTTTGTCATTTGGGCGTGCCACCCACAAATCCTTGTGCAACAAGGCACTAGCCGTTACGGCGTCGTTATTCCACGACCGGTAGACGGCACAAGTCTTATCATGCTACGGGCAAGGCGGGGCAACTACAAGTGCCGGCGAAGCTTAACAGTCCGTTGAAAAAGTCGAATTCCGGAAGTTTGGGTACCACTGCTGGCTTGTCCAGCAGTGTTTTTCCGGGAGTTTCCCTCATGCACTGCTGGACAAGCCAGCAGTGGCACCCTTTTTCAACGGTCTGTTAAGCCGGATTATTCAGTGTTGGTTGCGGGCCGTTTGATTCACGAAAACCCCAACAATACCCCCGCGCGAGTGTATCCTCGTGGCACGCAGCTACTATCCAGCCGCGGGAAACGCCCCCCCTTACGAAAAACCGCGAAAAAGCTAGACTGAAGAGGGCGGGCTATATGCACGTCAAAAACAGGGTTTAGAAAGCGACTACTTTCTTTCGCTGGGACGGCGGTTGTACTGCCACCCCAACCTAACCACCCACACCG
>JAHIKV010000308.1 GCA_018897395.1 Planctomycetota bacterium | reverse complement strand
GCGTCGCTGTTATCCCGCCATAACAGCCAGTATTTCCTTTAGAACTCCTTGCCGTCGATCGTCAGGCCGTCCTTGCGGTTGCACAGGCGGCGGTGGGTTTCCGCGTCGATCGAGTAGTTGATCGTCTGCACCGAGCCGTCGCAGAAGGCCATCTGGAAACCGTTCGAGTGCGCGCTGCCGAAAGCGCCCTGGGCCACGGGGCGACGTTCACGATCACGTTGCCGACTGCGGCACACTAAATTCCAAGGATCACCACCTCTTCTACATCTTGCCAATATCGGACCTGTCCCGTTTTTCGGTCGTTCTGAACGCATTGTCGATCACCAACGTTGCGTTTCGACCGACACGCGTATTTCCGCATCTCGCGGAGGCGCCGCGTAGATTACGGTATCACGAGTGAACTCCCTAAGTTCCTTGCCGTCGACCGTGACCTTTGCGATCGCCCTGCCGCCAGGGATTCGAGGATACAAGACGATTCTTTCCAACGCCCTGGTTTTCTGGTCGCCTTTGGGCGTGATCCGGATCGTGTAGTCGATCACCCTGCCGTCGGGCCGCGGCTCGATCCTCAGGTCGAGATCGCCGAAATACGTCGGCAGCTTTGAGACGGCGACACGTTGGCCGGGCTCGTGCCACCGGCGAAACAGCGCCGGCGAGATCCATAACGATGCGTCGTCTTCAAAAGCAAACAAGTCGCGAAACAGAATGAGCCAACACATGTCGGCCCAATTGTGCGGCTGGTCGCCGCGTGCAATCAAGTTGTTGTAGCCTTCGCCCCAACTGAGCGTTCCTCCGGCCGTATCGGTGTAGGCACAAAAGTAATCGAGCGCCCGATCTCGTTCACCTTGCACCAGACGGCCGATGGCGCGGTCGACGCCGATCAACGGAAAGGAAAAGTTCTGGACCTCTGAGTACGTCAAGTCGACGTTGACCCAGCTCTCTGAGTGCATCCCGCCGCCCCAGTTGTCGCTCATCCAGTCCATGTGCCGCAGGGTGGCCGTGAGCATCGGGTCGTGCGGATCGATGGCCCGGCACGGCCACACGAGGCAATTGTGGGCCCAAAACCCGTACAGTCCCACACCCACCGGCTCGACGCCGAACCAAAGGTGGCCTTCATAGAGCCCCTTTCGTTTGAACGTTTGCTGGAACGATTGATGGAGGCAATGCTTCAGGTCGAGACCCTCGGCGGCAAACAATCGGGCGTCGTCTTCCGCGCCCACGGCCTTGGCGGCGTCGGCCGCCTCGCGCAGCCCGAGTACGCTGAACGCGTTGAGATAGTACATGTGCATCCCCTTGCCGACCTCCGCCTCCATGACTTCCATCGCGCCCGGCTCAATCAGCCCATAGCGAGGGTCCTTGGAATCCTTGATCTCGGCCATGTGTTTGTGCCGGGAGTTGACGATCCACATCGCCCCGCGGCGGATGTACGGATAGGCCGTCTTTTCCAGCCAGGGGCGGTCGCCGCTGAGCTTGTAGTGTTGCACCAAAGCCCAGATGTTCTGCCCTTGGGTGTCCCATTGGCTGGGCCGCGTGTTCCACTGGCCGTTTTCCAACATTCCGAGTTGGATTGGCGTGCCGGAAAAGTAGATAGGGCCCTTCGGCACGTCCTTCACATCCTTGCAGTAGACTCGAAGCAGTTGTGCCGCATGATCGTGCATGCCGGCCATGTCCCAGGCAAGAGCCATGTAGCATCCGTCTCGGTAGGATTGATCGAAATAGAAAAATGGGCTGCAGAATTCATACGAAAGCTCCTTGTTCAGGTTGACTTCGAGAACCGCTCGCGTCGCCAGCCGCGAGAGATAAATGTCGTTGAGAATCGGATCGGGAACCTTATACTGTGCTGCCGGGGCCAGGAACGTCGCCCAAAAGTCGGCGACCTGCCGCTCGGCCGCGAGTGGATCGAGCTCCCGGAGCGCCTTGACTTGCTCTGGCCCGAAGGGCGGGACCGCCTCGCCGGGCAAAACGTCGCGAAAGGCATGCGCGACGTAGCCCATGCTCACCGGCTCGCGGCGGTGCACCGGCGGCACGCGCAGCCAATACGTCTTCGTCCGGCCGGGCGGAATCGTTTCGGCATAATCCAGCCTCATGCGGGCAAAGCTCACGTCGCTCTTATCGTAATCCTGGTTGGTCGTACCTTGTTCCGGAGTTATGCCCACGTCGATGAAACGGATGCACTTGTCTTTCATCGCGCCGCCGGCGACCGAATCCGGCTTGTCGCTCTTGGTTCCCTCGGGAAACACCCAGACCGCGCTCAGACACGTATGGCGGAGGCGCGAAGAGGCCGCCACGCCCGCGCTGACCTCGATCGCGCCGTCGCCGTCGACGTCCCGCGCGTTCTCAAACCCGACGCACGGCGGCTTGTTCTTGTCCTTGGCGACGAACCAGTTGGACCAATCAAATGTCTTCGGCGCGCATCCCTCGACGCGGTACTCGGCCACGAGGTCGCCCGCTCGCCGCGGCGCCTTGAGATTCTCGCCGGGGAGCCAAGGCTGCGTCCCGGCCAAATACACGACGTATTTTTTCCCGGCCTCCGCCTTGAAACGATAAACCACCGGAAGCCCGTCGAAACCGAGCCGATAGGTTTTGATGACCGGTTCGCCCCGCCCGAGGTAGGCTTTCGCCCGCTTGTCGCACCAGCCGGCGTCGCGGGTTTCCAACTTGTTGGCCACCGATGGGTCGGCGATCAGAAACGCGTTTTCGCCCAAGCCGCGGAGAACGCCGTCTTTCACGTGCATGTCCGGCGGGCCGTTGACCGCCACCAACAGCTTGCTCGGCAGTGGACCGGCGGTGGGATTCTGGACCTCCAGCTTGTATAGATCGAAGTTCCCGCACTGCGGACTGGGCACCGTCATGACCGAAACCTTGTAAAGCAAATCGCCGTGGCGCCAGCCGCCCCAGATGGCGGGCAAGCGGTTGTTGACCAGCCCCAGGCGGAAACTATCCAATTGGCCTGGCTCAATGACGGCGCCTCCGTCTTGGAGGCGGAACTCCAACTCGAAGGCGGGGTAGCGCACCCAAAGCTCCCGGCCCATGGCGTTAAAGTCCATGTTGCCGATTGCGCCAAACGCGCTCCATTCATTGGCCCCGCTGTTGCGGCCCGGAGCGCACTCTTCAAAACTCGTCTCGAACTTCTCGACGCGCCTCTCGTTGGGCCGCTTCAATCGGAGCGGCACGTAGTTTCCGCGGCCCACCTCGCTTAACCGTTGGAGTTCCATCCGCTGCCGCGCCAGAGCGCGGGCCTCCTCTGAATCCGCATTCCCGATGCGGGCGTCTTGCCGCAGTTGCGGGCGCCCCGGCTCAAGGGGATAGATGGTCTCTCCTCCCGAGGCCGGCACTATGCCGATCAGCGCCAAACCAAGAAAGGTCGCAAATACGCGCCGGTAGAAGCCGTGGCGGCGAATGATCGAAGTAGACATGACGTTGCTCCTTTGGTTGCTCACTAGAGTTTTGCAAATTGATCCCCTCTCCCGGAGGGAGAGGGGACATGGCTTCGGGAATAGTCGGTGGCAGCAACCGGCATTGTAATCCGAAGCCGCCGCCGCAATACCCGCTAGAACTTCTTGCCGTCGATCGCCAGGCCGTCCTTGCGGTTGCCCAGGCGGCGGTGGGTTTCGGGGTCGATCGAGTAGCTGATCATGTCCACCGAACCGTCGCAGAAGGCCATCTGGAAACCGTTGGCATGGGCGCTGCCGAAAGTATACCAGTTGGTGTAGCCGGATTGGTCTTGCCTCGGCTGATACGTCACGTTGTTACCGCTCCATCGTAGCGTGTCCCAGTCCCAGCCTTGATCCCAACCCTGG
>JAHIKV010000045.1 GCA_018897395.1 Planctomycetota bacterium | reverse complement strand
TCACCACGTCTGACAATCGACTTGGCGTCGAAAGCATTGTCAGCAGGCAAAGTCCAGCGGTTGCCGGACGCAAACAACTCGGGTAAACGGATCGCGCGATTCAATTTGGGAAGAATGGGCATTTTTTCAGAAAGTGCAGTTTCCGAAGTGTCTCGGACATCACAAGAAGATTATGCTCCGATAGTTGGTCCCACGGCATTGGCCGTCGGCGCCGCGCTCGGAGTTGCGTTGTCGGTTCTTTCACGCAAAGGTTTCACGTTGCTTTTCCGCAGGTTTTCCAAGGAGAAAGCATCGCCACCGCCTCAAGACTCATCCTCCGGTTCATCCTCGAAAAAATCTTAACCTCGTTCCCACGCTCCGCGTGGGAACGCACTGCCCCGACGCTCCGCGTCGGAGAACGACCGCATGACCAGAACCCGCTATAAAATCCACGATACCGCATACCCGCACTTCCTGACGTGTACCGTCGTGGGTTGGGTTCCGGTCTTCACGCGGATGGAAACCGTCGAAATAGTCCTGGACTCGTGGCGATTTCTTCAAGATAATGATCGGCTCACGTTGTTCGGCTACGTGATTTTGGAAAACCATTTGCATTGGATAGCCTCGGCCGAAGACTTGGCGAGGCAGATCGGCGAGTTCAAGTCGTTCACGGCACGCGGAATTATCGACCTGCTTGAAGCACGGAACGTGAAACCGCTGTTGCGACAATTCGAACACCTGAAAGCAAGGCACAAGACCGACAGCGCCCATCAGTTCTGGCAGGAAGGCAGCCATCCGCAGATGATCGAGAGCGACGAGATGATGCGGCAGAAGTTGGAGTACATCCACAACAATCCGGTCGTGCGCGGATTCGTTGACGATCCCACGCACTGGCGATATTCAAGTGCGCGGAATTATGCAGGGCAGACCGGACTGATTCCCGTGACAACCGAGTGGTAAATGTTGTACGCATGGTCGCGGACGCGGAGCGTCCGGGCAGTGCGTTCCCACGCGGAGCGTGGGAACGAGGTTGCATGGAGATGTTGTACGCATGGTCGCGGACGCGGAGCGTCCGGGCAGTGCGTTCCCACGCGGAGCGTGGGAACGAGGCAGGTGAAATTATGTCCCAAATAATCCGTTTTTCCGTTTCCCTGGAAGACGACCTACTCGAGCAGTTCGACCGTTACTGCAAGCAGGAACGGTTCGCCACTCGCAGCGAGGCGATCCGGCAACTGTTGCGGGATACGCTCACGAAGCAGGCGTGGGCCGAGGAGTCGCACGACGCCGCCGGGACGCTGACGCTGGTCTACGACCACCACCGCCCGCAGTTGCGCGACCACCTGATGGACATCCAGCACCAGAACACCGACCTGATCGTCTCGACGCTGCACGCCCATCTGACGCACGATCTTTGCCTGGAGGTGATCGTGTTGCGCGGCCCCTCGTCCCGGCTCCAGCAGATCGCCTCCCGGTTGCGCGGGCTGAAGGGCATCTTCAAGGGCGAGTTGGTCATAGCCAACGCCGAGCGGTAGTCGGGTTGTTAGCGGTGGGTAATGCGTTTACAATTACTCCCGAACCGACTGCCAGAGGCGCCAAATCGGGGTTGGCCACAATAGCCGGGGGCTAACAGCCCCCGGAATGCGCGCGAATTGCGGGTATTCCCTCCGGGGGCTGTTAGCCCCCGGCTATTGTTTGCGACATTGATTTCCTGATCCACGATCATCTTTCCGAGAATGTCCAACCGCATTACCAACGTCGCCGTGCTGGGTTCAACCGGGAGCATCGGTCGGAGTACCTTGGAGGTGATCGCCGCTTCCAACGGGTCGATGCGGGCGGTGGCCCTGTCGGCATATCAAAACACGGAATTGCTCCTCGAACAGGCGCGCTCCGCCGGTCCCAGGGCAATCGCCGTGACCGATCCGGCGGCGGCCGAGCGGCAGGATTGGACCAAGCTGCCAAAAGATATCGAACTGCTCGTCGGGGTCGAGGGGGTTTTGCGGCTCGTGGCGGACCAGCGCGTGGACATCGTCGTTTCCGCCATTGTCGGCAGCGCCGGACTGCGTAGCACCTGGGCGGCGTTGGAGGCGGGAAAGACCGTCGCGCTGGCCAACAAGGAGAGCCTTGTGGTCGGCGGGCCGCTGATGACACAGCTCGCACGGCGAAATAACGCAAAAATCCTCCCCGTCGATAGCGAACACAGCGCCGTGTTCCAGGCATTGCAGGCCGGTCGGCGGGAGGAAGTGCGGAGGGTGGTGCTTACCGCCAGCGGCGGGCCGTTCCGAACCTTCACCCCGGAACAACTGGCACAAGTCACCGTGGCCGACGCCCTGGCCCATCCGACTTGGGCGATGGGGCCGAAAATAACGGTCGATTCGGCCACGCTGATGAACAAGGCCCTGGAGATAATCGAGGCCCGATGGCTGTTCGACCTGCGGGCCGACCAGATTTCCGTGGTGATTCACCCGCAGTCGATCGTCCATTCGATGGTAGAATATATGGACGGTTCGGTCATTGCCCAGCTTAGCCCGCCGGACATGAAGCTGCCGATCCAGTACGCGTTGACTTGGCCGCATCGTCGGGAGGGGGTGGCGGCGAAGCTGGATTGGGGCCGGGCGATGGAGTTGCGTTTCGATCCGCCCGACTTCGAGCGGTTCGACGCGTTACGGTTGGGACTCGAGGCGGCCGCGGCCGGCGGCACCGCCGGCGCGGTCATCAACGGGGCGAACGAGGCCGCCGTGGCCGAGTTCCTCGACGGCCGGTTGGGATTCCACCAGATCGTGCCCGCCTGCCGAAGCGTCTTGCAAAACCATAATTTCAATCCCAATCCCAGTCTGGAGCAGGCGCTCGAGGCCGACAGTTGGGCACGCCAGGAGGTGCTGCGTTGGAGTATGCAATCGGTTTGACCGTAGTGATTCTGTTGAGCGCCTTCGGACTGGGCTTCGTGATCTTCGTCCACGAGCTGGGCCACTTCCTGGTCGCCAAGCTCTGCGGCGTGAAGTGTGAGAAGTTTTATTTGGGTTTCGATATTGCAGGACTGAAGTTCTGCAAGTTCCGCTGGGGCGAAACCGAGTACGGCATCGGAATCCTCCCCTTGGGCGGATACGTCAAAATGCTTGGCCAGGAAGACAACCCCGCGCGGATCCGCGAGGAGATGGAACGGGCCAAGCAGGGGGCGGAGGGCGGAGGGCTGGCCGCTTCAGCGGCCAGTGAAGAAAGATCAGAGGTCGGAGATCAGAGATCAGAGGTCGGAGATCAGAGATCAGAGGTCGGAGATCAGAGATCAGAGGTCGGAGATCAGAGATCAGAGGTCGGAAAAGCCGAATCCCCGAACCCCGAACCCTCCTCCTACGATCCCCGCAGCTTCTTGGCCCAAAGCGTGCCGAAACGGATGGCCATCATTTCGGCGGGCGTGATTATGAATTTGATCTTCGCCTTCCTGATGGCGGTGGCGGCGTTCTGGATCGGTGTGGAGCAGACGCCTTGCGTAATTGGCACGGTGCTTTCGGGTGAAGCCGCGTGGCAGGCCGATCTGCGGCCGGGCGACGTAATACTCGAAATCGCCGGCAAGAAAATGCATCAATTCCGCGATCTGAATACCGCCATCCAGCTTGGCGACATAAACGTCGGCGACAGCGTGCCGCTGTTGGTGCGCCGGCCGGGGGTCGAAAAACCATTCACGGTGAAGGTGAAGCCCGACCGTTCGCGCGGGGCATTCTTCATCGGCGTCACCGGCGGTTACACCACGCGGCTGTTGGAGAATCGGAAAACGTGGCTCGTGCAGAAGCGGCGTCCCGTGTTGCCCGGTTCGGCGGCCGATCGGGCGGAACCGGCGCTGTGCAACGGCGACAAAATCGTGCAAATCGACGATACGCCCATCGACAACTTCGCACAGATCGCGGTCGAACTGGCGCGAAAGGTCGACGTGCCGATCAAAGTGACCGTCCAGCGCGCCGTCGTAGGCACGAATGGCAAACCGACCGGCAAAACGGAGCGAGTGACCACCGTCGTGCCGCCCAATCCGATGTGGGATTTAGGGTTGGTCATGAAGCTGGGCAACGTCGCGGCGGTCCAGGCCGATTCGCCCGCCGCGGGCGCGGGGATCGTGCCCGGCGATAAAATCCAAGACCCGGCCGGCGATCCGATGCTTCTGCCCGATTGGCTGCGGCGACGCGCCGGCGAAACGGTCGATCTGACGGTCCAGCGTAAAGGCGCCGAGGAGCAGATCGCCGTTCCGGTACGGCTGCGTCGGCCGATGGATTATTCTCCTCCCGCATCCAACAGCCCGGTATCGTCGTCGGCATTGGGTATCGCTTATCTGGTCCTTAATCGGGTCGATCGAGTCATCGAGGGAAGCCCCGCCGCCAAGGCCGGTCTGCGGCCGGGAGACCTGATCACGTATGCCGAGCTGCTCCCGCCGGACGATGAAACGCTCGAAAAACTGAAACTCGAGGGACAGGCGACGGAAGAGGTGGAATTCGACGAGAAGAAACGCAATTGGCCCTGGTTGATCAGCCTGTTGCAACAATTGGCGCCCGGCACCAAAGTCAAACTGACGTTCCTCAGGCAAGGCGACGAGAAGACCGTCGATCTGACACCGGTCGAGTCTGAGGACTGGTTCAACCAGGAGCGTGGATTTCGGTTTGAACTGATGTCGTTCGATCGCAAGGCGGAGTCGCTCGGCGACGCCTTCGCCCTGGGCGGACAAGAGACGCTCGACTCGCTGACGATCGTCTTTCGCAGCGTTAAGGCGATCAGCACTAATCGAGTTTCGCCGCGGGGACTTGCCGGACCGGTGACGATCGTCAAGATAATCCTGCTGAAGGCGGACGAAGGGACCGCCAAGCTGCTGTTGTTCCTTACGTTGCTGAGCGCCAATTTGGCGGTGATCAATTTCCTGCCCATCCCGGTGCTGGACGGCGGACATTTCGTCCTGCTCTGCTACGAGGGCATACGCGGCAAGCCCGCCAACGAACACGTCCAAACCGTGTTGGCCTACATCGGCATGGCCTTAATCCTGGCCCTGATGGCGTGGGTCTTGGGTCTCGACTTCGGCCTGATCTCGCGGCAGGGGTAGTATGGAGTGCGGCGGCTTTAGATGTAGGGTGGGACTTTTCGTAGCGCAGTCCCACCAAGAGCCTCGTTAAATCGGTTTCCTCGTTCCCACGCTCCGCGTGGGAACGCACTGGCGGGACGCTCCCGCGTCCCCGGGGGCAACTCAAGGGATGCAGGCATTCTCGTACCGCTCGAACGCAGAGCGTTCGGGGCAGTGTGTTCCCACGCAGAGCGTGGGAACAAGATGTTCGAGGAAGACAATCGCTCTTGCCATTTTCCCCCCGCCGGGGTATGGTAATCATCGTAAACGGCGGCGGAACCAACGAGGAGCGATCATGTCGGTTCACTTGCAGCGGGAAATCGAGCGGCTCAAGAAAAACATCCTCGCACTGAGCGCGATCGTCGAGGAACAGGTGCAGGACGCGGTCCGGGCGCTGTTGGAGCGGGACGTCGATCTGGCCCAAAGCGTCGAACAACGCGACGAGGAAATCGACCGCCGCGAAGTCGAGGTCGAGGAAGAATGTCTGAAAATCCTTGCCCTCCATCAGCCGGTGGCCATCGACCTGCGGTTCATCGTCTCGGCGATGAAGATCAACAGCGATCTGGAGCGGATCGGCGACCTGGCGGTGAACGTGGCGAAAAAGGCCGTCTCCTTCGCCGCCGAATCGCCGATGGAAATCGCCTTCGACATCGCCGGCATGTGGCGGAAGACCCAGTCGATGCTCCGCGACAGCATCGACGCGCTGGTGAACCTCAACGGTCCCCTGGCGGCCGAAGTTTGCGCCCGCGACGACGAAGTGGACCGGATCAAGCACGAAATCCGTGTCGGGGTTGAGGAGCAGATCCGCCGCGAGCCGGACAAAGTCCGCCCCTTGCTGCGGCTGCTGGCCGTCTCGCGCAACCTCGAACGAATCGCCGACTGCGCCACGAACATCGCCGAGGACGTGATCTACATGGCCGAGGGGCGCATCATCCGGCACAACAAACCGGATTCTTAACCGACTGGCCCGCCGCGTTGACGGATCGAGATGCCGCCAATAAACTTACGACACCGGCGTGTTCTGTTTTCTATTCCCCTCAAAATATCATGCCCGATAAATCAATCGAACAACTGGCGATCGACACCATTCGGACCCTCTCGATGGACGCCGTTCAGGCGGCCGGCAGCGGTCACCCCGGCACGCCCATGGCCCTGGCCCCGGCGGCCTACGTGCTTTTCAACGAAGTGCTCCGCTACGATCCAGACCAGCCCGCCTGGCCCAACCGCGACCGGTTCGTCCTTTCCTGCGGACACGCCTCGGCGCTGCTCTACGCCGCGCTGCACCTGGCGGGGGTAAAGCAGTTGGACGACGACGGCCGGCCGACCGGCGAGCCGGCGGTTTCGCTGGACGACCTGCGCCGGTTTCGGCAGTTGCACGGCCGTTGCCCCGGCCATCCCGAGTTCGGACATACCAGCGGCGTGGAGACCACCACCGGCCCGCTCGGCCAAGGGATCGGCAACAGCGTGGGAATGGCAATCGCCTCCCGCTGGTTGGCCGCGCGATACAACCGGCCGGATTTCGATCTGTTCGACTTCAACGTTTATGCACTGTGCAGCGACGGCGATTTGATGGAGGGCGTCGGCGGCGAGGCCGCATCGCTGGCCGGACACCTAAAACTCTCGAACCTCTGTTGGATCTACGACGACAATCACATCACCATCGAGGGCGACACTCGCCTGAGCTTCAGCGAGCACGTGGCCGCGCGCTTCGCCGGTTACGGTTGGAACGTCGTCCGAGTTTCGGACATCAACTCGCTGAACTCGCTGCGCAACGCCATCCGCTCGTTTCGCGAGTCGAGGCCGGCATCAGAGGACTCGCCGCCGACCGCCCGGGCACACTCCTTGCAGCGGGTGACGTTGGACGACTTGTGCGAACAGTGTACGCCCGGCCGGCCCACGTTGATCATCGCCCGCAGCGTCATCGGTTTCGGCTCGCCGAACAAGGCGGGCAGCCACGACGCCCACGGAGCGCCGCTGGGCGACGAGGAAATCAGACTTACCAAAACGGCATACGGCTGGCCGGAGAATGAAAAATTCCTCGTGCCCGACGAAGTGCGGAAGCACTTCGCCACGGGAATCGGAGAGCGGGGCAAGAAGCTGTACGCCGACTGGACCGCGAAGTTCGACCAATACAAGGCCGAGTATCCCGAGCAGGCCGCTGAGTTGGAGCGGATCGGGCGGCGCGACTTGCCCGACGGATGGGACGCCGACATCCAACCTTTCCCCGCCGACGCGAAGGGGATGGCCGGCCGGGCATCGTCGGGAAAAGTGCTCAACCAGATAGCGCCGCGCGTCCCGTGGCTGTTGGGCGGCTCGGCCGATCTGGCGCCGTCGAACAATTCCCTGCTGAAGTTCGAGGGGGCCGGCGACTTCGAGCCCGATAATTACGCCGGGCGAAACTTCCACTTCGGAATCCGCGAGCACGCAATGGGCACGGTCTGCAACGGAATGGCCCTCTGCGGACTGCGGGCCTACGGGGCCACCTTCTTCGTCTTCTCCGACTACATGCGACCCTCGATCCGGCTGGCCGCGCTGATGGGGCTGCCGGTGTTCTACATCTTCACGCACGACTCGATCGGCGTCGGCGAGGACGGACCGACGCATCAGCCGGTCGAGCATCTGGCGGCGTTGCGGGCGATTCCCAACCTCCTGGTGTTCCGCCCGGCCGACGCCAACGAAGTGGCCGAGGCATACAAGGTCGTCCTGCCGTTAAAGGACCAACCGGCCGCGCTGGTGCTGACGCGCCAGAACCTGCCCACGCTCGACCGCGCGAAGTACGCCCCGGCCGACGGATTGCACCGCGGAGGCTACGTCCTGGCCGACTCTCCCGACGGACGGCCGGAAGTGATCCTGATCGGCACCGGCAGCGAGGTGTCGCTGTGCGCGGCCGTCTACGAGAAGCTGCTGGCCGATGGGGTCCAGGCGCGTGTGGTGAGCATGCCCTGCTGGGAGTTGTTCGATGTCCAACCGGCCGAGTACCGCGAGGCTGTCCTGCCGCCGGAGGTGACGCGGCGGGTGGCCGTCGAACTAGGCGTCCGACAGGGCTGGGAAAAGTACATCGGCCCCAGCGGAACGTTTATCGGCATGTCCACGTTCGGCGCGTCCGCGCCGGCGTGTACGCTGCTGGAGCACTTCGGCATTACGGTCGAGAACATCGTATCCGCCGTTAACCAAGCATAAAGCCGCGTTGTGTGAGTCGTGCTGGTGGTTTTACGTAATGCAGTACAACCTCAACGAGTCTTTATGATTTTTTCGTACTCGTCGTGACCGCCGATCCAGACCCAAATGCGATCGGTTCCATCCTCGACCGCCAAAACGCGGTGCGCAAGGCCAACTCTTGCCGACCAGAAACGTCCCGCCTTTTTCAATTGCAGCGATGGATGCCCTGGATTGTCCCTCAAGAGTCGAAAATTCTTGTCCGCCAGCAACCGAACATTCTTGGGCAGACGCCAATACCTCAGCCAGAACCGATCGGTGGTCCGATGCATCAGAGGTCCTTCAATTGATTGTTCTTTTTCGCCTCCTCAGCTTCCCGCAAGAGGAAGTCCAGCTTACCGCTCTCCGCGTCCGCCTCGATTTGCCGGTCCCATTCCTGCCAGTCACGTTCAAGAAACCACCGTCTGAGTTGAGAATACTCTTCTTCCGGCAGCAAAGAGATGGCACTCTCAATTTCTTCAACTTTGGTCATCTTCTTGACTCCGTCTAATGAATGTATTTTTTCGTTGCTTTACGAGGTAACCGTTCACCATTGGTAATCTTCCTCAAGTATCCGCTTGATCGTGGGCTTTGTCAAACCCGACCGGGGGCGGTTTCCGTTTCTCGGTATTGTGCCAGTGCATTGAAAAGTGAAGCGATCATCTCCTCGGTGTGTCCGGCGGTGAGACTGACGCGCAACAGGGCCTCGCCCTCGGGCACGGTCGGCGGGCGAATGGCCGGCACGAACAATCCGCGCTCGAGAAGTTTCGCCGACAGCGCCGTTGCACGACGCGGATCGCCGACGATAACCGGAACGATCTGACTCGCCGAGGCGCCGGTGTTCCAGCCTTGACCGCGCAGTTCGTCGCGCAGCGCTTGCGCGCGGGCCAACAGCGATTCGCGCCGTTGCGGTTCGTCGCGCACGACGTCCAACGCCGCCAGGGCAGCGGCCGACCCGGCGGCCGGAGCGGCCGTGGAAAAGACGTACGACCGGGCGCGGTTGACCAACCACTCGATCAGCGCCGTACGGCCGGCGACGAACCCGCCCGAGCATCCCAACGCCTTGCTGAGCGTGCCGACGCACACGTGAACTCGGTCTTCGACGCCGAAGTGTTCAGCGGCGCCGCGCCCGTTGCGTCCGAAGACGCCCGTGGCGTGGGCCTCGTCCACAAGGAGCATCGCCCGATGGCGCTCGGCCAGTTCGGCCAATTCGGCCAGCGGGGCCAGGTCGCCGTCCATGCTGAACAGCCCGTCGGTGACGATCAGCCGGCGGCGGCAACGCCCCGACGCCTCCAATAACTCGGCCAATCGGCGGCAATCGTTGTGAGGATAAACCCGCACGTCGGCCCGCGATAGCCGGCAGCCGTCCCAGAGGCTGGCGTGGTTCTTGCGGTCGCAGTAGACCGCGTCGCCCGCTCCGGCCAGGGCGGCGATCGCACCCAGGTTGGCGGCGAAACCGGAAGAAAACAACAAGGCCGCTTCGGTCCCCTCGAACTCGGCCAATTGCTCCTCCAATCGCCGATGCAAGGCGGCGCGGCCGGTGACCAGCGGACTGGCCCCGCTTCCCCAACCCACGCGGGCGGCGGCTTCCGACGCGGCGCGGCTCAATCGCGGATCGGAGGCCAGGGCGAGATAGTCGTTCGAGCCGAAGTTGATCAACTCCCGCCCGTCGATCGACAGCCGGACGGATTGCGGGCCTTCATGGGTCAGCGGTCGGCGGCGGAGGTGTTGCCGCTCGAGCGAGGCCAGTTCGTCGTCGATCCACGACAAAGGATTCATCTGCGGCGGCGGAAATGATTGTTTTGCGAAACCGCAAGCGGCGAATCGGAGACCTGCGAAACCGCAAGCGGCGGTTGAATTTTCACTACCCACTATCCACTATCCACTACCTTCACCAGCACCCGGTTTCCACGGACTTTGACCACTTCGACCGCCGCGCCGCGTTCGATCAACTCGCCGTCGGCGATAACGTCTACCAGCAGGTCTCCGAAGCGGGCCTTTCCGCCGGGGGTGAGTTGCGTGGCGACCGTTCCCCGTTGGCCCACCAGGTCGTTGAAATCGACCAGCGCCTCGCGTCGGCCGATGGTTTCGGCCTCTTCGCCCACCGGCGGTTCGAGCAGAAAGTGTCCGAACAATCGCGAGCGCGGCAACCGATGTCGCAACAACACGGCTATGACAATAATTCCGACCATCGCCCCGGCAATGCTCAACAACGAGCGTTGAAGCTGTCCGAACTGATACTCGTTTTTCGGCCAGACGAACGTTTGGCTGGCCAGCACCAACGAGGTGAGCACCATCGTCCCGCCGCCGAGTCCAAAGATGCCGAAGCCGGGAAGGACGAACAACTCCATCAGCAGGCAGCTAACTCCGGCGATGAAGAGCGAGGCCTCCAGCCATCCGGCGGTGCCGCCGAGGTATCGGCTCCAGAAGAAGAGGAGGAAGCAGACGGCCGCCAAAAAACCGCCGACGCCGATACCCGGCGAGTGTAGTTCGATGTAAAGTCCGGCTCCGCCGCACAACAGCAGCAGCACGGCCACGCCCGGCGAGGCCAATGCCCGGATTAAGATGTCCGCCCAGCCCGGCTCGACCAGCGTCGGATCGTTTTCCAGTCCGTAGTATTTTTTGAAACCGGCGAAGTCGTCGACCACTCGGTTGGCCAAGTGGTATCGTTCGGCCTGATCGCCACTGAGTTCCAACGGCGCGCCGGGAGTCGTGACCAGCGTCTCTTTTTTCCATTGTTCCGGCGCCGGCTGCCCTTTAAGCTCTTCGTCGGAGAAGTATTCCACGTCGCCCAGCCGCGTACAACGGAACACGTTGAGATTCGGATCGATCATCGCGGCCATCAGCGACCAGGAACGTCCTTTGCGGGGGGCCAACTCCTTGCTTATCACTTGCAGGGCGTCGTCGATCTCCTCTTTGCTCGGCTGGCCGGCGCCGGGGCCGCCGAGTTTCGCCCGCGGATGGACCACCAACTGATCGCAGGCCAGCGCGACGATCGCCGCGTCGGAGAGGGCCTCGTTGGGCACGTATGCCACCGTGCGAACGCGGCCCGGGTCCAAATCGAACGCCAGGAAGTTCGCCATCCGCATGGCATCCACCAACGATCCGCCGGGGCTGTCTATCCATAGACATACAAAGTTGGCGTTGTGATCGCGGACCTGGTCCTCGATCATCCGTTGTGCCCGATCGACCGAATCGGAGCGGATCGGTCCTTGCAGATCGACGCGTACCGCGCGCCAATCGCCCTCGAGCGAGGGATCGTCCACGAGTGCCGTGGGCGGCAGTTCCAGGGCGTCGGCAACCCCGCGGCGGTTGTCGGCAAGATAGCTGGCGAACCCCATCCGCCGAGCGTCCTCGCCGGAGAAGACGCCCGGCTCGCCGGCCCGCTTGACCACCTCGGGCTGCTTTGCGGCGCGGCGTTTTTTCAGTTCCTCCAGTCCTTCGGTTGTGACGAATTCCGGGCCCACCTCGGTCTCGACCCGCAGGACTTTGATTGCCCGGTCCAACATCCCCAGCGCCAGCGGGGTGGGCACGGTCCGCCGTCGGCCGGCGATCTCGGTATAAGCGCTTCGTTGCGTGGGCGTGATGATCTTTTCGTCGATGCCCGCCGCGCCGATCGAGGCGCTTTGGGCCATGATGATCTCCTCGCAGGCGATGGCCGGCAACACGGCGTGGCCCTCGATCGGCCGGGGCAGATAGGCCGCGGTCCGCACCGCACTGAGTTCTTCACTAGAGATGAAGCTGGCCAGGTCGTGGGCGGCGCCGAAATCGCTCCCCCGGCCAAAACTCTTCTGACCCTTCGGAACGTCGAACTCGAAGACCAACACCAGCCGGGCGTTTTCTTGCTTGGCCTTTTCGATCGCCCGACGGACCATGCGCCTGGTCCGCTCGAACGTTTGCCCGGTGATCGGCAGCGGGACGTGGATAAACCGTCCGATCCGCTGCGGGGTTTTTGGTTTTGGCTCGTCTTGGGCGGCCGCCCGACGGGCGAATCCGCAACAAAAAGCCATTATCAGCAGCGCCGCCGCGCCGGCGACGATCCACCGGCCGGCAGTCGCCGATCCGTAATGTGCGTGGGGAATTGGCATGGCTAGGGAACCTCCACTACCTGATTATATGGTTCCCGGCCGCGCCGTCAATTCGGGGGAGCGAATATCCTCATTCCCACGCAGAGCATGGGAACGAGATGGGACGCCTTACCGTCGCCCGTCGGTCGATGGCCGTCGGTGGGCCTGGGCGGACGGCGACTCGTCGGGGACCAGTTGCCAACCCAGCGGCGTGTGCGGCCGGAACGGATTGCCCTGGAAGAATTTCAAGGGATCGTTCACCACGATGTCGTGGAACTGGTATACCCCGTAGCTTTTCCCGTTGGGTTCGACGATCCGCAGAGCGAACGGCGACATTCCCTGCGCGGCGATGATGAATTGCGCGTGGTGGAAGTTTGCGGTGTCCTGCTGGAAGCGCGGATATGCCTCGAGCCAAATCTGGTCCTTGGCGTCGCGCGGCGTGACGATGCGGATGAAGTACCGCTGTTTGAGGGTCTTGGCCTCGGAGCCGAACATGAACGGCAGCGGACTGTCGGCTATCGCCTTGCCCTGAATCTCGGGCGGCAGCTTGTGCTCGATCACCTGTCTTTTGACGGGATCATATTCAAAGATCGACTTGCCGTCGCAAATCCAATGCTCCGCCCGATGGTCTTCGATGGGGACTTCGCGGCCGTCTTTCTCGGTCGTTTCCAAGCGGAACAGCCCCCGGTCGGGCGTGGCAAACTTGATTACGCCCGACTCGACGTACTTGGGCTGGAGCGGTTGGTTCGGCTGCGGCGTCTGGAACACGGCGTCGTAAATCCAGCGCTTGAAGCGGCAGTCGAAGGTCTTGATCTTCCGGTTGCGCTGCTCCCACAAGTTCAACACCCGGTCCACTTGGGCCTCTTGCTGGGGCGTCAGCGTGAAAGGTGGCCGAGGCGGCTGCGGCGGCGCGGGTCGTTGCGCCGCGGGTAGACGCGACGCGCGACGCTCCAGAGTCGGCAACCGCGGACGCACCGGCTGGTCCGGACCGCGCTGAGGATGCGTTTGCGCAAACGCCGCCGCCGTCATTAGAGCGAAACCGAGCAACACGATTGCGACAATGCGTGGGTACATCGCGGCACTCCTGGAAAAAATCCGTTTGAACGGCGATTGTAACAAGAATCCGGCCGTCGCCCTATGGCAGTTTTGCCCCATGATTCCTCTCGTTCCCATGCTCCGCGTGGGAACGCACTTTGTTCTCGTTCCCATGCTCCGCGTGGGAACGCACTTGCTTGGACGCTCTGCGTCCCATGGACGTAACTCCCGAGTATGGCACGTTTTTTGCCGTGGCGGACGCGGAGCGTCCGGTCTCGTGTGTTCCCACGCAGAGCGTGGGAACAAGGAGCAATTTACTTCGGCCGCTCGGGCGACCAGACCGGACGTTTCATCTTCGGCTCGCGGTCGCGGGCGGCCATCCGCGGCGCGGGCCGAGGGATACTGACCGGCGGCGGCTCGACGCGCCGGGCCTCGAACGCCGGTATCCGCTGCTCGGTTCGGTCCAGTTCGGCGGGCGTCCAGCGGCTCGAACGGTCGCCCGGCAACGCAATCTCGATCGGCATATCGTCCTGCAACTTCCGGCCGTCCGCCGTTACGTAGCGCGTGAACAGATGCAGCTTGTTGTGCTTCGGACGTTCGTCGGGCCAGGCCATCATCAGATGGATCGCCAGGGAAGAGCCCGAGCGACGGAACAACTCGGCGGTTTCGGCGGCGGTGTATTCCCACCGGGCAACGCAGACCGCCTTCCCCTCGGCGTCGGTTATGGCCGGATCGAGCACCACCACGCTGATCTCCGCCGGGGCATCGACCGCCCGGCCCGCGGCGTCGCGCGGCTCGACGACCGCCATCAACCCTTGGTCGCCGTCGGCGCCGCCGCCGTTGATCCCGCCGGTCATCGTGCGATTCAAGGCGATTGTAGTCGCCCGGCGGCTGTCGCCCGACGGCCTGATCGGCGCGCCCAATAGCGGAACAACGGCCGAAACGCCGTCGTTGTCCGTCCGCGCGGCAGGCGCCTCGGCGTCCTTCTCCAACGCCGGACCGGACGGTCCGCGCAAGTGTTCGGGCACGTCGGGCGCCCCGGGAGGCACCAACGAGTCGGGCACTCCCTCCGTCGGGCGCGAGGGCAACTCAATCGCCGGCGGAGTCGCTCCGCTCGGCGGCGCGGAACCGGAACGGCGCGACGGCGCGGCCTCCGGTTCCGACGATCTCGGCCGCCAGTCATCGCTGCAAGAGCTTGTATCCTGCAAGTCTTCGAGCGCCCACTTCAGACGGTAGATTTCGTCTTCCTTGCGGCGCAGTTCACGTTCCAAAATTTCCCTGGCCGGATCGCTGCGGCACCCGGCGATTGCCAACAGGAGCAAGCCCACGACGGCGAAACGCCACGTTTTCATAAAGACCTCGCGCGTAGCAACAGGGCGCCTCCCCCCGCGGCGCGGCAGTTATTGACTCTCAGAAAAGTAATGACGCAATAGAATAGCCGGGGGCCAACAGCCCCCGGTTATTTTGATAACGATATTCCCGTCGGTTCCAGTGGGCGGTGAACCGCCCACCCCTCATTCACTAACCACTGGCTACTGGCTACTGGCCACTAACTCTTAATCTGCCCCGCGTGTTCGATTACGTGATCTATCAGTCCGTATTCCAGGGCCTCCTCGGCCGACATGAAGCGGTCGCGGTCGGTGTCTTGTTCGATCTTTTCCAGCGGGTGGCCGGTGTGCTTGATGAGTATGCGGTTGAGCCGTTCCTTGACCTTGATGAACTCCTTGGCGTGGATGAGGATGTCCGCGGCCGTGCCTTCGGCGCCGGCCAGGGGCTGATGGATCATGATCCGCGAGTTGGGCAGGGCCTTGCGCTTGCCGGCGGCGCCGGCGGCCAGCAGGACGGCCCCCATCGAGGCGGCCTGGCCGATGCAGTACGTCGCCACGGGACAATCGACGAACTGCATCGTGTCGTAGATGGCCAGCCCGGCGGCGATGCTCCCGCCGGGCGAGTTGATGTAAAAATGGATGTCCGACTTGGAGTCTTCCGACTGGAGAAAGAGCATTTGCGCGACTACCGCGTTGGCCACCTCGTCGTTTACCTGCGAGCCGAGGAAGACGATGCGGTCCTTCAGCAGGCGGCTGTAGATGTCCATCGCCCGCTCTTCGCGGCCGCTCTTTTCGATGACGTAGGGTATTAGGGGCATGGGAGATAGTGGCTAGTGGTCAGTGGCTAGTGGTCATTAGTGGGTAGTGGCGAGTGGAGAGCAAAAACCGCTTGCGGCTTCGCAACTGGTCACTGGCAACTGGCCACTGACCACCGGCCACTGACCACTATTTCTCCTCTTCCTCCTCAACATTTGCTTTCTGCTTGGTGAGGATGTCGTCGACGATGCCGTATTGCTTGGCCTGTTCGGCTGTCATGTAAAAATCTCGGTCGGTGTCCTTTGCGATCCGCTCGATCGGCTGGCCGGTGTGGTCGGCGAGAATCGTGTTGAGCGCTTCGCGGGTTTGGAGGATTTCATTGGCTTGGATTTCGATGTCGGAGATCTGTCCACCCACTTGGCCGTAGGGCTGGTGGATCATCACCTTGGAGTGCGGCAGTGCGAACCGTTTGCCCTTGGCGCCGCCGGCCAGCAGCACCGCGCCCCCGCTGGCCGCCAAACCGACGCAGTACGTGGCCACCGGGCAACCGAGAATCTGCATCGTGTCGTAAATGGCCAGCGTTGCGGTAACGCTGCCGCCGGGCGAATTGATGTAAAAATGGATGTCCTTGCGGCGGTTCTCGCTCTGCAAGTACAACAGCTTCATCACCAACTCGTTGGCGTTGCCGTCGTGGATCTCGCCTTGCAGCAGAATGATCCGATTTTCCAGCAACAGATCGCCGAGCGTCATCTGCCGCTGGCGTTGGTAGTCGCGATAAGACAAGAGCGGGTCGACGACCGGTGGCCGGTATATTTCGCTCATAGATGATCCTTCATCGGCAAGTGGTGTAGTCCGTTACGTAGTGATTATTGGATCGCCTCGGTTTAGCCCCGGCGTCCACGCCGGGATCGCACTCCCTTGCGCCGCGTGGACGCGGCGGCTAAACAAATCCCAAATTCTATTCCCTCGCCCCTCGTCCCTCGTCTCTCGCCCCCGATCCCTCTTTCCGCGCCTCGGGAACCTCTTCTCCTTCGTCGTACTTCGCCTCGGGGATGTCGGCTTGCTCGCCGCCGCCGGCCGTTTGGTCGATTGCTTCCTCGTCGGTCTGGCGGAACGAGTAAGGCACTTCGTTGAACCTGGCGTGCTCAAGGATGCGCTCGATCACCTTTCGCTCGACTATCTGGTTTCGCAACACGTCCATCGAGCCGGATTTTTCCAGCCGTGCCCGGACACGCCGCGGCGACTCGTCGCTCTGGCCGGCGATCAGCCGGATTTCGCTCTCGTAGTCCTGCTCGTCGACATCAACCTTCTCTTCTTCGGCGATGCGTTCGAGGATGAAGTGTTCCTTCAGCGCCCGGGCGGTGGAGACCGTGTTGTTCTGACGCAGCGAGTTCTCGTGGGCGCGGATCTCGTCCTCGCTAAATCCGCTCCGCTGCAATTCCATCACGGCACGCTGCAACTCGCGGCGGCTCTGACGCTGCAACAGCGCGGGCGGAAGCTCCCAATCGGCGGCCACGGTCAAGGCGGCCGTGATCTGCTCGCGGGCGCGGCGGTGCTGCTCGTATTCCAACTGCCGGCCGAGTTGGTCGCGGATCGTGTCGCGGAGCTCGGCCTCGTCCTGGAACTCGCCCAACTCATTGAGCAATTCGGCGTTCAACTCGGGCAATTCGAGCTTCTTGACCTCCAACACCTTGAAAATGGCCGTCACCTTCTGTCCGCGAAGGGCTACGTTGGGGGCGTCGTCGCTCAGTTCGGCCTCGCCTTCGCGCGTCTCGCCCGCGCGGATGCCGTCCATCAACTTATCGAACCCCTTGATGTTGCCGTCGCGGAAACTGAGCACCGGCCGGATGCGGATCACCTCTTCCTCGGCGCCGGCCAGATCTTTGCCGTCGTGCTGGAAGGTCAAGTTCGTGGTGATGTAGTCGCCCGGAGAGGCCGCCCCGTCGTGCGGGATCAACCGGCCGCGGCGGGCCAAAATGCCTTGCAGCGTATCGTCCGCGTCCTTCTCGCTCAACTCGCGGACCGGCTTTTCGATCTTCAGCCCCTTCCACTCGGGCAGATCGAAATCCGGCCGAACCTCGATGTCGAACTCGAAGGTGAACGGGCCATCCTCGGGCATCTCAATCGCCTCGAAGTCGAAATCAGGCTCGCTGATCGCCGAAAGCTTCTCGTCCTCGTTCACCTGGGAAAGGCTGTTCATCAGCAACTCGCCCTTGACCTTGTCCGCAATGTCCTTGCGGAAGCGGGACTCGATCAGCTTTCGCGGGGCATGGCCCTGACGAAATCCCGGCACGTGCGCCGTGGGCATCAATTCGGTGAACTCCTTGTCGAAATACCGGTCGATGTCCTCGCGCGGAATCATCACCGTTACGTGGCGCTCGCAAGTGCCGCGGTTGTCCACCTTCACCTCCAGCGAAAGCCGTTGGGTCTCCGGCTCGGCTTCCGCAACGGCGGTCTCGGTGGGGTTCACGTCGGCTTCGGGGAGGTCTTTGTTCTCGTTCTCAGGCATAATCGTGCCGCGGCGTTATGAAGTTTGTTCGTGTGCGCAAGGAGCGGGTGATGGGGTTCGAACCCACGACAACGACGTTGGCAACGTCGTGCTCTACCAACTGAGCTACACCCGCCCACGGTGGTACAACGGTCGTCCATGCCGGCCCCGTGCCGAATCCCGAGATTATAGGCGGTTAGGTGCCGCTTTCAAGGGCAATTGGGAGATTAGCCGGTAAAACAGACAGCTTGCGCAGCTTGGAGTGCCCCGCCCGTGGGCCGTAAGCCGTGTTCCCTCGCCGGATTACTCTCATTCCGACACTCTGCGTCGTAAGTAGAAGAATAAAACGCTATTTCGCGCCCGGTGAATACAACCGGGGGCCGTGCGAATGTGCCGGAGTGGGGACATACCCTATCCCCGCCGTGTATTCACGGCTAAATGCACGGCGGGCTAAATGCACGGCGGGCTAAATGCACGGCGGGTTAAGTAGAATAATGCCCCGATGCCTCCGCAAGCAAACAACTGCTCGCGTCGGCGGATTAGTTGCGGCGCGGAGTATTCCAGACTACGATATGTGGGATGGACGCGAAACTGATTGTTGTCGGCGGAAAGGCCAGCAAAGGGAGCGTTGCCCTGAAGCTGCCCACGGTTATCGGCCGAGGCCGGGAGGCCGGGCTGACGGTCGCCCATCCAATGATCAGTCGGCGGCACTGCGAGTTGTTCGAGGCCGACGGGCTGCTGATGGTCCGCGACCTGGGTTCGCTCAACGGCACGGTGATCGACGGCCGGCGGATCAAGGAATCGCCGTTGCCGCCCGAGGGGAAGTTTGCGATCGGCCCGCTCACTTTTCGCGCCCAGTATGAATACGAGGGTGACCTGAACGCATTGCCCGAGGCGGTGTTGGCCGACCCGATTGCCCCGCAACCCGAGCGGCAGGAGTCGTGGTCCGACTCTCCCGATCCGGAGCCGGTCGGCGAGGCGGTCTCCTTCGATCCGCTGACGGAAGCGGCCCCTGCGGCCGACGTGGCCGAGGTGGAACTCTCTTTTCTCGAAGACCTCCAAGGCGAGCAGCCCGCGGCGGTCGAGGAGGATCAACCCGCGATGCAGGAGGAAGAGCAGGAGGAAGAACCGCCTGCCGCGCCTTCGCCTCCCGCGAAACCGGCCGTCAATCCCGCCGCCGACGAGTTCGACGTCGATGCCTTTCTCGACGGGTCGTAGTAAGTCCGGGCGCTATTTTCCGCCGGTTAATCCGCTCAGCAGGTCGGTGATCTTGCGCATCGTATCCGCGTCGGGCAGCGGCAGCTTCAAGTAGGACTGGCCGGTGTTCTCGTCGCGGGCGATCAGTCCGGCCGGCAATTTGCCCGCGGCGTCCTTCGGGTTTGCCGCCAATGTTTTGCCGAGTTTTTCCAGCAGCGACACGCCCGCCGCCAACACGTCGTTCCAGCCTTGCTCGGGTTCCGAACGAGGAGCCTGAGGAGCGGAAGGCGGTTCCGCGATCCAGCCGTCCGGCTCCGGTTCGGGCTGTCGGGGCATCGACGGCGGAATCTCGCCGGTGGCCTTCTCCACCGACTCGACGAACTTTTTCAACCGCGTGCCGCCCAAAAACACCTCGTCCTTGCCGTCGTCCAACACGCCGGTGAACATCGACTTCTTGAACGCCAACAGGCCGAGCATTCCTTCCTCGATCGTGCCTTGGGCGATGAAGTGGACGACCCGCACCGGGCGGTGCTGGCCGAGGCGGTGGACGCGGCCGACCCTTTGCTCCAACACGGCCGGGTTCCAGGGCTGATCGAGATTCACCACGGCCGAGGCGTTTTGCAGGTTCAGGCCCACGCCGCCGGCGTCGGTGGACAGGAAGAGCCGGCAGTTGCGGTCCTCCTTGAAGCGGCTAATCAGCCCTTTCCTCTTCGGCCCCGGCACGCCGCCGTGGAAGAAGACATGATCCCATTTTCGCTTACCCAGACGCCGGGCCACCAACTCGTGCATCCGCACCCACTGGCTGAAAACCACCACCTTGGCCTGCCGGTCCTCGAACACCTCGGCCAGCAGGTCGATCAACTCATCGGCCTTCACGCCGTGGTCGGTCGTCTTGTCCAGCAGATACGTGCTGTTGCACGACATCCGCATGTTTTGCAGGGCGATCCGCATCCGCAACTGATCGCCCTCGGAGAGGAACCCGTACCTGCGCCATTTTTGCACCACGCGGGCGACCGTCTCCCGGTTCTCCTCGTGGTGGTCCATCTGCTGTTCGGTCATCGGCACGAAGAACCGCTTTTCCATCCGCTCGGGCAGTTCCTTGAGCACCTTGTCCTTGGTGCGGCGGACGAGAATCGGTTCGAGCGTTTTCGAGATTTTAGACAGGTTGCGGTATCCGACGACCCGACCGCATTCATCGACGTGTTGGTGTTGGTCGAGGAATCGGAACATGGGGCCGAGCCGGAACCGGTCGACGAACTCGACGATCGAATGCAACTCCTCCAGCCGGTTCTCCAGCGGCGTGCCGGTCAGCACGATGGCGAATTTCGAGTCGAGTTGTTTCACGCACTGGGCGGTGCGGGTCTTCCAGTTCTTTATCCGCTGGGCCTCGTCGAGAATCACCACGTCGGGCCGCCAGCGGCGAATCGACTCCGCGTCGCGGTTGATCACGTCGTAATTGGTCAGCTTGTAGAACGAGTCGGCGGCGTACAACTCGGCGCGGCGGGCGAGCATCCCCTCGACCACCAACGCCGAACGGTCGGCGAACTTCTCGATCTCCTGCTGCCACTGGTGCTTCAAAGAGGTCGGCGCGACGACCAGCACCCGCTCCACTCCGGCGGTACGGGCGAGAATCTCGACGGCGGCGATGGCCTGAATGGTTTTGCCCAGGCCCATGTCGTCGGCGATCAGACATCGGCCGGCCTTGGCGGCGAACAGCACCCCTTCCCGCTGATACGGATAGAGGGACGTTTTCAAGAGTTTCTTGAATGCCGGGCTGCGGATTCCCCTCGGAAAAGCCGCCGCCACGCGCTCGGCCAACAATTCCTGATCGCGCACTTGGGCAATGTATTCCAAAGCGTCGTTGTAGCAGCGGAACTCGTGCCCGTTCGACTGCGCCTTCTGCAAAAAAGTATGGAACCGGGCAAAGCTCTCGGGCTCCAGGCGGTTTTGGGCGTCGAAGTACCGGCGGGCCAGACTCTGCAGGGCCGCGGGACATTCCGTTCCCGACCGGAAGACCACTTCCCGCCGCGCGCCGTACTGCAAATAGACTTCCGAATAGTGGGGCTGATGGCCCAGCGCTAAGGCCGCTTTCGCTCCCCGACGGCGTCCCAGCCGGCCGAGCACGTGCTCGATGTGCTTGCAAGTGCCCAAGGTGTTGCCGGCGAAGTCGGGGCAAGAGCAAAAGTTTTCGCCGAGCGCCTGGCCGCGGATCGCCACCCGGTAGCTCCGCTTCGTCTCGGGATTGGCGACCTCAAACTCCGAGAAAAGCGGCTCATCGCCCAGGTTCTTCACGCGGAACTTCTGCGATTGACCGAAGTCACGCCGCAGTGTCACCTGCCAATCTTCCAGGGACATCTCAGCCGGCTTTCGCAGTCTGGAAAGCCCCCGGTTCCGCTTCGTGGTCGGGCGTTTGCTTTTCGATTTTGCCGGCACGGCGTTCCTCCCTGAAAAATGACCCCGGACTGCCCCCCGCAATGGAAGCAATGTAACACTCCTTCCAAAATCCGCCAAGCCTATTTCTCCGCGACCGCAAGCAAATCCGCTTGCCGCGCCACTCGACGAACCGGGCGTTTTCGCCGCAGCGGGGACGGATCATGCTGGGGCCTTGATGCCCCCTTTTTTACGGTCGTTGACCGTTGCCTCCGGCATGTGGCAGGCCATCCCGAGCACTTTTTCATGGAGATCGAACTCTCCCGGCCCCAACAATTCATCGTCGCGTTTGAGGACGACGGCCCCGGCCACCCGACGAATGTCGCCTGCGATCGCCTTCATCACAAGTGCAATCATTCGTTAGACTTCGGCCGATTGATCGTAAAGCTTCGTCGAACCCGTCAGCGCAGGGAATTGCCCAGGAGCAGGCTTGCTCCGGTAAGGGGTGGCGATGGAAGGTGGGGTGACGGGGGCAGGAAAGCAAGCCCGGTGATCGGCAACGTTACGAGGTATCGGCGGTA
>JAHIKV010000375.1 GCA_018897395.1 Planctomycetota bacterium | reverse complement strand
CAATTACCAATTCGACGGAGCGATATTGGTGGACGCGCCAGGTCGTGCCTCACCAGGTAACTGCCGGTGTCCGTTGTCTGGCTTTCCCGCACATAGCCGGTGGTGACGCGATCGCCACCGCGTTGGCGACTTTTTCGCCTGATTGGCAGGTTCTGGTTCGGACGGAAAAGACTGCCCGCATTTTTGATTTGGTACAAACAAAGACGAATGCGTTCTGGGAATGGAGAGATACGGGCGTGAATGAGGCCCAACCGCCTCTTTTTGCGGTCCGGGCAACAGGGCCAAGCCGTATGGCCGTATTAACCGCAAGCCCCCAATTTGTGCTGCTTAATTTTGGGAATCCGGGTTTTCCCCAGGTATTTATGAAGCTTGGTGATCAAGGCGATAATCCGAGCGACGGATTCAAGCTGATCGTGAACACATTGCGTTGGTTGGGAGAACCGGTGACGAGCGGGAAGCTGGGAGGGTACCAGGTCGAGAAGGATGCCGAGGTCTTTCAGTTTCCAAAAAGTACGGGAGTCAACCCTCCCTTGCCGATGCAGCCCGTGACGAACTGGTTTAAAGGATTTGCCGGCCTGCATTCGAGTTTGTCTGATGGAAAAGCCACGGTGGCAGAGTATTCCCAGGCGGCGCGTCAAGCGGGGATTTCATTCGTCATGTTCACGGATCCATGGGAACTGTTGACGGACATGAAATATGAAGAGTTAAAGAAGCAATGTGAGGTGGTTTCGGATTCATCTTTTCGCGCGGTTCCGGGCATACAATACAGCGATGTGTCTGGGATTCGCTGGGTCTATTTCAATCCGGCTTATTTGCCCCCTGCCGAACTATTGGAGCCGGGCAGCAAGCGGGTGTTAAAAGATGGTCTCTACGCTTCTAAGGTCTCAAGCTATAATGCCTCACACGTTTGTGGTCGACTGGCGCGTCTTCCTTTGAGTGTGGCGCGCATTGTTCCGGATCCGCGCAATCTATGGTGGTATCATTTTCTTGCGCTGTGGGAATACCGGAGGGGCAAGTTAGATTGCGACAATACGCAGATTTACTTCAAAATTATTGGTAATCAGCAGTCCCTGGTGCCGACCGCCTATGCGGATATTTCCACGATCGATGAGCTTAAAGCGATGACAACCAACTGCGTGATGAAGATTACCGGAAAGAATCTATCCGATGCCTTGGCGAATATTTTACCCGTGGGGGGTTTTCCCCCTTGGCCTCTATATTCGGATTGGTTCATGTATGTAACGCAGGGGCCGCAGATAGATCAATTTAACCTCGCGGAATGGAATTATGGGGGGGGCCGATTGGAATTCACCAAGGGGCTTCAATATTTTCGGTGTTGTGTGATGGCTTCCAGCGAGGTTGGCTTGGCGGAAGTGGCCGTTCTGGATGGTAATGGCGTTATTTATCGTCGGTTTTTACCAAAGGGCGAGAAGAAGTTTGCGCGTTCATGGACCGGGGTGCATGATCGTCAACACGCGTTTGTGGTGCGGGTGACCGATACCCAGGGGCGGATGGCGTATAGTTCTCCACGGGTGACGTTTAATAATGCCCGCGGCCTCTATTTCTGTTCTGATAATCAAAATGCGCTCCAGACCCAGAATCATCCTTTTTATCATCCGGGTCGGCATGAGTTTCCCGGAAAGCCACCTAACTGGATCCCTTCTTTTTACGGGTGGCGGGGGTGGGATGGGATGCAGAATATGGTGCGCCAGGCGTATGTATCCGCGCCTTATATTCGTGTTATTGCCAAAGGGGAGAGTAACTTGCCACCGGCAGGTGTCTATGAGTTGCCACCGGGAGCTGTCTATGAGCGTCCAATAGAAGTCGCATTGGCGAGTTACTTTTGTAACGTGTTTAAAACCAAAACGACACGAGGGGTTGGGCCATATACGACGAAAGATGTTTGGGCATCAGCAGTGCGAATGCCAACAGGGGAGACGTCGCTGGCCGACCAGGAAATCACGTCAATTATTCCTGCTAGCCGGGCGAATTTGGAGTTTTTCTGGTTTCGTCCCCAATATATGGGAAAGACATTGCCGGAATACAAGGCAGCGTTGTCATTATTTGAGGGGAAATTACGTTTTAAAAAAGAGGTTACGCTGTCTGACACTAGGCAACCTATTCCGGTGGTGAGCTTTTCGGCTTGGAAAACCGGGCTTGATAGTTTCTATTGGTCTTTGCCGGATCTGGGTGTAGTAGGGGAAGTTCATCCATTCAATCACGTCATTTGGAACACATTGGCGCCGGGCGGATTTGTCACGGCGGGACCGTTGCTGGGAAGTCCGTTTTTAGCGAACGCAGGTAAAACGCCCATGGTTATGGATGTGTCACCGGACAGAAAAAACCCCGGGTGTTTTGGCGCCGTTACCCTGGGGGTGGGCAAGGCCGGCGAGAAGATTGCCGCAGGAACAGAATTGTCATTCCGGGTAGTTACCGGATTTCTTACCGATGGGGAGAAAGCGGGGCGTGTCGGCAATGATGTAGCCATATCGTTAAACCTGGGGGGTGGTACTAAGGGCTATCCCATACAGGTTTCTGTTGGAAAGCTTGTGGATGCAAACTTTCTGTTAACCCTGGAAGCACAAGGCGGCGAGACCCGTTTCACCGCCGGTCCGCGCAACATGGTTATTGATCTGCCCGTGCGTATTAAGGGCGTGGTTGATAATGGGTCGGTTGCATTCTATGAAAAGAAAATTGGTTATTTTATATTTGTGCCGGTCGTGGACGGGGATGCGTTGTTCCAGGTGGCCATCGATGCCGGGGTTGATGTATGGGCTGGTAATGTGATTGTCAGTGAACAGCCAGGACTGAAATTCACGCTGATTGAAACGAATGACCGTCAAGCTCGCCTTGAGGTTCATAACCCTCTGGACAAGGTGGTTCATACCAAGTTGATGTCTCCAACAAACACGCCCCTGATAGGAGGATGGGTTGCGGAGCTCGACGTGCCTCAAGGAGACTCGGTCTATGTTGACATTCCATTGAAATCAAAATACTATGACGAGGGATTAAATGATAAGTAAAATCAATATGTTCGATTCCTGGATAACAGGCGTTATGCGTATTGTTGACCGCCACCAGGCTTCGCCGAAGCGCTTTGCCCAGGCGAGCAGGCGAGTCCGACTGCGGCTGATAACTCTTGTCGTCCTGCTCTGGTCCGGCGCCCTTGTGATTGGGGCCAACACGTACTACGTGGCGACCAATGGACCCGGAGGTGGCGCAACAACCTGGGCAACGGCGACAAATAACATCCAGGATGCAATCAGCCTGTGTGCTGTCGGCGACTTGGTGCTGGTCAGCAACGGCGTGTATGAAACCGGCGGGGTTAAGAACTGGCCCGGCGGGCTCGGCGGCACAGATCTGACCAATCGGGTTGCGATCACTAACGCTATCACCGTAAGGAGCGCGAACAACGACCCGACGAACACAATCATCAAGGGTTCAAGCCCGAAGGGCCCGGCGGCAGTCCGTTGCGTATTTATGACCAATAATTCCTGGCTGATCGGGTTCACGCTGACCAACGGCGCTACGCTATCTGGTGGAACTAGTCCAACAGAGAGTAATGATTATAGCGGCGGGGGCGCATGGTGTTCAGGAGCTATATCTAATTGTATAATAACCGGAAATTCAGCGCAGGACATGGGTGCCGGGGTGCGCGGTGGCACATTGTTTAACTGCCAACTTATCGGAAATACGATAGGGGGGAACTATAGTCTATCCTACGGCGGCGGAGCAGCTGGGAGTATTTTATCCAACTGCACAATTATCGGAAATTCGGCGCGTGGTGCTGGCGGAGCGGACCGTTGCACCATGTATAACTGTTCGATTATCAAAAATACCCCTGGCGGCACATGTTACGGTTCCATGTTCAATTGCACGTATATCAGTAATTCGACAACCGTTTACGGCGGTGGAGCACAACATCCAGCCAAATTAGATCGCTGCACATTTATCGGAAATTCGGCGGTGCAGAATGGTGGTGGAGTGGGTGGCGCGGGCTGTAGTGTAATCAACTGTCTGTTTATTGGAAATTCGTCGGGCAATAGCGGTGGTGGCGCTTTTTTTTACAGTACAGGCACATT
>JAHIKV010000307.1 GCA_018897395.1 Planctomycetota bacterium | reverse complement strand
GACAGCTACGTTTTCCTCGAAGAATACCAATGGTGTGCCGACGATGCGTTTCGCGCGCCATCCACTTGTAGACTAACGACCACAACTGCAAGTCCTTTGATTTCAATGAGTAAGCACTGCTAGCTTTAAAAGACTGGCCGTGAACGGCCCTGATCCGCCACCTCTGTCGGACTTATGTGTAACAACGAGGTGTATTCCTCCGGGGCCAAATTGCGTTTTCTTGTGGCCCATTTCCCAGACACCATCATTTTAACTACGCAACGCCATCCAGAGAACCACACCGCCCACGAGCAGCCGATACCAGCCGAACGGGACGAGAGTGTGACGGCCGAGAAAATGGATAAAGGACTTCACCGCCGCCCAAGCGGAAACAAACGAAACGATGAAACCGATCGCCAAAATTTGCAATTGCGCGGCCTCAAAGAGCGTGTAGCTCTTGTAAAATTCGTAGAGCGTCGCGGCGACCATGATCGGCACGGCCGCGAAGAAGGAGTATTCCGTGGCCGCTTTCCGCTCGACGCCCACTATCATGCCGCCGAGGATGGTAGAGGCCGACCGCGACATGCCCGGCCACAGCGACAGACATTGGAACAGGCCGATCGCCAAGGCTTCTTTCCATGTAATCGCATCGACGCTATCGACTCGGGCACGCGGGCGAAAACGCTCGACCGCCAAAATCCATAGGGCGCCGACGATCAACGCGATGGAGACGGTTGTGTTGTTGAACAAGTGCTCGTGGATGGATTCGCGCACGAACAACGCGACGATCGAGGCGGGAATGGAGGTAATCGCCAGCAGCCCGATGCCGCGGAGGCCCGTCAGTCCGCGGTTGTCGCTGAAGCGGAGCAGCCCGGTGAAGCGGCCGGGGTAAGCGGCCACCACTGCCAGGATCGCGCCGAGTTGGATGACAACTTTGAAGGCGTCAGCCGCGTCCTTTGGCATCATGTTATCGAAGCCGGAGAAATGGCCGGCAATGATCAGATGTCCGGTGGACGAGATGGGCAGAAACTCGGTCAGCCCCTCCACTACGCCCATCAAGGCCGCTAAAAGATTATCCATGGTCGAATCCTTGGAGTGCAGGCCTATAATGTAGCGGCGGGAACGAGTCGAGCAAAGCGATGGCCCTACCAACCCAACCGTCCCCTGGACAAACCCTCTTTCCAGAAGTATACTCTATGTGTTGACCGGTCCGTTGTTTGACCGATTGGGGGCGAACTGGATTCGACCGGGCGATGGAAGTGTAGGTGGCGTGCCGTGGTTGGTCAGCAGGCCACGTAAAAAGCCGACCAAAAAACTTAATTGCCGAGTCTAATCTCGCAATGGCTGCCTAGAGATAGGTTGCCCCGGCTGAGGGCCTTCGCCGGAGAGGCCCGACTGCCGGCCACAATTCCGGATCGTCCCGGGTCACCGTTGGGTACGCCCGGGATTAAATTAGTTCCCGACTAGCTGCAATTTCACCCCGTCGGTTGGGGGTTTTAGCGGCGAAGGCGTAAATCATCCGACTACGCACGTAGAAGCATACACGGAAACGTCGCGGGACGCGGGTTCGATTCCCGCCGCCTCCACCTGTACCGTTGTATACTCTCGCATACCCTCGCATTTCTCGGCAAATGCGGGGGTTTCTTGTTTCGGTTGCCGCGCCTTGCGACCCGATTCTGACGGTTGCTGCACCGGATTATGCACCGCCTCTGCACCGCCCATTGCCGCCCGTTGAAAGTCGGCGTCTGTTACCTGGACATAATGCCGCGCCGCAATCGCCACGGTGTTGCCAATCCACTTGCAGACCGTGGTAATCGGATACTCTCGGGCCAGGTCGGTTTCACAACTCGCCCGCAGCGCGTGGAAGAGGCGGGGCCAAGGTTCCAACCCGGCCCGCCTGACGATCTTCTCGAAGGTGGTCCGCAGATTGCAATTCACCCAGCCCCGTGGGCCGTGCGCCGCCGGAAGGTATAAGTTCTCGGGAATGACGTGCGTTTGCCCCTCTTCGGCCATGTTCCAAGCCTCTTCCAAGAACGGGCGCAACCGGGCGAACATCGGCACCATCCGTTGCCCTTGCCCGTGGCCTTCGGTCTTTGGCGACGTGACGGCCATAGCCCCACGCTCCCAATCGAGCGCGGCTATGCGTAGGGATAGCGTTTCGGAAGGCGTCCGCAGTCCGCCATAGCGGGCCAGGGCAATGATTGTCCGCCATATCCAGTTTGGGGCCGCGTCGATAAGCCGGGCCGTTTCATCTTCGGTTATGTATCTCTGCCTTGCCCGAGGGTCGCCGCCCTTGTGCGATACGTCGGCGAAGGGGTTCCGTTCGATCCACTCGCAACGGACGGCGTGGGCGAAGAATTGCCGGGCGAATTGCACCCGCTTCGTTATCGTGGTTGCGGCAAGCCCCCGCCCGATCAACCACTGGCGGAACCCTTCCGCCTCCGCCCTTCCGATGGTCCGCAACTGCCGGGCTTCCCCGAAGTGTTCCCGCAGGCATCGGGCCACTTGGCCCCACACAACCAGCGTAGCGGGTTTGGCGTGGGGATTCGCCTTTAGGAAGTCGTCCAACAGCCCGCCCACGGTTGCCGCCTTGCGGGGTTCCAACAATTCCACGGCCGCAAGTCGGGCATGTAGGGTGTCGTCGAGGTCCGCCGTCCATCGCGCCGTTTCGCCGTCCAGCGCGCCGCCGGTCGTTTGTGCCGCCGCAAGGTGTTCCACCTTCACTTGCACCGTTTCGGCCAGCCGTTGCGACACCTTACCCAGCCGGATCGACCGCCGCTTTCCGTCGCCGCCGACGAATTGGATTGTCCGCCGCCCGTTTGGTTCCCGCGATATACTCGCCATTGCTCACCCGCCTTTCACTTGGATAGTTCCATAGCCGCCGCGCGGACAAAATCGGACAGTCCCGAGAATCCCTTCCGGCGCGACGTTGTTTCAAGCAACGCCCTTTCTTCGGCCGTCAAGCGGATGTTGACTTGGGCCGTGCGGGCACCTGTGCTCGCCGGAGTCGGCGGTCGCCGCCCCTCTTCCAGCAAGTAAGCCACGGCCCCGGCCAACGCTTCCTTGGTGTTCTCGATACACTGGTTGGCCGTCTTGCCGTCGCCAAAGACGTGGGGCAATTCTAGGCCCCGGCCATACCAATGGCCCTCTTCGCGGACCATAATAATCTGATACCGGTCGGCAATCTTGTTGGCCTTCGCCATTGTGTCGGCGTCGATAGGCCGGTCAATCGCCTTGGCAGATTTTTTCGACTTGGCGGACATAGTAAGGTTTCACTTTCCCTTGATGGACCGGAATGGACAACAGCGTTTCGCCGGGCTTGGTGAAACAGTGATGCGAACCGCGAACGCGCACCAGCCGCCAACCGGCTTGTTCCAACATCCGTTGCAGGTCCGAAAATCGTTTCTCGCCGCCCATAATCTTAGTATATCGGCTGCTATGCTTATGTCAAGCCACCCTTTCCGATTTTTCACTTTCGCACCGCTTCGCACTTTTCGGCAATTCCATCTTGCCCGTTTCACGCCCCGCCAAAGCCCTCTGGCTGCCTTTGTAGGGGCCGCTTGCCGCCGAGGTACAAAACATCGACCATGCCGCCAGAATCGCAATAGGGCGCAATCCTCGGGGCCGGTTCTTGGATGTCGCCCAGCCGGAAGCCCTCGGGCACCACGGGCAGGTCGAGGAAGTCACACCGCGCCCACCATCGGTCAACCTCGGGCAGGCCGGGGGCTTCCCACCCAATGCGACCGTGGGCGTCGGGGCGAAGTACCCAATCAGCAAACGGCAATGTCGCCAGTGGGTCCGCCGCTTCGGGAGTCGGCGCGGGCGGACTGTCCGCTTTGCCCTGACCAAATAGACCCGCCAAAAAGTCGGTTGCGTTTGTTTTCATTTTTTGCACCTACCTACCCCTGGGAACGTGCCCTACGTACCCTATGTACCCTTTTGTCTGCCCGTTTTCGGCCTTTTTCGGCCCGATTTAGGGCACGTAGGGCACGTAGGGTACGTTGTCTGACCTATCACCCGTCACTTTTTTCATCGAATCGAAGGTCAACCCCGTAGCTCTCTTGGATTGCTTGCAAGCTATCCAGACTGCACTTTCTGAAAAAATGCCCATTCTTCCCAAATTGAATCGCGCGATCCGTTTACCCGAGTTGTTTGCGTCCGGCAACCGCTGGACTTTGCCTGCTGACAATGCTTTCGACGCCAAGTCGATTGTCAGACGTGGTG
>JAHIKV010000306.1 GCA_018897395.1 Planctomycetota bacterium | reverse complement strand
GCGGAAGCGATCGAGGAGCGGATGGCCGCGCCCGACTTCTGGAGCAATCAAGAAAAAGCCCGCGAGGTCGTCGCCGAGTTGAAGGGGCTGAAGGCCGTGTTGAAGCCCTTGGCGGAAGTGCTCAAGGCGGGCGACGATCTGGCCGCGCTGATGGAGATGGCCCAGGAGGACGACGACCTGGCAACCGAAGTGCCCGGCGAACTGGAACGCCTCGAGCAAGCGGTCGATGCGCTGGAGACCAAGGCCCTGTTGAGCGGCCCGTTGGACGCCAACGCCGCGCTGCTGACGATCAACGCCCGCGACGGAGGAACCGACGCCAACGATTGGGCCGAAATGCTCTTGCGGATGTACCTGAACTGGGCAAAGGAAAACGATTACCAGACCGAAGTCCTCGACCGTCAGGACAACGAGGAGGCGGGCATCAACAGCGCCACGGTCGCCGTGCGAGGGCCGATGGCCTACGGTTACCTCAAGGGAGAGAGCGGCATGCACCGGCTGGTCCGCATCAGCCCATTCAACGCCGAGCGGAAGCGGCAGACGAGTTTCGCCGCCGTGGACGTCTCGCCCGAGGTCTCCGATCAATGCGACATCGAAATCCGCGACGAGGACGTCGAGGAGCAGGTGTTTCGGGCCAGCGGTCCCGGCGGGCAACACGTCAACAAGACCTCCAGCGCAGTGCGGCTGATTCACCGTCCGACCGGCATCGCGGTGGCGTGCCAGAGCGAGCGGAGCCAGCATAAGAACCGCGCTACCGCGTTGAAGATGCTGCGTGCCCGGCTGGCCCGAATCGAGGAGGAAAAGCGCGAGGCCGAACAGGCGGCCAAGTACAACCAGATGCCCAAGGTCGGGTTCGGTTCGCAGATTCGCAATTATTTTCTTCACCCGGAGCAACGCGTAAAGGACGCACGGACCGGCCACGCCGAGACGAGTTTCCACGACGTGCTCGACGGCCACATCCAGGAGTTCCTCGACGCCTATTTACGATACAGGGCGGGCAAGCAATAATACGTAAGGTTCAAGGTCAAAGGTTCAAGGTCAAAGGTTCAAGGTTCAATGTCAAAGGAGTTTCCAACGTAATTTCATCCTTGAACCTTGAACCTTGAACCTTTTCGAATGATTGCCGTTCGGCGGCAAAAGTGGTACATTTTTATGCGGCTCGACGATGTTGAACGACTGAAGCAACAGTATGCCGGCAGGCGGGTGCTGGTGGACGCCCGACGGCCGGAGTTGACCCGTTGGGCCGAAGTGCCGGGCAGGGTGGTGACGGTCAACTTCAACGGCCACGCGCTGGTCCGATTCGACGGACCCGATCCGAGTTGGCGCGATATTGACCCGGCGTTCCTCAAACTGGAGTCATCGCCATGAACTCAAAAGATGTTGACTTGGCGGCCGTCGATATGAACTCAAAAGATGTTGACCTGGCGGCCGTCGATCGGAACTCGCCGGAGTTGGCGCGGAAACGGCGCGGCTGGTTCGGACGCAACTGGCTTTGGTTCGTTCTCGTCGATCTGTTGGTGTTGATGGCGATCGGCGCCGGCTGGGGATATTGGTCCTTCTTCGGCCGCGTGTATTGCCTGGACGAGTATCGCTTGGCGATGAAAAAGATCGCGGGAAGCGATGCTTTGCGGAATGAGCTTGGCGCGCCGATTCAGGCCGCGGGCTGGCCGCCGCCCAGTCCCCGGCTCGAAGACCGCGAGAGGGAGGTCCGCTGGAACATCCAAGGACCCAAGGGCCGGGCCAAGGCCCACGTCCTCGCACGCTTGATGCAGAGCAAATGGGAGATCATCATCATGGAGGTCGCGTTGGCCGACGGCGAGAAGGTTTCGCTGGTCGAGGAAATCGGTGACGCGGCCGACGCGCCGCTCTTCGAGGGAGCGAAGCCGGAAAGCGAGAAGCCCGAAACCGACGCCCCCCCGCCGGTGATCAATCTGCCGACGCCCGACGTGCATGTGCCCGGCGGGGATTGATCGCTCTTTTGGATTTCGCGGATGTTCGCCGTCGTTTCAGATAGAGATCGAGCTTTGTCTCGTTGTCGAGATCAAGGAACGTTTCGCCGCATCGAGAACATGTGTAGAACTCGATATTGGGGACTTTCAGGGCCGTTCCGTGAACGGTGACGGGAAATCCGCGCCGCTTCTTTTCAAGCTTGTCGCTGCCACACGAAATACAATGGGTGATCGAGTTACTCATATCCACTCCCTGCGGTCACTTCACATCCAGCATCCGCCGCAATGCTTCCAGTGCCCAGCGGGCGGTTTCCGGCTCGACCTCGATCACGTTGACCGGCGTGCCGGCCGCCAGGTTCTCCACCGCCCAACATAGACGCGGCAGGTTGATGCGGAACATCGTCGAGCAGACGCAGGACTCGTTAGACAGCAGATGTATTTCCTGCTCGGGATGTTCGCGCCGCAGACGGTCGACCAGATGCAGCTCGGTGCCGATGGCCCATCGCGTGCCCGGCGGCGATTGCTCGATCTCGCGGATGATCTTGCTGGTCGAGCCGACCACGTCGGCCAGATCGGCCACCTCCATCATGCACTCGGGATGGACGATGATCTTGATGCCGGGATACTTCGCGCGGAAGTAGGCCACGTCATAGGAGGTGAACCGTTGGTGGACGCAGCAGAAGCCCCGCCAGAGGATCACCCGGCTGCCTCGAATCGCCTCCGCCGAGTTGCCGCCGAGTTTGTCTTGGCGCGGGTCCCAGAGCGGCATTTGCTCTAGGGGAATGCCCATCGTGCGGGCGGTGTTCCGGCCCAAGTGTTGATCGGGGAAGAAGAGCACGCGGCCGCGGCGTTGGAAGGCCCAATCGAGCGCGGCCCGGGCGTTGGACGACGTGCAGACGATCCCATCGCGACGGCCGCAAAACGCCTTCAACTCGGCCGCCGAATTGACGTAGGTGATCGGCGTCACGTCGTCTATGTCGATCACTTCGGCCAGTTCGCTCCAGCATTTTTCGACCTGTTCGACGTCGGCCATGTCGGCCAGCGAGCAGCCGGCGTCCAAGTCGGGCAGAATGACCGGCACGCGCAGGCCGCCGCGCTCGGCCAGCCGCTCCGGCCGGTTGGCCAGGATGTCGGCCGTCTCGGCCATGAAGTGGACGCCGCAGAAGACGATTGCCCGACATTCTTCACTGTTGGCAGCCAGTTCCGACAGTCCGTAGCTGTCGCCGCGCAGGTCGGCCAGGGCAATGACCTCGTCTTGCTGGTAGTGGTGGCCGAGGATCAGCAGCCGGGGCCCCATTTCCGCACGCACGGCTTGGACACGCCGGACAAGGGCGTCCTTCTCCAGCGATTCATAGCGGGCCAAATCGAAAGTCGGATTGTGGGTGGCGCTCATTGTGCGTTCGATTATCGTTTATCGCCTACCGGCGCTTCTTCGACGCGGCAACGGGGGTGGTTTTCGGGCGTCGGACGGCGCGGCGCGATGGGGTTTGCGGCGTTTCGGGCGCGTCGTCCAATGCGCCCAACCGGCCCAACAACTCGTTCAAGGCCGCCACGTCCAGGCGCGTTCTCCTGCCGCGTGGAAAGCGCTTGAGCCTCACGCCCGACTTGCGCAAGGTGGAGGCCCTGACGTGGACGCTCGACGTGCTCATGCCGAGCTTGTCGGCCACTTCGCCCGTCGATTTCGACTTGGCGTAAGCCGTAACAAAATCTTCCACGGAGACTGGGGATTTTCGCTTTGCCATATTTGCGCCTATATGTTGTTTCTGCACTTTCTGAGAAAATGCCCAGCTTGTGTATCTTTCCACTGGAGAAATCAATGGTCAGTGCAATTTTCCGTCGCACGGCGGTTTGCCATTAGCGAACGGAAATTAGTGTTGCAGGGCTTTTACCTGCAACAGGTT
>JAHIKV010000348.1 GCA_018897395.1 Planctomycetota bacterium | reverse complement strand
GGGTACGGTGATGTGTAATGGTCAAGATTTGACCAGACAACTTCTCCATCCAGGCAAAATATCATCAGACAAAAAAGGATTCCGGAAATCCCCCCACAAAAGGTCAATTGCGCTTTTCAGATCATATCCGGATCTTTCGCTTATCTTCTGAGGATAATTGTCTAACCTGGCAAGATATGCGCCAACCATGAGGGGGCTGACATGGTTAATTTTTAAAAGTATTTGTTTTTCCTAGTAATTTGTGCTATCATTCCTTTCAAAGAGATCATTGGGCTCCAATAAAGAAACAGGTTCCGGGATTACACTCGGGGAGAGAGGTCCCCAAAATCATTTCTGGGCTGCGGTGGCCAAGGCTGCCGCATAATCTCGAACAATAAGAGCGAGGGATCTTAATGGCAGAGGCAAGAAAAGCGTTTCAAGGCGACAAAGGTTTGAATATGACCGAGATTGGGTGGCTTCTTGACCATCATCTGACCAAAGAGCAGGAACGGCGTCAAATGGTCGAAGATTTACATCTACAGCCAGGTGATGTAGTCCTGGACATAGGATGTGGGCCGGGTCTATGGGCACCTCTACTGGCGGAGAAGGTAAAGCCTCATGGGCGAGTTCTTGGGCTTGATTTTTCCCCCGAGTTGATCGATTATGCGGTGGAAGCTCTGGAAAATGAAGATCTTAAGGACATCATTGAGTATAAAGTGGCGGATTTCTTCGCCGTCCCCTCTGAAGATGATACCTTTGATCTTACCTTCTTCGGCAATTGTTTTGCTTATGTTACAGATCCCCTAAAGGCACTGACAGAGCAAAAGCGGGTGACAAAGGAAGGTGGAAGAGTAGCGGCCAAAGATTTTGATGGCGCCCTTTTTATCTTTCATCCCATAGAGCCTCAACTGTCGTTAAGAGTCCTGGCCGCAAACGCCCGGGGTCTTAAGGAAAATCCGCCCAATCCACATTTTGATAACTTTATGGGACGCAAGATGCATGGCCTATTCCTGCAAGCAGGCTTAAAAGATGTCTCTACCACCTCCTATGCCATCCAAAAACTTGCCCCTCTCACCCCCGAAGCTAAACGCTATATTGCCGGTAATGCGGACTGGTATGTAAAAATTGCCTCTCCCTATTTATCAAAAGAAGACCTCCAGCAGTGGCGGGCACATTTTGACCCGACTTCCGATCAGTATATCCTTGACCGGGAAGAGTTCTATTTCTGTATGCTGGAGGTGCTAACGATAGGTACAATATAGGCTATCAGCTTTTTTCAGGTTTCTTTTTCTAACCTGCTTGATGCTCAAGGGTAAATCTGCCATTAAGCGACCAGACCTAACCATGTTACCGGTCAATTTTTCTCAAGAAATGTCAACTTTATCCGCTTGCATTCCGATTATAATGAACCAATATAGGTCTGCCAAACTGGGCCTTCTTTAAAATTTCCCCATATTGAAGAAATAATCTGCACTAAGATAGCGGCCTACTACTATCTATCCACGCTTAAAAAATCCATTACAGTGGGTTGATATGGATATCTTAGCTCTATCTAAGACCCTGGCGAGATTTAAAGTTTTAGTCCCAAGTGTCAGGTCTCATCTGATCCCGGTTTGATGATGGTCAGCTCACATCTGGGTTATTACAGGTTATGAAATAACCGCGGTTTAAATCCCCGTGTGCTGAAAGCTGTCTGCTCACTGCTTACTGCTCCCTGCTCACTGATACTCAGGGTCCCTCAAGCTTTACGGAGGTTTCAAGCCGGAGGCGGTATTTGTCGATCTTGGACAAGAGAGTGGGCCGGGAAATGCCTAAGAGCTTGGCGGCCCGGCTGCGGTTGCCGCCGGTCAGGTCCAGGGCCTCGCTGATGATCAGACTGGCAAAGTGATCCATGCAGGTCTCGAATACGTCTTTGCCTTCCCCGGCGGCCAGGGTTTGCCGCACCCACTGGCGGACAATCTCGTCCGTCTGCTGGTCTCCGGCTTCCTTGGCCAGACTTTCGCCGCCGATGGCCCGGGAAACGTCATCCGGGTCAATGGGATAGCCCCGGCTGAAGATCAGCGCCTTTTGCATGGCGTTGGCCAGTTCCCGCACATTGCCGGGCCAGGGATAGTTCTGGAGCAACAGCTTGGCCTCTGCGGTCGTACCGGGGTTGCCCAGGCTCATTTCCTTGGCAAACCGGGCCAGGAAGTAATCCGCCAGCAGGGTGATATCCTGTAAGCGTTCCTTGAGCGGCGGCAGCCACAGCGTGACTACCTTGAGGCGGTAATACAAGTCCTCCCGGAACCGCCCCTGGGCCAGGGCCGCTTCCAGGTCCCGGTTAGTGGCCGCGATGATGCGCACATCCACCGGAATAGGTTCCCGGCCCCCCAAGCGTTCGATGCTCCTCTCCTGGAGCAGGCGCAGGATCTTGGCTTGAATGGAAAACGGCATGTCGTCGATTTCATCCAGGAACACGGTGCCGCCGTGGGCCTGCTCGAACTTGCCTACCCGCCGGTTGACGGCCCCGGTAAAGGCCCCTTTTTCATAGCCGAACAGTTCGGACTCCAGCAAGGTCTCGGGAATGGCCACGCAGTTAATGATCAGAAAGGGTTTGGCCGACCTGAGGCTGT
>JAHIKV010000305.1 GCA_018897395.1 Planctomycetota bacterium | reverse complement strand
CGAACCGAAGTATCTGGCCAAGCCCGGCGCCTGCCGTGGCCGCAAAGCGGTTTGCATCACGGAATTGATCGGTGAACGATGAAGCGGAAATTAGGAAAGCAGGACCGTTGCATCAGTATTCATCATTCATCATTCATCATTTTCTCCTTCCCCTCTCCCCTCTCCCCCTTTCCCTTTTCGCCATAAACCTTCATACTGACTTTTCTGGTTGGGCCCGTAGCTCAGCGGTCAGAGCAGGGGACTCATAATCCCTTGGTCGTAGGTTCGATTCCTACCGGGCCTATTTCCGAAACCTATTGTCAATTATAAAGTTGCGTCTACTTCCCGCAACCAGACGACCTGTCTCGGATGCGTCAACACTCCATAAACACTCCACATTGGCCTCCGGGAACTCGTTTTCCCCCCGCCTGATGCCCAACACAAAACGGCAGCCGAGTGACTGCCGTTGTCCGGGCCGATTTGACCGGGTTCAGGTGGTCTTGAGGAACTCCGGCACGTGGAGTTGCTCCACCGCCCCATCCAACTGCCGGGCCATGTTGATGTACTTCTTCGTCGTCAGGTAGGACTTGTGCCGCATGAGGGCCTGCAAGGCGTTCTCGTTCAGTCGCAAAGCGTTCTGCGTGGCAAACGCCCGCCGCAGGTCGTGGAAGCCGTACAGGTGGCAGGCGTCCGTGTGCTCGTGCTTCTCTCGGCAGGGCAGGTCGATGATCCTCTCGCCGTTCTCGTCTTTCGCGGCCTGCTGGATGCGGGCGAACTCGACGTAGAGGGTACGCTCGTGATGCGGCCAAGGGAACACCATCGGGCCGAAGTCAACCAGCTTGCGGAGATGCTCGACGACGACGGGATGCAGGGGCACAACCTCATCACGCTTGCCCTTGTTGTCCTCGTGCCAGGTGATCGCCGTGGCCTTGTCCAGGGAAACGTCGTCCCACCGCAAGGCCAGAGGTTCGTTCACCCGCCAGCCCGTCATGTACAGGTAGACCAGAAACGCCCTCCACCAGTCGGCCGCGGAGTAGACGTCCGACTGCGGCCGTTCTGCCGCATCGCAAGCGGCATAGATAGCCGCGAAGTGTTCCGGGGTGACGTACCGGATGAGCTTCTCCGGTTCCTTCACCATGCGGATTCTCGGCATCTTCGGCAGGTAGCCCCATTCGTAGGCGACCCGGAGCACGGCCCGTAGGTGCCGCAATTCTTTGTTGACCGTTGCGGGCGAGAGTCTGCTGTCGGCCTTCTTCCCCTTTTCGATCCGGCGCTTGGAGACATACTCGTCAATCGTCTGCGCTCGAACCTTCTGGACGTGGCCCGGCTTAATGATCCGCTCGAAGTGTTCTATGGCGTCAAGCGTGCATCGCTTGGTCTGCGGCTCCATGCCGGCGCCGATTTTCGCTTCCCACTCCTCTCGGAACTTGATCCAGCGCTTCCGGCTGTCGGTCTGCAAAACGCCCGCCTCCGCCTGGTTCTCGATCTTCTGGGCGAATTTCTCGGCCATCGACCGGCATCCGATCTTCTTGCTGCGTTTTCGCCCATCCTCGAACCAGCCGACCGACCACGGGCACTTGTCGCCCACCTTCTGCTTTTGCCGAGTGTCCTGGAATAGCCACGCCTTCATTTTACTACCCTCCAGTCTTGGGCCGTCGAGGGCGGGTCAGTCTCATGCCAAAGTAATCCGCCAGCTTCGTGGCGGTTTCCAGCGTCAAGTCGCGTTCCCCGCTGGCGAAGCGGTGCAGAACTTGATAGGCGATGCCGGAGCCTTTGGCGATGCGGTAGAGACTCAAATCGCTGTCCTTGATGGCCTGTCGCAATTGGTCTTGAAGTGCCATGTTTTCGACTCCATCGGCTATTATACACCGTTCGGTGCTTATGTCAAGCGGGCATCACAAATTATCTTTTTGGCGGTCGAGAAAATCAAGCAGGTCGGCCCGCGTGTAGACGATTCGGCTGCCGACCTTGGCCCCCTGCAACTCGCCGCGGCGCCGGCAGTCGCGTAGCACGTGGGGCTTCACGCCCAGCAGAACGCCGGCCTCCGGTTCCGTGAACGCCAAACGGCCTTGGAGCTTCGCCCGCTCGGCCTCCAGACGGTCGAGGGCCTCGGCCACGGCCAACTGGACAAGAGGTCGGAGATCGTTTTCGTCGAATTGGATTTTCAGGCTCATACCAGCAACCCCGTTTACCTTTACGACCCCGCTCGGGGCCGTGTCGTTCTTGGTCCTCACCCTGCCCGCTGTTGCGTTCCCGCTGCCCTGGTCGAGGTTTAGACCGTCTCGGCCGTCGCAAGGGCTATTTGGCCCTCGGCGGCGTTCTGACGTGCGGGAGTAAAGGCGTACCGGCAGGGGAACCACTGGCCACACACCCCGCATTGCCGATTTACAAAGCCGTCGAACGTCGGAAGTTCCTTCACCTGGTCGGGCGGATGCTGGCACGTTACCACGGCCTTAACCCTCGCCCGCTGCTCCACGGCCCGGACATGGAAACTATCGGCTTCGACGCCGCCGGCTGTGTCTCGCAGCCAAGCTTCGTGCCAAAAATCAGCTTCCTTGACGGTGTCAAGTGTCTTGTCCACACTGAGGAAAAGGTTAGGAATGTCGCACTTGATAAATCGACTGCCCCCGCCTTCCGCCGTCGCCCCCCATGTCTTCAACGTCGCGTGGAAGGCGGACGGCGAACAGCCGCCGGAAACCCGCTCCACTTCCGGCTTATCGAGTGGGCGCCACTCGCGGCAAGAGTTGACCGGCCGCGGTTCCAATGACGCGGTATCGACGGCGCGCTTGAGCAAATCCAGGGCCTCGCCCTTCTCCACGGGGCGGGCTACTTCGCCGGGGTAGACGGAGGCAATGACCGTCAGCATGTTATCGACGTTGCGAATGGCGACGTACCGCAACGGCACCCCCAGCTTCTTGGCCCGTCGCCGCATTTCTTTAACGGTCGCCGGCCAATCCAGGTCAAGAACCTGGTCGGCGTACAACTCCCCGTCATGGGCGAAAACGTGGTAGCCGAACCGGCGGTAGGTTTTCAGCTTCCAATACGGGCCGCACACGGGGCAACTTCGCTTGTGGCAGGTCACGGCAGACAAGACGGGTGAAAAATCCTGCCGCCCGGCCACTCCAAACACAGCTTCACAATCCCACGGATTGCTTGCCCATACCTTGCGGATTGTTTGCATTTGAGGCGCTCTGTCCCAATTCCCGACTACTGTGCTTTCTTTCTGTAGGTGAGAATTGGGACAACGCAAGCTATCCGCAACCAATCCGCAAGGTATATCGGGAGTGGCGAGGGTTTCCAAAATCGTCGCCTGTTGCCAGTAGGTTTCCCACGTTGTGAAACCAGCTTGCCAAGCGGCCCGCAAATCCTTGATGCCGGCCGGCGGCATAACCACTACCACCCGACACCGGTAGCCGATCGCGGCTGCCAGCTTGTGGGCTGCCTCCGTGGCGCCGTCGCGGCCCGGCCACCTTCCATCGGTCGTCTGGTCATTCTCGCCAAGCAGGAACACCGCAACAGACGCGGGCAAGTCGAGACTGAGTAGCAGGGCCGCCCATTCAGCCACGCCGCCGGAAACGCTCGGGCGGCCGATGGCAACTTCGCCCATTGCGTGGGCGGTAACGCCGTCAGTGAATCCTTCCGTCGCGATCACCCGGCCACGGGCTATGATGTCGGCTCGTAACCGCTCCTGATCGGCGGCATGGGTCGTGGTCAAGATGATGCCTCGGTGGCCTTGGGCGCGCTTTTCGCCGTCACCTTGCCGCCGGTGGCCGATGCCGCACACGTCGCCCGTCGCCGTCCGCTCCGGCCACAGCCAGGTGGGGCAGTTCTTGTGAACGTCAGAGAAGTAATGCGGAAGGCGACCCAATCCAAACGCAGCCAGGGCTGCCGCGGGAAGCCCCAACTCCCCGGCCGCCCTGGAAAGATGCTCCCCCGACGCGGGATAGGCGGCCGCGATTCCCGCCAGCCGTGCCGGATCGACAGCCGCCGCCTTGCTGGCCCGTAACGGCCGCGGGGGTGGGTCGCCGGCATAAATCGACCCCGGCCCGTGAACGTGGACAAACCCCAACTCGCCAAGGCGAATCGGCTGGAGAGAATCGTTGACCAGGGCGCCATCAGCTTGCCGCGGGCACAAGCAAACGCCGCTCAGTGGGTCGAAGAGACACCACTTGATCCTGCCGCAAATTGGGCAGGGCCGCCGCCGATTGACGCGATACGGCGTCGGGTTGCCGGCCATCCGCCGCGCCGCTTCCATCGTTTCGCGCCGGACGTTGTCTTGGTATTTGGGGGAGGGATGGCACTTGTAAACCTGCCTTGTGTCGGCTACAATGCTCATAGTGATTTACCTTTCTGCCCGGCCAGGTCGCCGCCTTTGCCGGGCTTTTCTTTGTCATTGGTCGCCCCGCTGTCGTTTTTCAAGACGGCAATCAAGGCGGACCCCAGAAAGAATTTCTGCTTGTGGAACCTCAAGGCCGATAAACCGGCCTTTTGCAGCGCCGCGATGCCACGGCTGCCGAAGCCCCAATCAGCCAGCCGTCGCCACGGGTAACACAAGCGCGGGTCGATTGGCGGGAAGGTCGGGCGGTGGGCGCCGGCGGCATTGTTGGGGGAGCCTTTTTTCATCCTTGCCCTCTTTCGCCCGTAAGCTGCTTCTCGACAGCTTCGGCTCTAAGCCGGGCTGCTTCTTCCTGCTGTTGGGCAATCGGCAAAAGCCGCCGCAAGTAGCGGGCTTCGGCCTTAGCCGCCGCCAGGTTTTTGCGAATCTCAGCGGTCGGCGGGATTTTGATCACGGATTGCATGAACGGCCTCCGTCAGTTTTGACGAAAGCCATTATGCAATCCCCTTCGGGAGAAAAGTGGGAGAAAAGTGGGAAAATCTATCTACGGCGGGGCTGCTGTTTCTTGGCGGGCACTTTCGGATTACCATCGAGAATGGATAGATACCAGTTTTTCACCCTTGCGTGGTATCCGATTTTGTGTGCGCGAAAGAAAGTGTTTAGGTCGCGGCGCAACCCGGCTAGCCCCTCTTCGTCCGCCGATTGTTCGTCGTTTGGATCGTCCCAAACGGCCTCAGCAAGAGCGGTGCGGCTTGCACTCCTTTCCGGCGCATTCCAAGAGCAAACGAAGGCTGCAAAGGGGCGGGGAGCTAATCCCCTGTACACCTTGCCACGAAACCGGAAGCCATCCGGTGGTACCGGGCAATCACCCGTGGGCTCGCCGTCAGCCGGTGCCGTGCCGCCCTTCAACTTCCGAATCTCCACGGCCTTGTCTTCAGAAATGAGTTGGGCGTCCCAGTCATTTGTGATCTGGCTTCCCTCGACCACCACCCAACAGACTTGCTTCTTGGCGAGGCTTGAGAGGCTTGTATCCCGGGTCTGGGTGTCTTTGGCCACGCGGTAAAGAATGATCGGATGGGGGCCGTCTTGAATTATCTCCCGCTGGTCGGCGTCAGAGGTCGCAAAGAAGTCAACTCGCGTTACCATCCGCTGGTCGGCGTCAGAGGTCTCGTTGAAGGTAAGCGGGGCTATCTGGTGGGGCGGCTTTCCGCTTCCTGGGTCAACGTCGCAGAAGACATCGAGCAAATTGGGTTCAAATGGGAAGAGAGTATCCGAAAGCATGGCCTAATCCTTTCTCGGGCCGGCCGCGGCGGGTGTCGAGGCGATTAGGTTTCCTCTTCACCCGCCGGGCCGCTTGGCGGTAGCTGGCCGCCGCCCAGGTCGCTTGGCCGGGGCGTTGCAACGAGCCGCCGGCCGTCCCGATGCAAACAGTCTACCGGAGTCTGTTCCAATCGAGAAGGGCCAATCGCTGGGAACGTCGCTTAACGTACTCGCAATTGGAACCCAACCCCAACCCGCGCTGTGAGTTTCGCCGACAATGCGCGGGCCACTGTTGCCGATACCGAAGTCCACGCAAGATGATTACTTGTCACTTTTCCTCGTTTCAGTGTCCGGTTCGTTCCAGCACAACCATGACGGATGTCGAGGCTTTGGTATTATTTCGACGTCCGTTTCATCCAACAGCAGCAGTTGCGGAGATCGGGGCTTTGGTACTGAATCGACGGGCGAGAATGCGAGAGCCGGATGCACCAGCGGCGCCTGGTCAGGATCGGCGTAGAGCAGCATCTCGTTCGATTCGAGCGCCAAGCGAACATACCCCATGAGCAGCCAATCGGCCGTTACCTGAATCGTCAAGAACTTCTCTCCCTTGAACGTCTGAAGCAGCTTGCGAAATAGGGTTACTTTCAGGAACAACACGCCCGGTTCGTACACCGTGGCCGGAATCTTGGCGGATACCTGAAGGCCGTCGAGCTTGACATAATCCTCTTTGGCTTCCAACCGCAGGAACGGTCCGGCCAGCCCCCGGCTTTTCTTCGTGCGGTCGTCTCGGACGATGGAGATGACCCGTTGAAATCCTGGTTTGTCGATGACGAATAACATCGCTCGCCTCGATTGCTTGACGCCTCTTCATCGAGAACCAGTGCCCGGCCTGCCCCCTTTAACAGTGTCCCATCAGGTCGTCGATCTTCGTGGCCTTGATGAACCGGGCGGGGTTTTCGCCTACGGCCAGGGCCTCGAAGTGGGCCTCGCCACATCTGATCTTGGCGCCTTCCTTGTCGCGCAGGTCGTCGGTGAAGAGGCTGCTCTTCGTTTCGACCACGAAGTAGAGGCGCTCCGCACCGTCTTTCTCGACCAGCACGGCCCAGTCGGGGTTATAGGTGCCCAGTGGCGTCGGAACCTTGAACCAGCCGGGGAGTTTCGCGTACACCTTCACCGCTTCGTTTCGTTCCAGTTGCTCGGCAAAGGTGCGTTCCACGCCGGAGGAATCGTAGACGACGTGCTCGTAGACCGACTTGGTTGTGGCCAGCATGTTTTTCAGGTATCCGGTCAACTCCTCCTGCTCGAACAACTCCTGGGCGTAGTAGTATTCGTCGCCAAGCCGTTGGTACTTAATCCCGTCCACCAGGGCTAGGCGTTTCGTGCGGTTGATCGACTCGGCCACCAGTTCAATGAACTCCTGGGGGTTACGCTTGAAGTCGTTGAGGCGGCCGCTGCCGGTCAGAATGCGCACGAGGCTGCGGCGAGTGAGTTGGGTCTTGTCCTGGAGATCGGTCAGCAGGTCGGGCAGTTCGATGTCGCTCTCGTCAAGAACGACGGGAGCGGAGGTTGCCTTTTCCGTCGCTTCCACGCCCGCGCGGCCAATGGCAAGATCGGCTTTGCGCCAGTACAGGCGCGTCTTGGTGATCGGAGGCGCTTCGCTGATGACCTCGATGCACTTCTGGATCAGGCCCGCATTGTCGAACTGCACCCGGTAGGTGGTCTTATCCTTGATGCGGTTCCAGAGGGCCTGGAACTCATCGCTGTGCAGCACGGCCTGCCGGGTCTTAATCGTCTTGCGCTCGTCGGCGTTCTTGATCTCCAGCTTGCCGGCAAGTTTGCGGAGGATTTCCTTCACCTGCGGGAACTGAGCCTGGAACTCCTCCGGGAGTTGCACCGTGTTCTCCTTGAGCGCCGTTCGCAAATGGTCCTGCACCTTGCCCCTGGCGTCCACGTAGCCCGCTTCCTTGAGATGCGTCCAAATGGCCTCCGACTGCGCAACGCCCAAGGCAGTGGCATGGCCGGCCGCATCGACGACCGGGATGGCGGCGAATTGGTGTTTCTCCACTATTCCAAAGCGGATGCCCGTGTCTTCTTCGATCTCCTTCTGAAGGTTCTCGGCAAACTGCTCATAGCCCTCGGTGGCAATGACCGTCAGCGTGTTGACATCGAAGCCACGCAGGCGTTCCCCTTGCTGGTTCACGCAGAGCCGCAAGCCGCGTCCGATGGTCTGGCGGCGTTCCCGTTCGGTGCCCATTTCGCGCAGGGCGCAAATCTGGAAGACGTTCGGGTTGTCCCAGCCTTCCTTGAGCGCCGAGTGGGAGAAGATAAACTTCAGCGGCGTGTCGAATCCAAGCAGCTTTTCCTTCTCCTTCATAATCAAGTTGTAAGCCCGCTCGGCGTTGTCGCGGTTCGCCTGGTTGTTTTCGGCCGTGTCGGTCCAGCCTCCTTTCCTGTCGATAGAGAAGTATCCCTCGTGGACCGCTTCGGCCGCCGTCGTCACGTCCACTTCCTTGAACAGGCTCCGGTAGTCGGGGTGCTTGGCCAGGCGGCGGTACTCCTCCTCGAAGATGAGCGCGTAGTCGCCCTTTACAGGATTTCCCTCATCATCGTACTTGCGATACCGCCCCACCGCGTCGATGAAGAACAGACTCAAGACCTTGATCCCCAGGGCGGCAAGGCGCAGTTCTTTGTCCAGGTGTTCCTTGATCGTGCGGCGGATCATTTCCCGTTGCATCGCCAGCGGCTGCACGTCGCCGTAGGCTTCGCCGATCTTCAGGTAGTGCTCGCCGCCGGGGACCCGCAGTTCCAGGAACTCCTTCCCTTTCTCGACCCGGATTTCGCCCACGCGGCAGTCGTTATAGACCGCGCGCCCGGTGGTCTGTTCCAGGTTATCGCCGTCTTGCACGGTCTTCGCTTGGCGCTGAACGCCGGCGGCCGTCTGCACGTCCAACTCGACTTTGGCGGTGATGGCGCCCCGTTTGGAACTGACGGCCGACAGCCGCACGTAGGGCTTGTTGTGCCCGCCCTCGATGCCGGCCGCGGCCACTTCGATCTGCTTCACCAGCTTGCGCTCATAGGCGTCCACCGCGTCCAGGCGGTAAAGCATGTGGTGTTTATCGACGTGGGTGGCGGAGTAGCGCAGGGTGCAGAGTGGGCTCATGGCGCCCAGCGCCTGTTTGCCCTGGCCCTGCAATCCGCCGTCCACGCTCTGCGGCTCGTCCACGATGAGAATCGGCCGGGTAGCGCGGATGAGGTCGATGGGCTTCTCGCCCCCGGTCTTTTCGCTGTCCTTGTAGAGGTTGTTGACGTCCTTCTTGTTGATCGCGCCGACCGTCACCACCATGACCTGAATGTGCGGGCTGGTGGCGAAGTTCCGCACCTGCCCCAGTTTGCTGGAATCGTACAGGAAGTAATCGAAGGGCACGTTTGCGTAAAGGGTGCGGAAGTGCTCCTCGGCAATCTCGATGGAGTGATAGACGCCCTCCTTGATCGCCACGGACGGGACCACGATGACGAACTTGGTGAAGCCGTACCGCCGGTTCAACTCGAAGATGGTCCGCAGGTAAACGTAGGTCTTCCCGGTGCCGGTCTCCATCTCGACGGTGAAATCGCCCGAGGCCAGCGAAGCCGAGGGGGGCAGGCCGTTGCGGAGTTGGATGTTGGCCACGTTGGCCAGGATTTCATCGTCCAGCAGGTGCCGGCGGTTGCCGATGCCGAGGTCGTTCTCCATACCGGATAGGCGGAGTTGTAACCCCGTGTCTTTCGTGACGGTAAACTCGGTGCGGCAAGTTTCCTGGCCCCGAAATAGATCGCAGACCGCCTCGATGGCGGCGTGCTGGAAGTCGAGGTTGGGTTCAAAGTGCAGTTTCATTCTTTCGGCCCCTCACTTTTCGGTTTCCCCGGCAACTTCTTCGCCGCGTCCTCCAACGCCTTTTGGCGGTCGCGTTCGGCTTCAGCTTCCAGCATCGCCCGACGGCGAGCGGCAAACTCCTCGTATTCCGTTTCGGCGCGGGCATCGGCGTCGGCTCGGCTGATCCTGCCCTTGTCACTCAATATGGCCCGTTCGTTGAAACGCAGGAATTCGTTTAGTTTCGTGTCCCAATCCTTCAGGAACACCTGCTTGCGACGCCGCGCCTGATCCTCGGCATAGTCCAGCCACATGGTGACGATCCGGTTCAACTCGGTAATCTCATCTTGGTTGAGGTAGTTTTTCGCTACCGTCACATCGGCCTTGCGCACCACCTCGCCTTTCCACGCGGTCAAACCCATGTTCGGCTGCGTATGATCCACCCGGCCCGCGATGAGTTCCGGCGCGGTCTTGCCCGTGGCGGCGTAGTGCAGCTTGTTTTGGATCGTCTGGAAGAACGCAGTCGTCTCCTTCTTGGCCGGGTCGTAATCGCCCGCAAGGGCGAAGATTTCCCGTACCCGCAGATACATCCGCCTCTCGCTGGCCCGAATGTCGCGGATGCGTTCGAGCAACTCGTCGAAGTAGTCCGGCACGCCCGAGCCCTCGACCGGCGGGTTTTTCAGCCGCTGGTCGTCCATCGTGAAGCCCTTCACCAGATACTCGCGCAGCCGCTCTGTTGCCCAACGGCGAAACTGCGTGCCCCGCTCCGACCGCACCCGGTATCCCACGGCCAGAATAGCATCGAGGTTGTAATGCTCGATCTCCCTGGCCACCTCCCGTGCGCCCTCCCGGCGAACTATCCGGAATTTCCGGATAGTTGGAACTGGATCAAGCTCGTCTTCCTCGTAGATATTCTGCAAGTGCTCATTGATCGTCCGAACATCCTTTCGGAACAATTCGGCGATCAGCGCCTGGCTCAGCCAGAGGGTTTCGTCGGCAAAGCGGCACTCCAGCCGAGTCCGGCCATCTTCGGTTTGGTAGAGAACGATTTCCCCCATTGGGGGTGTTGGTTTGTCTGGCATAATATGACCCCTCTCTACAGGCTCCTGATGTTTTTCGCGTCGAATCGGTACTGCTGTAGGATGGCGGTGAGGTTGGTCTTGGCCACGTCGTCGGCGAAGGCGCTGTCGCGGAACACGACTTGTGACTCGCCTGCCGGGGCCAGTTCCTTGTGCCACGCGACGATGCCCAGGGCCAGCGGTTCGACTTCTGGGGCGGCGATTTTCTCGGACAAGCAGACGAGCAAGGTGCCAGCGCCGATGCCATGGACGGTCTTGCCGGCAATGGTCTTTTGTTCGATGGGCACGGTGAGGTCAAGGCCAAGCTTCAGGAGCAACTCGAAGAGGATGTCCGCCTCGGTGCGGTCGGTCTTCAGGTGCTCGGCGTGTTCCTCCAGCGTCGTGGCGAGATTGTCGCGGTTCGGCTCCCACGCCCGGATGTTGCTGGAATCCAGCTTGAAGACGCGAAACCCCAGGTCGCCTGTAAGCATCGGAGTCTCCTGCCGACATTTCCTGCCAGCGCGACGTAAGCGTTCTTTGGTTAGTTCCGCGATATTGCGAGGCTTTCCGAGTTGGTCGCAGTAGGCAGCAGCTATCTTCTGGTCGGGGTTCTCTGGGTCTAATGGTTCAGGAAGTTGAACAAGAATAAACCGACAACCTTTCTCGTTCGCCTGACTACGAAATGAGGCTTCTCCAAGCGTCCCGCTTCCAGCAAAGAAGTCTAACACCAAGTCATCCGGCTCGACGAACCAAGTGAGGAAGTCATTCATCATCGCTACTGGTTTAGGGTTCGGAAAGACAGATGCGCCCATTAGATCGGCAAGATAGCCTGTCTGAGCGCTAACCATGCCATATTCTGGCAGGATGGATGGCGGCGTTATCCTAGTTCGTTGTTTACGGCACTTGAGTTTACCAGCACCGTTAAAGTAGAATTCCAAGACTTTCTGCCCCTTCGTGTCAAGACTGCACTTTCTGAAAAAATGCCCATTCTTCCCAAATTGAATCGCGCGATCCGTTTACCCGAGTTGTTTGCGTCCGGCAACCGCTGGACTTTGCCTGCTGACAATGCTTTCGACGCCAAGTCGATTGTCAGACGTGGTG
>JAHIKV010000304.1 GCA_018897395.1 Planctomycetota bacterium | reverse complement strand
CACCACGTCTGACAATCGACTTGGCGTCGAAAGCATTGTCAGCAGGCAAAGTCCAGCGGTTGCCGGACGCAAACAACTCGGGTAAACGGATCGCGCGATTCAATTTGGGAAGAATGGGCATTTTTTCAGAAAGTGCAGATAATTGATACATGTCATACTCGACGATTAGAGAACCACACATGATTACGATTCGAGTATCGGCCGACATCAAAGATGACCGACTGGTCGTCTTGACGCTGCCGCCCGAAGTTCCCGTCGGCAGGTCGGAGTTGATTGTCAATGTTGACTCCGAGCCGGAGTCGGAGCCACGCCTTCCCCGATCCAATCTGGCGGACTGGGCCGACCAGAACGCTGAACACTGGGGAAACCGCTTGAGCGCCGCGGATGTCGAGGGCTTTACCGGCCGAGGAGAATGAGCATGCCGCAACGCTTCTTGCTGCTCGATACAAGCAACGTAGGGCGCGGTTGCGCCGCGTCAAGCTGAAGCATAACCCCAGCTAACGCCGCGTAGACGCGGCGGCTAAACTGTTCCCCCAACCCCGAATCCCCAAACCCAACCTTGACCGAACCGATCATTACCGTTTCCGGACTGCGGGGGATCGTAGGCGAGACGCTCACGCCCGAGGTGGCCGCGCGATACGCGATCGCTTTCGCGGCCGAAACACAGCCGGGCGAGATTCTCGTCGGACGCGACAGCCGGCCGTCGGGGTTCATGCTCGCCTCGGCGGTACACGTCGGTCTGCAAGCGGTGGGACGGACGACCATCGACGCGGGCATAGTGGCCACGCCAACCGCCGGCGTACTGCTGCGACGCCGTAAAGCGGCCGGGGCCGTGCAGATCACCGCCAGCCATAATCCGCCGCCTTACAACGGGCTGAAACTGTTTTCCGCCGAGGGACGGGTGATCTCCGCCGGGCCGGGACAAAAAGTCCTGGAACGATACCGCGAGGGCCGGCCGGAATGGGCAACCCACGACCGGATCGGAGAATTCCGACGTTGCGACGACACGATTACCGACCATTTGCGGGCGGTCCTGGAAACCGTCGCTGCCGATCGGATACGCGGCCGCCGCTTCCGTGTCGTGTTGGACAGCAATCACGGCGCCGGCGGTATCCTGGGCCGACGACTGCTCGACGAGCTTGGCTGCCGGGTCACGCTGTTGGGCGAGCAGCCCAACGGCCGGTTTGCCCACCCGGCCGAGCCGACCGCCGAAAACCTCGCCGGAGTGTTGAAAAGCGTCGCCGAACACGAAGCGGAGATCGGCTTCTGCCAAGACCCCGACGCCGACCGTTTGGCGGTTATCGACCAATCGGGCCGCTACCTGGGCGAGGAATACACGCTGGCGATGTGCGTCGATCACGTGCTGCGGCGGCAAAAGGGACCGGTAGTGGCCAACTGCGCCAGCAGCCGGATGTCGCAAGACATTGCCCAGCGGTACGGTGTGCCCTATTTCCGTTCGGCCGTGGGCGAGGCGAACGTGGCCGACGCGATGATCGCCCAGGGCGCCGTCTTCGGCGGCGAGGGGAACGGCGGACCGATCGACCCTCGCGTGGGCTACGTCCGCGACAGCTTCGTCGGAATGGCGTTGCTGTTGGACGCGATGGCCGCACGCGAGACGCCGATCGGTCAACTGGCCGACGAGCTGCCGCGCTACGAGATTGTGAAGACGAAAATCTCCCTTCCGCCTGAAAAGCTGCCCGACGCGCTCGACGCGCTCGAAAGGCATTTTTCCGACGCGGCCGCCGACCGGCTCGACGGCCTGCGGCTCGACTGGCCGGACCGGTGGCTGTTGGTCCGCGGCAGCAACACGGAGCCGATCGTCCGTGCGATCGCCGAGGCCCCCACGGCCGCGGAAGCGGCGCGGTTGAGCGAAACCGCCGCGAGAATAATAGACTCAACCGAATTGCACCTCCGGCGGCCGATCCCCGATTGACGCGCCTAAGCCGGCCGAATAGTATTGATGAATGAGTAAAAAGCAAGTCGGCAACAATTCAGCAAGAATGAACCACACCGCCCATCTGATTCCCGCCACGCAAATCCCTTGTTACTGGTTCGAGCAGAACGAGGACGTTTCCCGCCACGTCGCCCGAATCATCGCCAACACGATCCGCGAACGCAACTCGTT
>JAHIKV010000303.1 GCA_018897395.1 Planctomycetota bacterium | reverse complement strand
TCTCCACCATCGCCAGCGCTTCCTCCTTGGTGTGAAGCGTCCGGTCCAACTGTGCGTCGCGGACTCGCTGCAAGAGGATTTTGTACCGCGGACCGGCGGGGATGCCGTGGGCCAGCAGATCGTCGCCGGTCAACAGCGGCGGCGGATCGAGCACCTCCGGCGGCTGCGCCAAGAACCGGCGGCAATGGGCCGCCGCCAAAGCGCCCGCCGGGAACGCGGCCTCGGTGAGCATCAGCAGATCGCCGATTCCCTCGGCCACCAGCAGCGGCTGGAGCTTCGACCAGGGCATTTCCGCGGCTTTCAGCAGGGCATCGCGTTGCTTCACGAGCCAGCAGACCCGGTTTCGTTCGTCGTTCGACAGCCGCCACCGCCGGCAGACCTTGGCCGCCACCGCCGGATCGACCCACGGAGACAACAGCGCGGCCAGCGCGGCCGGAAATCCACACCCGTCGCCCAGCCGCGAGAGCAACTTCTCCGCCTCGTCGAATCTTCGCCGCTGGGCGTCATCGCGGGGTACGATCTCCGGCAACAGTTCCACGGCCAGTCCGGTCTCGAACAACAGCCGCACGCCGACCGCGCGGCTTCGATCGGCCAACAGACGCCGCATCTCGACGGCGATCCGCTCGGGGCTGACCGCGTGAATCTCGGCGGCCATTTCGGCGACGGCCTGGCGGGCTTCCACGTCGAGCGTGAAATCGAACGCGGCCGTAAACCGGACCGCGCGGAGCATCCGCAGCTTGTCCTCGGCGAACCGGTCGCGGGCGCTGCCGATCGCGCGGACCAATCGGGCGGCGAGGTCTTTCTGCCCGCCGACGAAGTCGATCACCCGCCCACGAATCGGATCATAAAAAAGCCCGTTGATCGTGAAGTCGCGGCGCGATGCGTCCTCGGCGGCGGTGCTGAAGGAGACGCTGTCGGGATGCCGGCCGTCGCTGTAGGCGGCGTCGCGGCGGAACGTGGTCACCTCGACCAACCCCGCCGGCTTCGGACCGATCACCGAAATCACTCCGAAGGCGGCGCCGATGGCCAGTGTGCGTCGGCGGCCGAACAGCGCGCGGATCCGCTCCGGCTCGGCGTCGGTAGCCACGTCGTAGTCGGCGGGCGTGCGGCCGATCAATTGGTCGCGGACGCAGCCGCCGGCCCAATACGCCTCGAAGCCCGCCCCGCGCAGACGGCGGACCACTTCCACGGCGAATCGGCGTTGTTCTTCGGGAACGAGAGTCGGCATAAACGTGCATTGTGAACGTTGGGCGTTCAATTTGCAAGCGCTCGGCGTTATGACAACTTACCATCGACCAACTCGATCATGCGGCGCCGGGCGTCCGAGTCCCATGAGAAACGGTGTTCAATCCCCGGGCGGAGGAAACATAGCGCCAACTCGGCCGGGGGCGATCTGAGTATATTTTCGGCGGCCAGGGCGTAGAGCAACATCTGCATTTCGTACACGGCCGCGACAGACGCCGGATTTTCCGCCGTCACTTGGTTCGTCTTGAAGTCGATCAGCCGCCAGCGGCCGGCGTCGTCGCGGTAAATACAGTCGATGAACCCTTGCAAGTATCGGCCGCCTCGACTACCGCTTGCATCTTCGTGGAACGCCTGATATCCGCTTGCGGTTTCGCACGGCCAGGCCAGCATAAATTCCAATTCCCGATATATTTCTTCCGCGACGGCCAGTTCCGCGGCACGCGGCGAGCGGAGAAACCGCCCGATCATTTCGATCGGCTCGCCCAGATCGAGTCCTTCCGCCGGGAGGTGCTCGGGGGCCAGACGCTCGACGAGTTCTTGCACGTCCTCGGGCCGGGCAAAATCGATCTGCGCCAACACGGCGTGGACCAGAGTGCCCAAACCGCGCGGGTCCAATTGCGGCTCGGGCGAAGCGGTTTCATCCAATCGGTCGGCGGCGGGAACGTTCGCGCCGGCATGCAACTCACCGCTAAGACGCGAGAAAGAAAATTGCCGTCGCGAGGTCCGATCGACTTCCGGCGGCGCAAGGTATCGCGGCTGCCGGCCCGCGCCGTCGGCGGCCATTTGCCCCGCCTTTTCCACGATCTTCTCCAAGTCGCGGCGGAGGCGGAGATCGACCGGCTTGGATTGGATCGGCGGCGGTTCGGTGGTTACGGTGACTAATGGTTCGGGGTTCGGGGTTCGGGATTCGGGATTCGGGGTATCAGTATTATTGACCTCTGACCTCTGACCCCTGACCTCTGACCTCTGACCTCTGACCTCTGAATCTCCCCGCCCTCTCTGTTGGCCGGTAAGTAAGTCGAACCGCCTTGCGATCAACTCCATCCACGGGCCGGCGGCCTCGCCCGGCCGCTCGACGCCCGAGGAGAGAATCAAATAGTCGGCGGCCCGCGTGGCGGCGACGTAGAGCAGCCGGCTGTGTTCCGCCGCGTCCTCGTCGTTTTCGGCGGCCATGAAAAGATCGTAGCCGGTCGTCGCGTCGGGGTCTTTCAACATCGGACCGAGTTGCGGCGTGAAGGCGACCGGCGGCCCCATGATCCTGCGCGAGCGGCCCACGTCAGGCACGATCACCACCGGAAACTCCAACCCCTTCGATTGATGGATCGACATCAGCTTCACCACGTCGGTCGATTCCGGGCAGGTGGCGGCCAGCGGCTCGTCGGGCTGCCGAGCGACAAACTCCGCAAGTTGCGTGATGAAATCCGACAACGCGAACACCCCGGAATGGTCGAAACTCCGCGCCTGTTCGATCAGCTTGTGCAAGTTGGCAAGTTTCCGCTCGCCGAGGAACTCGGCCAAGAGGACCGCGTCGTAGCCGGTCCGGTCCAAAACCGCCTGGATCAGCCGGGCAACGGGCAGCCGGTCTTTCAATGCCCGCAAATCGCGGATCGTTGCCGCCGCGAACTCCGCTTGTTCCCGTTGATCGGCGTCGAGTTCCGCCGGCAATTCGCCCTCGAACAACCCGGCGGCAAGCCCTTCTCTGTGCCGCGCGAGCCAGAACAACGTCTCGTCGTGCAGGCTGAACAACGGACTTCGCAACGCGCCGGCCAGGCTTACTTCGTCGCAACGTCCGTCGAGCGTCCGCAGCAGATTCAGCAGGTCGTAAATTTCCTGCTGGGCGTAGAATGCCCGGCCGCCGACTAGATAATAGTCGATCCCGTACCGCTGCAAGGCGTCCTCGTAGTATTCGGCGTTCGTCATGGCGCGGAACAGCAAGGCGACGTCGCCGGGGCGGACCGCGCGGACCACGGGCGTACCGGCCCGGGCGGCTTCCTCGTCCCAGACGATTTTTTCACCCGAATCGAGCATGGCGCGGATGCGTCTGGCGATCCATTCGGCCTCACGACGCCGCAGCCGTTCGCGGGGGCCCATGTCGTCGAGGAACGAGGTGGAATCATTGCCGGAATCGTCTTCTGTTGGAGCGTCGCAAGCCCACAAAAACTCCACGGCCGGCGCGGGACCGACCTGCGGCCGGGCAGCGCGAAGCGGCTCGTATTCCGGCCCCAACTCCTCGGCGAACAGGGCGTTGACGAAATCCAACACCGCCGGCTGGCTGCGGAAGTTCAGCGAGAGCGGCAGCCGGCCGGCCGCCGAAAACTCCTCGCGCAAACGGCCGAAGACGCGCGGATCGGCCCCGCGGAATCGGTAGATCGACTGCTTGTAGTCGCCCACCAGAAACAGCTTGCCGCGAAGATGCTCGTTGTCGCAGAGCGCCTTGACCAACTCGACCTGCAAGGGATCGGTGTCCTGGAACTCATCGACCAGCAGCAGGCGGATTTGCGAGGCCAGCCGTTTGCGCAGCCCGCCTTGTTCGGGACCGACCAACAGACGCCGGGCATGGATTAAGAGGTCGTTGAAATCCAACACGGCCAGTTCCCGCTTGCGCCGCTCGTATTGTTCGGCCACGTCGGCGGCCAGACCGATCGCTTGCAGAGCGGCCTCGGCGGCGGGGCGGGCGGCCGCGGTATCGAACGACATCCGCTCGAGAACGCCGTCGACAGCCTCCCGCAACGTCTTAGCGGCGTCCTTAAACCGCTCGTAAGCATCCTCATCCACCCAATGTTTCTTGCCGGCCCCTTGCACCATCGCCGCTTGGCGAATCGTGGCCAATTCCGACATTATATCGCCAGCGTCGAGCGCATCTCGTGCGAAACCGCAAGCGGATGTCGCGCCCTGCTGCGCGACCGACAATGTTGGGGTGGCAGTTGTACTGCCGCCCCGAATACGCGGGGGCGGCAGTTTAACTGCCGCACCAACAGAGGGCGCGACCGCCGGTCGCGGCTTTGTGAGTGTGGACAACAGATCGATCAACGCTTCGAAGCGATCTTGCATCTTCGGATGGTCCGACGGACGGCGCGAAGCCAACTCCAGCAAAGTTCGCGCGGCGACGGACGTGCCGAGTCGTTGCAGCAGCCGCGGCAACGTATCGCACCGCAAGTATTCCGCCCAACGCGCAACCAAAGATTCGTCGCTCTCGTTCCGCCAGACGGGCCAGTCGATCTCCTGCCTGACGGCCAACAGCCGGGCGATCATATCGCGGAGCCGGTCCAACCCGAATCGGGCAACCAGCGTCAATACCGTCTCCTGCCGGTCGGCCAGCCGGTCGCGGAGCGCGTCGTCGGTCAACTCGAACAGCAGCGTGCCGGCCTGAGCGCCGTCGAGCACGCGGAACCGCGGGTCGAGCCGCGCCTCCACCGCGTGGGCGCGGAGCAGCGACGCGCAAAACGAGTGGATCGTGCTGATCCGCGCCGAGTCCAACTCGCGGACCAGTTCCATCCAATAGTCCGCCTGATCGTCGGGACATTCGCGGAGCCGGCGGTTGCAGGCGGCGCGGATCCGCTCGCGCATCTCCCGCGCAGCCCGCTCGGTGAAGGTGATCGCCGCCACCTGGCCGAGGCGCGATCGCCGATCGCGGCTATGCGGACCGTCCGGTTTCAGTTCGGCCAGAAATCGCTCGGTCAGCACGAAGGTCTTGCCGCATCCGGCCCCTGCCGAGACGGCCACCGACGTACCCCGCGCGTCGAGCGCCCGGCGCTGCTGCTCGGTCAGGCCCGAGTAGTTCAATCGTTGTCCGTCGGTCGGCATGTCTTCTCCAATGAGCGGACGTGGTTCACGCGGCAGACGGTGCCGTAGGGGCATCGGCCGGTGCAGCGGTCGTCGGCGCAGCAGACGGGAAAGCATCCGCGGCGCATAGCGTGGACCAGTTCCGCGACGGTGTCGCCCAACCCGGCGCGGAGTTCCTCCCACGTCTGGTCCAACTCGATGCGTCCGTCATCGTCGAAATACATCCGCAGCGCTTGCCTCGGCTTATATCCGCCGTTTCGGACGTACCAGTATCCGGCCCGCCACGGCAGAAGGTCGCGGTCGGCCAGCAGCAGTTCCATCGCGGCCAGCGAGTAGAGAGGCAATTGCAGGGTCGTACCCGCCTTGACGCTCTCGGGCTTAACGCGGATCGATCCGCCCGTCTTGTAGTCCAACACGACGAAGACGCCGCGTCCGGCCACCGCACCGACGTCGACGCGGTCGATTCGGCCCGAAACGCGGATCGTTTCACCCTCGCGGAGAAACTCCAACGGCTTGTCGGTCGAAGGCGGACCTTCATTGCCGCGTCCAAACGCCACCTCGAACAACTCGGGCGCCGGCGGGGTATCGAAACCTTTCCATTGAGCGTCGTACTTTTCGACCTGCTCGCGGTAGCGCGACATCCACTCGACGACCAGCCGGCGGTCGATTTCCCGCATCGCGGCATCGACCGGATTGCTCGGCTCCGGCGGCAAAGAGTTTTGGACGGCTTCGTTCACCAGGGCGTCGAACTCGGCGGAGTCGAGTTCGAGCGGCGAGGCGGGCCTGCCCAGTCGCAGATTCACTTGCTTGTGGAAGTACGACAACACCTCGTGCGCCACGCGGCCGCGGCTGAGCACGTCGAACTCCAAGGCCAGGTCCTCGACCGGCTCGATCTTCAGAATCCGCTCGATGAAGAAGCGGAACGGGCAGTAGGCGTATCGCTCCAATTCGGTGGCGGCGAAGGTGTGTTGAGAGGAGAACTCGGACGCCAATTCGTGCCGCGCCGCCGTGCCGCGCAACACGCCCTCGGCCGGGCCGAACCGCTCGCGGTCCTGGCGTGAGTAGAGCAATTTCAATCCGGCGGCAATCCGCCAACCGGCCGCTGAAGCGGCCAGCCCTCGGGATTCCGCCTCCGTGCCACTGGCTAAGCCAGTGCCACCCATCAACCCGGCCAGCAACGCCACGTTCCCCTCCAACGCCGTGGCGACGGCCTTCACGCGGAACTCCGCCGCCGAGAGCGGTTCGTCGTCCCGAGGGACGGGGCTAAGGTCGGTCTGCTCGACGCGCGTAATTTGCCCCGGCCCGAACGCCTGCTCGACCTCGCCGAGAAACGGACTGGGCAACAGCGGTTGCGCCGCTTCGTCCAGCGCCGGATAGCTCAGATACAACCGCTCGGTCGCCCGAGTGACCGCTTCGTAGAACAACAGCATTTCCTCGCGGGTGCGTTCGGCGCGGGCAACCAACGGTAGGCCGGCGTCGATCAGCCGCCAGCACTCCTGCTCACCGTAAAGCCGGTCCTCGCGGTCGGGCGGCGGAAAGACCTTTTCCGAAAGTCCGGCGAGAAACAGATGCGGAATGCGAAGCGAGCGGACGCTTGTTGCCGAGAGGACGCGCACCCGCCCCGACTCGTCGTCCGAGCGTTTCAACTGGTCGCTACCGAGAATGTCCATCAACGTCTCGAACGCCTGGCAGCGGTCGATTTCCGCCGGGTGACGATCCAGCCAATCGTCGAGCGTTTTGCTGTCTGCGAGGACTTTTATCAACCGCTGCCAGGCATCGCGGTCGGTGGCGGAAGGCGGAGCACTCTCCCCTCTCCCCTCTCCTCTCTCCCCTCTCTCGTCACCCATCGCCCGAAGCAGACCGGTTTCTTCCGCCAAACGCTCCCACGCTTTTGCCCAATCGGGCAACGTGGCCCGCTGGGGCAGAGCATCCAACGCCACGGCCAGACGATTTACCACGGCCAACGTCTGACTGTAGGAGGCGTCTCCCGACGCCGATCGGCGACTGGAGTCGCCTCCTACGGGAGTCAATTGCTCGATCAGCCGCGCCCGGCCGCGAGGGATTTGCAGTTTGCGGATCGCCCGCTCCACCTCGTCGGCCCCGGCGGCCTGCCAGGCGGGCCAGGCGGGCTGAAAATAGTTGCTACTCAACACTGTCAGCAGCCGGTCGAACGGCCAATCTTCCAGGTCCAACTGGAGAAGGTTGGCCAGTGCCCGCAACGCCGGCCGGCGCTCGAGTGTCTGGCCCGACTCGAACGCCGCGGGAATCTCCAGCCGCTCGAACGCCTCACGGACCAGTTCGGCCGCCTCTTGCGGCGATCGGAAGACGACGGCGATATCACACGGCCTGGCCCGACGGTCGATCAGCAGCCGCTTGATCCTCGCGGCGATCATTTCGATTTCGCCGATTTGCCGGGCGGCGGCGAGGATTTCAATGCCGAGTGGGGGTTCGGGGTTCGGGGTTCGGGATTCGGGATCCCGAGGGCTGGCCGCTTTAGCGGCCAGTGATATGGCCACTCTTGGATTCTCAAACAGCGTTCGCTCCAAGCGGGCCATGGCCGGCCAGCCGGTTTTCACGGGTCGCTCCAACTGCTCGACCACGGCGTTGGAACATTGGCGTCGCAGCGCGTCGAGCGTCTTCAGCGGCTTGGCGAACATATCTGCCCGCCGCGGTTTCCCTTCCAGCGGCAGCGTGATGAACATCTCCTCCGCACGCGCCGCCAGACTGTCGAGTATCTCGTGCTGCGTTCGCGTAAAGTCGGTGAATCCGTCGGCGACGATGAGTGAAGGGCGGAGGGCGGAGGGCGGAAGGCGGAGAGGAGAAGGACGGGATTCGGAACTAGGTTGACCACGGCCGACTGCCTGTGCCCAGTCAGTACTTCCGCCCTCCGCCCTCCGCCCTCCGCCTTCCGCCTTCTTTAACTCGTCCCGCGCCGACCAGAAGCGGCCCTCCGCGTCGAACAGCCCGTGCTCGCGGAGCGTTTGTTGGTATTCCTGATAGACCTCGAACAGTTCGGCGTCCTTGTCGGTCAGGCCACGTTGCTCGCAGGCGCGCTGGAAATCTTCGGGCCAAATCTCCAGCCGCTTCAACTCGCCGATGAACTCGCAAATCAGATCTACCAGCCCGGCGGTCTTGGCGATCGGCAGAAAATGCTTCAGCCGCTGCCGCGACGCCTGCTGGTCGATGATCCGGCGGAGCAGCTCGCGTTTCATTAGTCGGGTGACCTGTCGGATCGGCTTTCCGGCCTTGCGGAGCACCTCGACGGCGAACTTGTCGAAGGTCGTCACGCCTGGCGCGAAGCAGCCCGACAGATCGCCGTCGAGCAGCCGGTCGCGGATTTCGGCCGCGGCCCGCCACGTCGGGGCCAGCCAGAGCGTCGATTCGGGCGGCCGCCGGCGGAGCGCGTCGCGGTAGAGCGCGAGCAACCGTTCGGTCTTGCCGCTTCGTGCGGGGCCACAGATGATGGTGACGTGTGCGGACATTTATGTCAAAAACAAACGGCTGCCATTTGCTTTTTATGCCGCCAATTGGTCTCGGACGGCATCGCGTTTACTCCAAGGAACTGGAGTTACACCATAGTTTTGAAGCGCGTCAGAAACTGCAACTGGAACTTCTTGTTCAGAATCGTTAAGAAGAGCATATGCTTGGGCATCTTGTGGACGCACTTCTTTGGTGTCAATCCAGGCAAGGACGACGGATTGTGCTTGGACTCGATTGGGGTGATTGATCGTTCGGAGTATCCGTTCAGGTTGACGACGAGATTTCGGAATGACGAAATCGAATAAATGATCGTATCCGGTTCTTCCTGTGAACTTAACTTTCGGAGTATACCTAACTTCGATAATGTCCAGCCATGAAACAACATCCTCATAGAAAACGCTGGCAACCGTAGGCGAAGCAAGATAGAACATATCATTCACCGCGAGCATAGCCTGGATTAGGCTGTGCTTTCGCAAAGCGAAACTTTCTTTTGAAGCATTTACTTCCAGCGCGGTTTTATTGAGACGAACACCAAAACCATTAAGTGTTGTATTTAGAAGGTCTCGTCGTTTGGGGCTCTCCAGTTTGCAACCAGATTGTTCGAGATCCTCGATCGTGTATCCATCATCGGTCAGAACATATCCACCGTTCTTGCGTTGAGCGTAGATTTGGAGATAGTCGTTGTGGCGGTCTAGGTATGGGGTAGTAATTTCAACCCAATCATCGACTTGCCGCAAAGTAGTCTTATCTTTCAACCACGCCATGTATTGGTCGAGAAGATTTTGGATATCTTGTATCATGGGAATACTCCCCTGCGGTAAATCGGTGGCTTGGTGATGTTGCAGAATCGCATGAAATCCTGAAGTAGCTGCCACAGGTCACTGGAATTTGGAAAGTGATCCGGCGACACCGGCGTTGCCCATTTATCGCCGAAGCCGTGACGATATACATGGAGGTGGGGACATGTGATTTCCTCTCCATCTGGGTTCCGATGCGGAGCGCCCCCAAAGTCAAGTCGCACAAGAACAATTACATTGCGTCCACGTTCCTGATACTTACCCTTAAGCAGATCGATTCTTCCGCGGCTCACGTCCAACAGAAAACGCTCTTTCTTATCAACCGAAACTAGAGTAACACAAACGTTCCCGCCCAAACCGGGGTAATCTACGACATCATTGTTCTCGCGTACCTTCTCCAATGAGATCAGTAAGTCGGCATCAGCCTGGGTTAACTCGATGTCTGCCATCGTGTGTTCTCCTTGCTTCTCTTCAAGACGGTCTTGGCCAAAGCTGGAGAAAGGGTCAACCATCCATACTTACTTATGGTCGACAAGACACCCAATTCCTCGAATCAGCGTCGCCGACACCACAAAACAAATTGGATCGTCGCCTTTTGATCACTTACCTCGGCGCCAGCGTGCAGGTCATCCGGCGGCCGCGATGCATCGGCGGCGACTCGACCTTCGAGACGTCCGCCAGTAGGGCGAGGATCTCTTCGACCACCTTGCGGCCCTCCTGAATGTGCGCCATCTCGCGGCCGCGAAACAGAACCGTGACGATCACCTTGTCTTTGTGGGCGAGGAACTCGCGGGCCTTGTTCACCTTCACCTGGACGTCGTGATTGCCGGTCTTCGGGCGGACGCGTATCTCCTTGATCTTGACCTGATGCGCGTGCCCTTTGTGCTGCCGTTTCTTCTGCTGGTACTTGAACTTGCCGTAGTCCATGATCCGGCAGACGGGCGGCCGCTCCTTGGGCGCCACTTCGACCAGGTCCAGTTCCGCTTCCCTGGCCTGCCGCAACGCGTCCTCGGTGGGGATGATGCCCAACTGCGACCCGTCGGCGCCGATCACCCGGATGGGAGTGACGCGGATATGTTCGTTCATGCGCTGTTTGCCCGCCGTTGTCTGTAGCTTCCATTTACCCATAAGCAACTATCTCCAGGGATCAAAGTTTCAAGGCCAAAGGTTCAAGGCCAAAGGTTCAAGGTCAAAGGTTCAAGGCCAAAGGTTCAAGGTTCAAGAAACAATTTCCTCCTTTGGCCTTGAACCTTTGACCTTTTCGCCATTTTATTTCTTCCTGAGTGTTTTCTCTCTGATTTCCGCCTTGAGCCGTTCGACGGCGGTCTCCAACGGCATGGCCCCGAGATCGCCTTCGAGCCGGTCGCGGACGGCCACCTTGCCCTCCTCGACCTCGCGCGGGCCGACGACGAACATGTACGGAACCAACTCCAATTGTGCGTCGCGTATTTTGGCGCCGATTTTTTCGGCCCGATAATCGCCCGTGACCCGCAACCCGGCTGCGGCCAGTTGCCGCTCGACGTTCCTGCCGTATTCTTCGACTTTTTGGCTAACGACCATTACCCGCACTTGCTCGGGGGCGAGCCACAACGGGAACGCCCCGGCGTAGTGCTCGATCAACATCCCCACGAACCGCTCGAACGAGCCGAACGGCGCCCGGTGGATTATCACCGGTCGATGGGGCGCGTTGTCGGCGCCGATGTACTCGAGGTCGAAGCGTTGCGGGCCGGGAAGGTTGTAATCGAGTTGCACGGTGCCGAGTTGCCACTGGCGGCCGATGCAGTCGGAGACGATGAAATCGGCCTTCGGTCCGTAGAAGGCGGCCTCGCCGCGCTCGATGTGCATGTCCGGCAGGTCCATCTCGCGGCAGACGCCTTCCAGGGCCTCCTCCGCCCGTTGCCACGTCTCGGCGTCGCCCACGTACTTCTCTCCGGCCGGATCGCGGAAACCGAGCCGCACGCGGTAATCGTCCAGCCCGAGAGTCTTTAGCACGAACTGGGTCATTTCCAAACAACCGCGGAACTCGGCGGCGACCTGCTCCTCGGTACAAAATATATGAGCGTCGTCCTGAGTGAAGCCGCGGACGCGGATCATTCCGCTCAGTTCGCCCGACTGCTCGAAACGATGCACGGCGCCGAACTCCGCCAGCCGCAGCGGCAGCTCGCGGTAGCTCCGCGGCTTCGACTTGTAGATCGTCACGTGGTGCGGGCAGTTCATCGGCCGCAGCAGGTAGCGGTCGCCGTCGGCCATCTCGATCGGCGGGAACTGCGTGTCCTTGTAGTACGGATAGTGGCCCGAGGTCTCGTACAAGTGGACGTTGCCGATCACCGGGGTGTAGACGGGCTGGTAGCCGCGGCGGAGAAGTTCGCCGTGGAGGAAGTTTTCCAATTCGTGTCGGACCACCGCCCCCTTGGGCAGCCAAAAGACCAACCCCGATCCGACCGCCGGATCGATCATGAACAATTCGAGCTGTTTGCCCAACACGCGGTGGTCGCGCCGCTTGGCCTCCTCGAGCCGTTTCAGATGGTCGTCGAGTTGCTTCTTGGTGAAGAAGGCGGTGCCGTAGAGCCGCTGCAATTGCTGCCGCGAGGCGTCCCCTTTCCAATATGCCCCGGCCACCGACATCAGCTTGAAGGCCCCGACCGCGCCCGCGCCGGGCACGTGCGGACCGCGGCAGAGATCGACAAACTCGCCCTGCCGATAGAACGAAACTGTCTGCTCCGCGGCCAGCGTGTCTTCCAGGTGCTCGACCTTCAACGATTGATGCAGATCGCGGCAGAACTGGACGGCCTCGGCGCGGTCCATCTCGACCCGCTCGAACGGCTCGTCCTCCTTGACGATCCGGGCCATCTCGGCCTCGATCTTCGGAAAATCCTCCTCCGAGAGCTTGTGCTCCATCTCGAAGTCGTAGTAAAAGCCGTCGGCCACCGTCGGGCCGAATGCCAATTGCACCCCGTCGAACAGCCGCATCACCGCCCGGGCCATCAAGTGCGCGCACGAATGACGGAGCAGGTCAAGGGCTTGTGGGGCTTTGTCGGTGATCAGACGCAGGGCCACCCGACCGTCGGCCGGCAGGGGATCGTTTGCCCCCGCCAACTGCCCGTCCACTTCGGCGGCCAAGGTGGCCTTGGCCAGCCGGGGCCCAATATCGGCGGCGACGTCCACCGGTCTAACGCGACGCGAGTAATCGCGGGATTTCCCGTCGGGCAGAGTGACTTTGAGCATGTGTCTCCAACGAGCCTTAGGCCGGTCCCCCAGCGAGCGGGGCATCGGTACAAAGGACGCTCCGCGGACTATCCGCACAGGGGATTCTGTATCATAAGGGAAGTATAGATGGTGGCGGCGAGTTGCCGCAAGGGGGCGGAAGGCCCACAACGGGCGGCTACCTCCAGTTCCTTTCCCGAAAGCATTCACCCGTTGACTGCCTTCGTTTGGGATGTCAGAATTAGTATCTGTTGCGGAAAGTAGGGTGGGTCGAGCGAAGCGCAGCCCCACCATGATTTTTCCGCTGTTGGTGGGGCTGCGCTTCGCTTGACCCACCCTACGCGGGCTTTTCCGCAACAGAAACGAATTGCATTCTGTTGTTTCCGCGGGTATACGCGGTAACACCGGGCCCGGGCGGTTAGCTCAGTTGGTTAGAGCACCAGCTCGACAAGCTGGGGGTCGGAGGTTCGAGCCCTCTACCGCCCACTACGACGCGCGAAAACACTTGACAACAAGGGATTTGTTCGCCCGGCGGACCGAATCCCGCAGCTTTTATACGTTGCACGGAAAGTAATGCAACATTCTTTTCGGATGGAAAAGAATGTTACACTTCAAGCCGCTCACCGTATAGCAGTGCCGTCGGATAACCGCCGCCGCGGCAGGAATACCGCCGGCGTGGGGTGGATGCCGTCGGCCGTATTCTGAAGCGGCCTCTCGATCTCGCCGCTGCCATTCGCTCGAAGCGGAGCTTGGCGGTCCGTTGTTTCCGTCCCTCGCGGCGTGTTTGTAGCCGAGTCACTATCACATTTTGCGTTGCCCGCCCCGCCCCCGCTAACGGATGGGGGGGCGAAATTCTGCCGTTGCCCCGGGTAGCTCTTCTCGTTACTCTTCGCCCCTTAACCTCGTGAGAGTGCGGGACGAGTACAAGCCTGCGGCATATTTTCGGCACCATCTCGGCAAGGTCGAGATATCCTCTTCTGGGCAGATTGCGTATGGGACAGGCGTCCGTTTTCTCGCTATGCGGCTATGGCTATTCGGAATTCCACTCCTCTGCGCGGCGTGCGCATGCCCCGCTGCGTTTGGAGACGGCGATCCGTTTTCGCGGCAATTTGGTCGCGGCGGTATAGGCGGCGGTATTGTCGGACGGTCCGCGGATATCGCCGGGAGGGGCGGCGGGCGGCGTAATGACGGGCCGCCGCGCGTGCGGAACACGGAAGAGCTAGGTGGGTTGTTGGCGTCAGCCACCCACGGGAACGGAGTATGCGCCGAGTTGAATGTATTGGAGAAAAAATCGTGATTCAAGACCACAATTCATTATGGTGGGAGCCTTGCCCGGCGCCGTTGCCCCAAAAAACGCCGGACGATCGGGACGCGACGCCGAAAGAAGGCGAACAATCGGAAGAGTCGCTCGCGCCGCGGCAACAGCCGGCGCCGATGCCGCCGCTCGAGTATCCGGGCGATGAGTATGAATGGCTGATCCAGCTTTGATGCCCGATATGATGCCTGTGCAGGGCCGCACGTCCAACGTCTTCTGGGCCGCGCTGGTTCGTGTCTCCAATTTGTTTCGTTGATGAAACGTGCCACACGGGTCTTCACTGCCTGTGCATGGCTCTTGAATGAGAAGAGGAAGGACGCATGAGCGTCAAATCCGCAGCATCCATTTGCTGTCCTCCGGTCTTACGTCCGGCGTTCGACAGGATGGAGAACTCGCCGATCACCCTTCGTCTTGCCAGAGGCGTCTTCTGGTCCATGGCTGGGACGGTGATATCGCGCGGCCTGATGCTCGTCGCCACGGTTCTGGTCGCCCGCACGCTGGGCAAGACGACCTACGGCGAGTATGGAATGATCCAGTCGACCTTTTTCGGCATGTTTGGCGTCTTCGCCGGATTCGGTCTTGGCCTTACCGCCACCAAGCACGTTGCCGAGTATTGCAGGAGCGATCCCGACCGTGCCGGACGCATTATCGGCCTTTCGGGATTGTTCGCCGTGGCAACCGGCGGTTCGATGGCCGTGGCCCTTCTGATCTTAGCCCCGTGGCTTGCCGAGCATACGATCAATGCGCCGCACCTGACGGGCGTCCTGCGGATTGGCGCCTTGATCCTGTTTGTCAACGCGCTCAACGGCGCCCAAACCGGCGCGCTGTCCGGCTTTGAAGCGTTCAAGACCATCGCCCAGGTGAACCTCTTTGTCGGTCTGATCTCATTCCCGATTCTTGTCTGCGGCGCCTGGTTCGGCGGCCTTACCGGAGCGGTTTGGGCTCTAGCGATAAACCTCAGCATCAACTGGCTTTTCAATCACTTGGCTCTTCGCCAAGAAGCTCGCCGATTCGGAGTCCCGTTCACGTTCAAGCAATGCAGCCGTGAATGGTCCGTTCTTTGGAGGTTCAGTCTTCCCGCCGTGCTCAGCGCAGGCATGGCCGGCCCGATGGAATGGATCTGCGCCGCGATGTTGGTCAACCGGCCCAATGGTTACAGCGAAATGGGCGTCTACAGCGCCGCGAATCAATGGTATACCGTGCTGCTGTTCCTGCCTTTCATGCTTGGCGGGGTGGTCTTGCCGGTCCTTTCGGAACAGTTTGGCCAAAACGACAGGAATCAATCGGCCAAAACACTGATCCTCGCGATTAAAATGAATGCCCTGCTCGTGCTGCCGTTTGTTCTCATGGCAAGCATTGCCAGCCCCTACATTATGAATCTCTATGGCGAGGGTTTCAGAAACGGCTGGCCTACTCTGGTGGTTGTCCTGCTGACGGCGGGCCTCATCGCAGTCCAAGTGCCCGTCGGGCAAGTTTTGGCGGCATCTGGAAATATGTGGTTGATGTTCGCCATGAATCTCGGCTGGGCTTCGGCATTCGTCGTAGGCGCGCTGCTGTTGCTTGATCTTGGCTCACTCGGTCTGGCCACCTCAAGGGCACTTGCCTTTGTTCTTAATGCCACATGGACTTTTGGAATTGCCATTTGGCTGATACGCAGGGGAGCAGAGACGTGAGCACTCCAAACGTGGAGAGTGTTTTCAATAGGTCTGGTTTACCGCGTAAGGTGAAAGACGTGAAATGACTTCCGCACCAATCTCGCCGCCGCTCTCTTGCTCGCCATGTCTCGCTTGCGGGAAGACCGCGCATCGCGTCTGGGTCGAGTATCCGGGTTATGTCCGTCCCGATGTATTTGATATTTATCGCTGCCCCCAATGCAACACGTCATTCGCGCTGCCCATGGAGTCAAAAGCGCCTGTTTATGAATGGATATACCACAATATGAGGCAACTCAACGGCTATAGTGAGTATCTGCGACTGGCCAAGGAGATTCGATTTAGACGAAATCCCCTTAGAACTCTCACGAAATGGAGTTCCACTTACTGGGGCGTCGCGAAAGCGATCGAGCACCTGCCGCCAAGCCGCGAGGTGAAAATCCTGGAAGTCGGAAGTGGGCTGGGTTATCTGACGTATGCACTGTGCAAGACGGGATATGACGCCGTGGGTTTGGATATCTCTCGGCGCGCGGTTGATGACGCACGACGTCGCTTCGGGGTTCACTATGTTTGCGACGACCTTCTCGCGTTTGCTGCGGAGCACGTGCAGAAATTTGACGCCGTCATCATGACGGAACTTCTTGAGCACGTTCCGGATATCTTCGGACTGCTGCTGGCCGCCAAATCGTGCCTTCGGGAGGCCGGCAAGATCATTATCACAACGCCGAACATCGAAAGCCTGCCGCCGGGAGCCTTGTGGATCAGTGATGCGCCACCTGTCCATTTGTGGTGTTTCTCTCCGGCGTCATTTCTGGCTATCGGCGCGCGAATCGACTGCCGTGTCAATTTCATCGACCTGAGACCAAGCGGGCTGGACCTTCCGCTGGAGAGCTTCTTGGCTTTAGACCACACCAAGCCGCAAAGGAGCCCTTCGTTCGACTCACAGGGGCACGTGCTCCTCAGAAGGTCGTTCCCTGACAGGATTCGCACATTGCTTGACGATATGCTAGCTGACGCAGGAATACTGCGGGTTACAAGGTGTGCGAAGACTCGCCTGAGAAGCCGGTTCGCTCGCCGTCGGTTTGGCAGCACGCCGACCGGTTTGTGCGCTCAACTGAGTCCTTAGTTTTTGCTAGGACTCCGTCTGCAATCCCGTCTAGCGCGGAGAAAAGCTGGCAATGTCTCTTTCGAGTTCTGTTGTGCGTTTGAGGGTGGTCGCATGGCAGTGACGCCTTGGCAGCGAGGGAATTAGGGAGTTATGGAAACCATCAAGCATAGCGGGGTATCGTGGGTGGTTGGGCACACCGCCCGAATTCTCTCTGGTTTAAGGAGACGATGGAACCTTGCGATAACGAAGCGCCAACAAGAACACATAGTGAATAGGGGCTTCTTCAGGCACCACCCCATCTGCTGTAATCTTTGTGGGCACTGCGGTATCGCAACCTACTTGGATCTGGCGGACAGTTGGGTCTCTTTCATGGGTATTGATTTGCTGCGAGAGAATGTCGTTTGCCGAGATTGCGGCAGCTCCGCCAGATATCGTGCATTGGGGGTAGTTGTTGCACAGGCGTGTCGAGTACTCGAAGAATACTCTCAGCAGAAGTTGGTCGTGCTGGATACGGATCCCACTAGCAGACTTCAGCCGTTGTTTGCGGGCAATAGCTGCTACAGGAGATCGGGTTACTCCAGTAATGTTCCTAGTGGTTCTGAGATAGAACCGGGAATTACGTGCGTCGACCTGCAGAAAATGCCATTTGCCAATGAATCTCTGGATATGTTGATCTCCTCAGATGTTCTGGAACACGTTGATAATGATTCTTTGTCGTTTCAAGAAGCATACCGAGTGTTGCGGCCAGGAGGGAGATATGTATTCACTGTCCCATTTGCTGCGGAACGATTGGCCACCCAGATTCGAGCACTCCCTGTTCCAGATGGTGGGTTTGTTCACCGGCGCTCCGTTCAACTACACGGTGATCGCCCGTGTCCGATTCTTGCGAAACGCATCTACGGGAGGGATCTGATCCAGCAAGTCGAGTCCTATGGATTTCGGATGCTGCATCGGCAGGTGGTTGACATAGCGGCAGGCATTTTCGGAGTCGATGTGTTTGAGGCGCAAAAGCAAAAGTGAGTGCATTCCCGGAACGGGCGGCTGCTTCGGATTGGACTATGCATTTCTCCGCCGCGGCGGCTCATTGCAGGCCACACCTGATTCATGCACATGAACGTTTCCATCATCATTGTAAGCTACAATACCTGCGAGTTGCTGCGCAACTGCCTCACCAGCGTGCGTGAGAAGACGTGCGGCGTCGACTACGAGATATTCGTGGTGGATAATGCGTCGAATGACGGCAGTTGCGAAATGCTGGAACGGGAGTTTCCGGATGTCCGCCTTGTCAGGAATCGCGAAAACCGGGGTTTTGCCAAAGCCAACAACCAGGCGATCCTGATGGCCCAGGGGGAATACGTTCTCCTGCTCAATTCCGACACCGTCTTGGAGAACAACGCCATCGGCGTGATGCACGAGTTTATGCGGGCGCACCCCCGCGCGGCCGTCTGCGGGCCGTTGCTGCTGAACGCCGACGGGACCGTCCAGCAGTCCATCGACACACACGTGACGGCGCTTTCCATCCTGCGTAAAAGCATCGTCGGAACGACAGGCATCGGCCACAGGTTCTTTCAAAGCGCCTACCATCCGCGGTCGTTCGACTATTTCAAGCGGTTTCAACTCGCCGACGGTTGGCTGACCGGCGCCGTTTTAATGATTCGCAGGGCGGTGTTTCCGGAAGTGGGACTCCTCGACGAGGCGTACCATTTCTATAACGAAGACGCCGACTGGGGATTGGCTGTGTCCCGTTCGCAGTGGCAGACATGGTTTATTCCGGAAGCAGTAGTGACACACTTTCTGGGAGGGTCTCGCAAAACGCAATCGGAGGAGCAGGAAATCTCATTTAAGGTGCAGTATTTTCGGCAGAACCGATATTTTTTTTGGAAGAACCTCGGGACGGTTCAGTACGGAGCGTTTCGTCTGGCAGCCTTTTGTGTCTGTGCCATGAATCTGCTGCGCCGAGCGATAATGACAGCCGTCAGTTCATCGGAGAAGCGTTTGTCGGCGATTTTCAAGATGCGGCTCGGCTGGAAGTTGTTTCTCGCATCACTGGAGCATGGCGGCGACAAAGGGTTTGGAAATCGACAATGAGCATGCGGGCTATAAACTTGACAGATAGGGGGATGTGCGTTCGCATGTCCATGCGAGGTTGTAGCTGGATCCACTCGGGTTGGGTTCCAATGTCGTTGGCGGCCGTGGTGGCGATGGCAACCCTCACTGGACTATTCACGGGCGCGTCGACGACCTATGTGTTGGGGCAGATCGTCTTGGGATTGAGCGTTTATGTATCGCTCTCGTTTCTGGCGGACCGTCCGTTGGTCAATCCGATTCAGGCTTTCGTGGCCATGTTCTATTGGTGGTTCGGCGTCGGGCCGGCGGTTGTGGCGACGTGGAGTGTTCTGTTGGGAAAGTTCGGAGCCGCTCTGGATGCACAAGAATCGGGCATGGAAGCGTTGTGGATTGTCGCGCCCGGATTGCTTCTCTATGCAATTGTTGCACGGTGGACGCTCGACTGGTTTTCCAGAACGGGTATTTATGCCCGCTTCCTTCTACCCGCCGGCGATAATTATCGCCCAAAGCTTCTTGCCGTCTTTCTTTCACTGGTGGCGCTCTCCATGGCGGCGATTGCACTCCTGCAAAGCATGGGAATTCAGGGGCAGGAGGAGACGTCTTTTTTCGGCGGGATTAAGACGTCGATCTGGTGGGTGGGTGTGATTGCGGGCGTCGGTTCAATTGCTCCGCTTGCAACATCGGCTCTTATGACAGCCCTGGCCTCGCCCTGGAGAACAATTTCCGTAGTTGTCAAAGTATTGATTGTCGTGGTGGCGGCGCAGACGATTATGCAAGCGCTGTTCGGGGGCTGGAAATCGCCGATAGCAATCTTGGGCGCATCTTATGTTTGCGCCTACGTTTCCCGGCATCAACGGCCCCCGTGGTTGATTGTAATTGTCGGTGTGTTGGTGTTCATGCTGATAATAACACCTTTCGTTGGGTTTGGCAGGCATGTCGCACTTGTCGCCGGAGCCGAAGACTCGGCCGTGCGAAAGGAAGTGTTTTCCGACGTTCTCAATGACCCAGAAGCCTTTCTGTCGACCGAAATGGAGAGCATCGATGTTTCCGTGTTTTTCCGGGGCATCTATCCGCTCGCCGGCGAACTGACGCGACGGAATGGATTCCTGGACGGAGAGTGGCACGGCGATACAATTGCGTGGGGATTCGAGATACTCGTTCCGCGTGCATTCAATCCGGACAAACGAGACTCGAATATCGGGAATTTTTTCAGCCGGACAGTTGGAGTCGACATCGGAGTGAGCGGCAAGAATGACTTCCTCAACAACATTGCAATAAGCGTACCTTTTGAATTCGTGGGCAACTATGGCTGGGGCGCGGGTATCCTGTCGTTCGGCCTCATCGGTGTTTTTTGGACGTTGTTCGTTGTTTGGATGCTCTCCCCCGATCGCTTGTCCAACCATCCGTTGACTCCCTTCCTGATGATATCGATGCTGGCGATGGAAAGCGCGTTGGGACATTACCTGGCTGGATTCAGGGATCTTATCATCCCTCTGCTTCTATGTTATGTCATCTATAGAATGTTCGGTGGAAGGATATAGTGTGTTTTGCGAACGATATTCCATGAGTTCTGTTGCATGAGGCACGAAAAAAGCGGAATTCAATGACACAACGACGCATACTTATCTATCATATCGGATCGCTGGGCGACACCCTAGTGGCCGTGCCCGCCTTGTGGGCCGTGCTCGAGAATTATCCGGACGCGCACATCACGATGTTGACCGACGAACAGCCGGGCCGGACCCTGGTGCAGACCTGCAACATTCTCGACGGCTCCGGTCTCGTCGACGACTACATCTTCTACCCCGTGGGCAATCTGACGGCAATGGCCAGGCTGTTGCTTCGGATACGATCTGGAAAGTTCGACAGTCTTGTCTACATGGTCAGAGCGACGGCAAATGATCGGCGGGTCTTGCGCGACAAGAGGTTCTTTAGGCTGGCCGGCATCAAGCGGGTTCTGGGCACACAAGGGCTTCCCGTCGCACCCGAGATTTCGAAGGCGCGCTGCCTGCCTCGTTTGCCGCACGTGACCGACACGCTATTGAGACGGCTTGCCGCCTCTGGTCTGCACGTCCCGCCGGAGGGCGATGGCAAGATGGAGATTGGGATCGGAGTTCGTGAAATGGAGAAAGTCGAGCAGTGGCTTTCGGATTTGCCGTCGTCCGAAGGTCGACGCTGGATCGGGGTCGGCATCGGAGGAAAGATGGCCGCCAAAAGATGGCCGATTGAGAGATACGCGGCACTGGTCGCTCGTCTTGTTGAGACGGACGATGTATGGCCCGTCGTATTCGGTGGACCGGAAGACCGGGCCAACGGGCAAAGGCTTGTCGAGCACTGGAAACGCGGATACGTGGCCTGCGGGGCCTTGGGAGTGCGGGAAGCCATCGCCGCGATCGCGAGGTGCAGTCTCTTTGCCGGAAACGACACGGGAACGATCCATATGGCGGCGACGGCCGGCGTTCGCTGTGTCGGTGTGTATTCCTCTCGCGATTTTCCGGGCCTCTGGGATCCTTACGGCAAGGGCCATGTCGTTTTTCGCACGGCGATACCGTGTGAAGGGTGCTTGCTCGAAGAGTGCGTTGAGCAGAGAACTCGCTGCATTTTATCAATATCTGTTGAACGAGTCTTGGCGGCGTGTCAGGACGTCCTTCGAGCAACGAGTGCTCAATACGAATGTCTGACAAGAGCGTGCTAATACCCATGCGGGACTGTAATTTATCGCGGACGATGACGGCGGCGCGACCCGCATGATCACAACCGACGCCATCCGGCGGATTTTGAATGAAAGCGCCGAAGCAAAACTGGCCACTAAGACCCTTCCACCTTTGCCGTATGCACATAGCTTGGAAAGGACCGAGATGATATGAGTAATCGAATCCAGATTCTGGTCTTGATGAGTTGCTATCTCCCCGGGTACAAGGCGGGTGGGCCAATCCGTTCCATTTCGGGCATGGTCGATTCGCTCGGCGATGAATTCGATTTCCGCGTCCTCACGTTGGATCGCGATTTGGGCGAAACGGAACCCTATCCCGGCATCGTTCCCGGCACGTGGATGCCCGTGGGCAAGGCCCAGGTCATGTATCTGCCGCCTAAACGTATAGGACTAGGCTCCCTCCGTCGAATCCTCCGCGAGACGCCGCACGATATCGTCTATCTCGCCGGCGGTTTCGATCCGCAGTTCGTTCTTCGCAGCTTACTTCTCCGGCGACTCGGCCTGGTGAAGATGCGGTCGGTCGTTGTGGCGCCGCAAGGGGTCTTCTCCAAAGGCGCGCTGCGCATTAGGGCATCCAAGAAGCAGTCCTTTCTCGCGCTGGCCAGAAGCATCGGGCTGTACGAGGGCGTCACCTGGCATGTTTCGACCGTGTTCGAGAAACACGACGTCCGCAGGGCGCTTCGGCTGCGGCATAAGCCGCATTTCGCGTCCGTTGCGCCCGATATCAGTTCCATTCCCGACGACCAACCGCAGTTCCAGCCGCGCAAATCCTCGGGACGATTGCAGGTCGTTTTCCTTTCGCGAATCTCCCCCATGAAGAACCTCGACGGCGCTCTTCGGATCCTCCAGGGCATTGATGTGCCGCTCGATTTCCACATTTACGGTCCCGTGGAAGACGCGGCGTATTGGCGCGTCTGCGAACGCGAAATACGGCAATTGCCCACGGATGTGTCGGCGGCGTACCACGGCCCCATCGCACATTCCGACGTCGCAAAAGTCATGCGGTCGCACGACCTGTTCTTCCTGCCGACGCATGGAGAAAACTTCGGCCATGTGATCGTTGAAGCATTGCGTCAGGGCTGTCCCGCGCTGATCGCCAATAATACGGCCTTCCGCAATCTGGAAAGAAAGGGCGCCGGTTGGGATTTGCCGTTGGACGACGTGGACGGTTTCCGCCGGATTCTGCGGAAATGTGCGGCCATGTCCCCGGAGGAACGGCTTTCTTGGTCGGAAGGCGCGCACCAGTTCGTGGTCGAAATGACCGCCAACGGACGGATTACGGACAAGTACCGCGCGGCGTTTCACGAAATCCTCACCAGGCATAACCTGGCCCGGGCCGCATGAGCACATCCGACGCCATCCGCCAAATGCTGCAAGAAAGCGCCGAAACCAAACTTGCCGCGAAGGGTCTGGCGGACAAAATCGCCGTCTTCGCCGAGTGGATGAAGGAAACCTACCTGCACGGCGGAAAAGTGATCCTCTTCGGCAACGGCGGCTCCCTGTGCGACGCCGCTCATATCGCGGGCGAACTCGTCGGCCGCTTCAAGCGCCAGCGGCGCGGTCTGCCGGCCATCGCGCTGGCCGATCCGGCGATCCTGACCGCCGTGGGCAACGACTACGATTTTTCCGCCGTTTTCACCCGCCAGGTGGAAGCCTGGGCCACGCCCGGAGACCTCGCCGTCGGCATTAGCACCAGCGGA
>JAHIKV010000302.1 GCA_018897395.1 Planctomycetota bacterium | reverse complement strand
GGCTGCGGAGATCGCGGCTCGATCCTTGCTTTGAACGCAGCCCTGGCAACGTTGAACCAGAGATTTTTCCAGCGTGGCCAGTTTATGCAGGCGAACGGTCGAGGGCGCAAGCAAACCAGCGTCTTTCCAATCATGGAGTAAAACGTCGTGGTCGTCTTGCCCGCTCTGAGTCGTCACCCTGGCAACCAAGACGTCGGCATCGCCCGCATCCAAGACTACCATCGCCGGACGGATCTTGGTTTTGACACCCGCCGTGTAAGGGAACGCGATGAGAACCAGATCACCCGGCTGATAGTTGATCATAGATTGCGTCGCCATCAGAGTAGCCGTTAAGGAACTGCTCCGCGGTCAGCCCAGCCCAAGACTGGTTCTCGGCCGCGTCCGGCACAAGCAACACGACTTGCAACGCCTCTTCCCCTTGGATTTGTTGGGCGACGGCGGGCGGAACCGTAAGCGTATGATCCGGGTTCAATTGGGTCTGGAACTCCAAGACTTTCATGATGCCCTCCTTCTTGGATACGCGCTATCCACTGTCATCTTAGGCTATTCGCTCCTGCTCTGCAAGCACCGTTCATACTCTGTAGCTCTCATCCCCTTCCGGCAACGGCCGCCGCCAACGTTGTTGTGCTTCGGTTCCTTGTGCAATCAGGTCGGGCATGGGAGGGATCAGGGATTAGGGATTAGGGATTAGGGATTGGGGATTAGAGTATGTGGTTAGAATCTCAAATAGTTTCCATATTCTGTTTGGGAACAAGTTGTTCGCCTCCGTATATTCAGCGGTGTTGTCTCTCACCTCTGCCCCAACCTCTAATCCCTAATCCCCAATCCCTAATCCCTCATCCGTTCCCGCTCAGCCGCTTCGCCATCCCCCACAGCCCGGCCATGACCAAGGCGATTAGCCCGAGGGCAATCGCGCCGGAGTGGCGCAGCCCGCGTTTCAACTTGCTCAAAGTGGCGTCGATGGCCGTCTCGTAGTCCTCCTGGACGATCACGATCCAACCGGTGTCGGCGTCGCGGACGCGGACCGGCTCCATCCGGGCAAGCCACCGCCGGTTGAATTCGCCCCCCTCGGCGTCGACCGCCAACGGATCGGCGTAATGCTCCTGCCGCGCCGCGGTGTTGGGCAAATCGTCTGACGCAACGCGATAGTACTGGAACCGGTCGGGCAACTTGGCGTCCTTCTCCAGCAACTTGTCGAACAGCGGATGTTGCAGGACGACGCCCTTATGGCCGCCCTCGCGATTGTCCACCAGCACGGCGAATTGGTCGTCGCCGCCTGGAAAATCGACGAATCGCCCCACCTCGGCCGTCATCGCCACCACGCCCAGAAACTTTTTCTCCGACGAGAGGTCGAACACCGGTGCGCTGATGGCCACTATCCAGCGATAAGTGGACCGCGAGCGGAACACGTCGGAGAGCGTGGTCCGCTGGAGGTGTTCGCCCGGCGCCGGACGCCAGGAGTCGGGCAAATCGCTCGATCCGCCGTGAAAAAAGCTCCGCCAGGCGAAGTCTTTGCCGATCGTCCGCCCCTCCGGCACACGGACGGTGGACACCCCGCCGGCGTCGCAGAAGAACCAACTGGCCACCTTTTCCTCTTCCGACGGCCGCGTCGTCGAGGGAAGCATCGCCGCGAGCTCCCGCTGCAATGTTTGCCGCTCGGGGTTTTCGAGAAATTGCCCGCGCAGCGAATCCTGTTCCGCCGGATCGAGATTCGGATCGGCAAGCCGGACGAGCAAATCGTGCAGTCCGGGGTTTGCGAGGGCCTCGGCCAGCCGCCCACGGAACTGTTTCGAGGCGGCCATCTGTTCGACAAGCCGGTAGCGGCTCTCCAACTCGTTGGAAGCGGTCCGGGCGGCAAACTGGGCCGCGAACCGGTTGGTCTCCAACGCACGGGCCGTCAACGCGTCGTTCGACTGCCGCAAGGCCGTGCTGAATCCCTGATAGGCGAACCACGTCACGACCGCCAGCAGCAACGCCGGACCGATCGCGCCGAGGACCATCATCGGACGACGGGCCAACCGCGCGGCACGCTCGTCCAGCGCGTCCAGCACCGACTGAACGTTGGGAAACCGCTTTTCAGGATCGGCCGCCAAACAGCGATCCACTATCGCCGCGAGCATCTTGTCCACGCCCCGCCGACGCCGATGTCCCGACACGGGCGGCGACTGCTCGATCGTCCGGCGATAATGAGCGAGCCGTTCGGTCAACTCGGGCGTCCGCTCGAAGATGTCCGTGGTCTTGCCCGTCCTATGCGGCGGGCCGCCGGTCAACATGCAATACAACAGCGCCCCCAGCGCGTATACGTCCCAGCGCGCGTCGGGCATCGCCTCCAGGTCGGCCTGCTCCGGGGCCATGTAGAACATCGTCCCCAACGCCGGCGCCTGCTCGGTCGAGAGCCGCGACTGACCGAAATCGGCCAATCGCGGCTTGCCGTCCTGGTCCAGCAGGATGTTGGCCGGCTTCAGGTCGCAGTGCAAAACACCCTTGCCGTGGGCATGGACCAGGCCGGTCGCCACGTCGCGGAACAACGACACCGCCTCCTCGACCGGCAACTGCCCCTGGGCAATCCGGTCGGCCAGCGACCCTTTCTCCAGATACTCCATGATGTAGTAGGGCGGGTCGGAATCCCAGCCGACGCCCAACAGTTGCACCACGTAGCGGTCGGCGAACAGAAAGGCGAGTTTCTCGACCTCGCGGCTCAGCAGCGACCAGTCGAGGCCCCCGCGATGGGCATAGAACTTCACGGCCACCTGCCGGCCGGTGTTCCGTTCGCGGGCGACCCATACCTCGCCATAAGCGCCGACGCCCAGGAACCGCTCCGGCTCGTAGCCGGGCACTTCGGTGGGCAGATAGCCGCGTTTCAGGCTCATCTCCGCCGCCCGCCGCCGCTCCCCCCCGCCCTGGATTTCCGTCGGGTCGATGCTCATATCAAATAGTATATCGGGGTTAATTGCCGGAACACAACCCGGAATACGGTCGGGTGGCCAGTGGTTAGAACGCACATGCTTACCGTGTATTCACACACAGCGGGCAAGGGACGACCACTCGGCTCGCTGTCGCGGACGCGGAGCGTCCGGCAAGTGCGTTCCCACGCGGAGCGTGGGAACGAGCGTGCCGGCCACTACCCACTATCCACTATCCACTATTCCCCGCGTTGACTTTGCTCATCCCATAACGTAGATATTTAGCGACGGTGCGTTGATTTCACCACTGTCGGCCGCGAACCGTTGCAACCGGCGCAATCGGAACCGGCCGAATTTCCGGAGCAGATCGGGGGATGAAGATGAAACAACAGGGAACGCTCCTGCTGGTCGACGACGACCGCCACGTATTGGCTTCGATGGCCGATTGGCTCCGCGATCAGGGCTACGACACCGACACCGCGTCCAATATCGCCGAGGGACGCACGGCGGTCGATCGGAAACCCTACGACCTCGTGCTGCTCGACATCCGCCTGGGCGAGGAAGACGGTTTCGACCTGCTGTCCCATTGCCGCAAGAATCACCCGGCCGCCGCGGTTATCATGATTACCGGCTACGGCACCGTCGAGTCGGCGGTCGAGGCGATCCGCCTCGGCGCCTTCGACTTTCTGACCAAGCCGCTGATCGACGAAGAGCTGCTTATGGCGATCGAACGGGCGCTCAACCAACAGAAAGTGCTGGAAGAAAACAAGACCCTGAAAGCCCAACTCGACATGCGGTTCGGCATGGAAAACATCGTCGGCCACGACCATCGCATGTTGAAAATCTTCGACGTGATCGACGCGGTGGCCGACACCCGCGCCACGGTGCTGATCACCGGCGAGAGCGGCACGGGCAAGTCGCTCGTTGCTCGGGCCATCCACCGCCGCAGCGCGCGGCGCGACAAGCCGTTCGTCGAAGTGGCCTGCGGCGCGTTGCCCGAAACGCTGCTGGAAAGCGAGCTGTTCGGACACGTCGCCGGGGCATTCACCGGCGCGACGGGCGAGAAACTCGGCAAGTTCAAGCTCGCCGACAAGGGCACTATCTTCCTCGACGAGATCAGCACCGCCAGCCCGGCCATGCAGGTCAAGCTGCTCCGCGTGCTGCAAGACTTCGAGTTCGAGCCGGTCGGCGGAACGAAGACCTTCCACATCGATATCCGAGTGATCCTGGCCACCAACGACGACCTCAACCGGCTGGTCGCGGAAGACCGCTTCCGCCAGGACCTTTTCTACCGGATCAACGTGATCAACGTCGAGTTGCCGCCGCTGCGCGACCGGATCGGCGATATCCCGCCGCTGGCCGAACACTTCCTCCGGCAAGTCTGCGAGGACTCGGGCAAGCAGGTCCGCGGCTTCACCGACGAGGCCATGAACTCGCTGCGGCGATACCGCTGGCCCGGAAACGTCCGCGAGTTGCAGAACGTGATCGAGCGGGCGGTGTTGCTGGGAAAAGGCGGCGCGATCGCCGACGACGATCTACCCTCTTCGCTGGCAGCCGGAGACAACTACGGCGCCGAATCCGTCGTCGGACGCACGCTCAAGCAGGCGATGAAGGAGCCTGAACGGCAGATCATCCGCGAGGTGCTGGAGGCGAACAACTGGAACCGCAACGTCACGGCCGAGAACCTCGGCATCAACCGCACCACGCTCTACAAGAAGATGAAACGCCTGGGCCTGGAAGACCTCGCCCTGGCAATGGGGCGGTAAACGGCACGACACGCCACGAAGAGCGCATGGAACAGCCGGCGGCTGTCGCTCCAACTCCATCTCTCAGAACGTGTTTTGATATTGAAATATCCGCATTTAGCCCCGGGTGAATACACCCGGGGCAAGCGGTTTTCCACGTTCACCCCGGCCCGCCGTGTATTCACGGCGGGCTAAATGAACAATTCCAGGACACGCTCTAAGTTATTCTTTCTTCTTCCGATCCAGCCGGCCGGATTTGTTGATCGCGCGCCAGAGGCGGAGGCCCAGGGCGATGCTCACCGCGGCGGCGGCCGCGCCGGGAGTCGAGATGCTGGGCAACAATGGCGGCAGGTGAATCAGCGGCGGCACGTTGCGGCTGAGCATCAGCGACGCGCCGACGAAAAGCGCGCTGGCCAACATACCCAGCACCAGCCGGTTCACCGACGGCTCCAATCCGCGATGGTCCAGATGGATGTCGAACCGCCCGGTCTGCATCTGTTCGAGCACGTCGGCGATTCCTTGGGGAAGGATGTCCAACAGGTGCTCGAGTTCCGAGTAGAGCCGATGCAGTTTTCGCAGCCGCCGGCGGGGCGAGAACCGCCGCAGCAAAAGGGTCCGCCGATAGGGCCGGATCATCTCGACCAGGCTGAACTTCGGGCTTATCAAGCGAGCGGTCCCTTCCAACGTGACCAGCGCCTTCAAGAGCATGGCGATCCTCGCGGGCAGCATGATCCGGTAGCGGCGGATCTGCTCCATCATCTCATTGAGCGCCCCGCCCAGGTCGAACTTGTCCAGCGATTGGCCGGCGTAGTAGGAGAGGAAATCGGCCACGTCCAGCGCCAGGGCGGAGCGGTCCAGGTCGGCCGGCGTCTTGCCCAGCCGAAGGATCATCGAGGTCATGTGCTCGGCGTCGAGATTGCTCAGCGCGACGAGCATCTCGGCGACGTCCTCGTGCAGCCGCTGATCGATCCGGCCGACCATTCCGAAATCGAGCAGTCCGACCCGGCAGCCGTCGAGCGCCATCAGGTTGCCCGGATGGGGATCGGCGTGATAGAACCCGTTCTCGAAGATCATTTTCAGGCAGATGGCCGCGCCGCGCCGGGCGAGTTGATCGGTGTCGACGTTGGCCTCGACCAGCCGCTTCCTCTCCGACAATTTGATCCCCTCGAGCAGTTCCATCGTCAGCACGCGCCGGCTCGAAAACTCGGGGTAGGTAAGCGGGATATGGACCGTCGAATCGTGGCGGAAGTCGTGGGCGAACTGCTGAATGTTGCGCTGCTCGCGGCCGAAGTCCAGCTCGCGACGCATCGACCGCTGAAACTCGGCCACGATCGCCTGCGGGCGGTAGTTGCGGAACTCGGGCATCATCTCGGCCATCACGGCCAGCCCGGCCAGGATGTCCATGTCGACGGCCACTTTTTTCTCGATCTCCGCGTGCAGGACTTTTACGACCACCGCCTCGCCCGAGTGGAGTTGGGCGCGATGCACCTGTCCGATCGAGGCCGAGGCCATCGCCTCCGGCTCGAACGAGGCGAAGAGCTGCTCGACCGGCTTGCCCAACTCGCTTTCGATCAGCTTGCGGATGACCTTGGGCGGATCGGAGGGCACGTTGGCCTGAAGCTGTTGGAATTCCTCGGCCAGTCTCACCCCCACCAGGTCTGGACGGGTGCTGAGGATTTGGCCCAATTTGATGAAGGTCGGCCCCAATTCGGCCAGCGCCATCCGCAGGCGGGTTTCCCAGGGTTCTCGGGCGATGGCCGCGCCGCCCCGGGCCTTCAATATGTCCTTGGCGAAATCCGGCCCCAGCCGCCCAATCCACGTCGCCAGCTCGTACTTGCTCAGCACCGCCAGAATTTCGTACCAGCGTCCCAGGTGTCGGTAAATTTGCGGTATCGAACTGATTTTCATGGCACGGCCGTCCGCCGATAGGGGGGCAACGGAATATTCCCCCTCTACTCTACGTCAGCCGCGGCCCAAATGCCAGCACCACCCCACCCCACCCGCTACACGGCTATCCCGCGCTACCTAGCGCAGTAGACTAACAGCCCCCGGTTATTGTTCGCGAAATTGTTGTTATCCTAATACTCGATTGCCCCGGCACTCGTGCCGGGCGATTTATTCCCGTTATTCCCACTGAGGTGCGTTCATGGTCGAAGAACCAAAAAACCCCGAAAAAAAGCTCATCATCGACGAGGACTGGAAGAGCCGGGTCGAGGCCGAAAAGGAGGCTGCCCGACGGGCGGAAGAAAGCTCGACGCCGGCCGAATCAGAAGCACCCGCCGACCGGCGCGGCCCCTTGCCGCCCGCCGACTTGACCTTTCTGGTCGGCACGATGTACATGCAAGGGGCCATTGCACTGGGGCTGTTGCCCAATCCGGTGACGAGCAAACAGGAAGTGCAACCCGAGCAGGCACAGCACATGATCGACTTGCTGACGATGCTTCAGCAGAAGACCGAAGGCAATCGCACGGCGGAGGAGACCGAGGGGTTGGAAACGGTCTTGCACGAACTGCGGCTCGCCTACGTCACTTTGCAAGGGAAATAACGTCCATGCCCGGTCCGGGGAAGAATGGGCGGGCACGTCTTGCGCCCGAAAAAAACCCATTCCAAGTGACTTGCAGCTCCCACCGGGAGACACGACCGGGGTCCTGTTTCCGAGAACTCGTACGGACCGGGCATGGATACGTTCGCTCTTGTATTCTTATATGGTGAACGGCCGGAAGTGTAACTATCTTCTCCATCCGAGAAGAATGTTTCACTTCTTTCCGTGCAACGTATAAAGGTGTGGCGCGGCCGCCCTCGGCCGTGAGAAGTGCGTAGTGCGTAGGGTGGGACAAGCGCAGCGCGGTCCCACCATTCGTTTTCGCGGCTCATGGTGGGACCGCGCTGCGCTTGTCCCACCCTACTTTCCGCAACGGAAACTACCGCGACAACTGATCGAACAGGCGTCGGAACCGCGGCATGCGGCCCTCGAGGTACTTCAGCCAGGAGTCGGGGTTCCATATCTCGACGCACACCGCCGCCCCGACGATCTGCACCTCTCCGCCGGACTCCACGCCGAGGAACTCGCGGAACCCCTCGGGTATGACCAGCCGTCCGCGGCCGGCAAGCTTGACCGGCCTGTGGCGGGTTGAAAGGAGCCGGCCGAATAGTTGCACTTGCCCGATGCGGTTTTGCAGGCGGCCCGACCGCATCTTTTGTTTGACCAACTCGACTCCTTCGTCCAACCGTGACTGCCAAACCGGGGCGCTCCAAAGGCTCAGGCAGCCCGGCCGCTCCTTGGCCAGAATGCAGTCGGCCGATTCGGCCGTCAGGGCGTCTCCCAATTCGTTGGGAACGGATAGCCGATACCGTTCGTCCAGAGACCGCTGGAACTCGCCGAGAAGGAACTCTTGGGAACAGGGCATGGCCGAAACCGTCGAGGTTGCCGCGGGTCAGCGTTTTCGGGAAACCAATGGACATCAACGCCGGACTCCATTATGGCGAATGGGACCATCGCCCACAAGCAGCTCTCAATTATCGACTCGGATGGGCAGGAAACCCACGAAAACCAAAGACGTGAGTTTAGCGATTGCGTGGAGTTTGACAAGTGTCCGCCCGAAATTTTTCCAAAATTTCCACAAACCCAAGCCGGGGCAGGTGTTGCGACTTTTCGCTCCCCACCAAAGCGGGATCGTCTCAAAATGGCCGTTTCGTGGCTGGATTGAGGTTGACAGATTCGGCGGAAAGCGGTGTGGTTTGCCGTAGGATTTGTCAATGAACTGTGCAAGGAGGCCGCGAAAATGCCCAGGTTGCCCATTGTTTCATGGATTGGAAACGCGGCGGCGGTCTTGACGGGGGGGTGGGGGGCGGTTTCCCGACAGACGCAGGCCGCTGGTTGTAGTCGACAAGCCGCCTACGATCATGCGGAGAAAGTCGAGGCGGCGGTACGCGACGCGGCTGGCGGCGGGCCGTCGCGCGAACAACTCCAACAGCTACTACTGGTCTGTCCAAGTTGAAATTACGGGTGCCACGGTTGGCTTGTCCAACCGTGTTTCCGGCACTGCTGGACAAGCCAGCAGTGGCACCCAACGTGTAAAGTCGAGATGGACAGACCACTAGGGGCTATGGCGGGTGCAAAAACCGCTTTTCCGACCGAAAATCATCCGTGGGACGGATTTCCTAATCCGTCCACACATACGGGACGGATTAGGAAATCCGTCCTACAGGTCGACATATCGGGTGTGTCGACGCGATTCACCACGCCATTGATTCACCACCACGCCCTTCGCTGCTCAGGGCGTGTGCCACCCAACGCCCGAAAATCATCGGCCGAGTGGCCCAAAAACTCGCCGTGACTACCCGACAGCGAGTTGGTACATTGGGGCAACGCCGTTCGCCGCGTGGACGCGGCGGCTAAACGTACTAACCACTAACCACTATCCACTATCCACTATCCACTGCTTCCCCCCGATGCTTCCCAATCTGACCCCGCTGCAATACCTGACGCTGCATTTGCTGTTCGTCGGTCCGCGGACCGGACGGCAGTTGCGCGGGGCATTGCGGGCAATGGGCGTGCGCCACAGCGGCGCGGCCTTCTCCAGATTGATGATGCGGCTGGTCGTCGGCAACCTCGTCGATCCGAGTGTCGCTGCCCGCTCGGCCGGCGGCCGGACGGTCCATGAAAACCGCTTTGAAATCACCGATCTGGGCGTACGCGATTGGATGGCCGCGCGGAAGTTCCATCTGAACCTCGCCCCGCCCTCGGCCGATCTCGTGCCGACCAGTACCGAAAGCGGCGCGCTGGCCGCTTATGACGCAAAGACCCGTCAGCGGGTAATCAGGAACCGCTGCGCCACGGCGTTCAAGCGGTTGGCGCGGGGCGTGTTGGAAAAGCGATTGCCGCACTCCAAATAGAAAAACCGCCTGCGGCTTCGCTACTGATGCAATGCGAAGCCGCAAGCGGCCGAAGACGAACGAATTGGATTGGCCGGATCAATCGAGGAAGCCGACCAGGTCCTGGCTCCGGGAGGGTTGCTGGAGCTTGCGGACCGCCTTGGCCTCGATCTGGCGGATCCGCTCGCGGGTGACCTTGAAGATGTGGCCGACCTCCTCGAGCGTGTAGCTGTATCCGTCGCCCAGGCCGTAGCGGAGCTTGATGATCTCCCGCTCGCGGTAGCTGAGCGTCTTGAGCACCTTGATGATGCGGGTGCGAAGCATTCCATGGGTGGCGCCGGTCGAAGGACTGTGGGCGAAACCGTCGGGCAGCAGATCGCCGAAGTGGCTGTCCTCGCTGTTGCCCACCGGGCGGTCGAGACTGATCGGGTATCGGCTCATGGCCAACACCCGCCGCGCCTCGTCCACACAGGTGTCGCTGGCTCGGGCGGTCTCCTCGATGGTCGGCTCGCGGCCGAGTTTCTGCAGCAGCTTGCGCGAGACGTTCCGCACCCGCGACATGGTCTCGACCATGTGAACCGGGATGCGGATCGTGCGGCTCTGGTCGGCCACGGCGCGGGTGATGGCCTGGCGGATCCACCAGGTGGCGTAGGTGCAGAACTTGAACCCGCGTCGGTACTCGAACTTGTCGACCGCGCGCATCAAGCCCGCGTTCCCCTCCTGAATCAGATCGAGGAAACTCAGGCCGCGGTTGCGGTACTTCTTGGCGATGGAGACGACCAGCCGCAAATTGCCCTCCGACAGTCCGCGCTTGGCGTGCTGGTACTGGGCGTAAATCTCCTTGAGATAAGCCACGCGGTTGCGCAGACTGGTCGGCGACTCCTGGGTTGCCCGGAGGATGTTCCGATACTCGGCGATCCAGGGTTCCCGCTGCCGGTCGCGCCCCTTGCGGCTGGGGTTCTCGGCTTTGTGCCGGCGGATCCGCTCGCGGAACTCGTCGACCCTGCGGCTGAACTCGTCGAGGGTCTTGATCATCGGCTCGATCCGCTGCGTGCGCAGGCCGAGTTCCTCGATCAAACGGACGGCCCGACGACGGCGGCGCCCCAGCTTGCGCCAGGCGGCGCGGCGCTGGACCGGCGGGCGCGACCGGCTGGTGGCGATGTTGTAGTCGCGGAGGTTCCGTTTCAGCAAGGTTTCCAGTGTCCGCAGGTTGTGCGGCAGCCGACCCAGGATTTGGTGCTTCTCGAGCTGATCGGTGACGGAAACCTGCACGGTGCGGTCGAAGGGCAACTCGCCGTCGTGGACCCGCCGCAACACCTTTACGGCCGTCTGCATCACGTAGTCGCACTCCAGGACCTTGTGGCGGAAGCGCGTGCGCGTCACCTCGATCTGCCTGGCCAGGGAAACCTCCTGCTGGCGGGTGAGCAGCGGAATCTCGCCCATCTGCGTCAGGTACATGCGGACCGGATCGTCGGACCACGATTCGTCGGCCCCGGGCAACAACTCGTCGGCGCCCAGGTCCAACTCCTGGTCGTGTTCCGCCTTCTCGTCCAATGCCGCGCCATCCAGATCGTTGTCAACGTCCAGCGCCTGTTCCGCATCCTCCGCCAAGCCCAGCGTATTCCCTTCCCGAGAAATCGGTTCGTCTTCTAAATCCTCTAAAAGTGCGTCGTACAAAATGATGCTCCTGAAGGTAAGTCGATGAAACACCGCGTGTGCCAACCGGCGCCGGCGTCGGACGATTTAGTATCTGTTGCGGAAAAGCCCGTGTAGGGTGGGACAAGCGAAGCGCAGTCCCACCAACAGCGGGAAATAAGCATGGTGGGACTGCGCTTCGCTTGTCCCACCCTACTTTCCGCAACAGAAACGATTTAGTAAACGACGGCCCAAGGCCAAAAAATTCTACCACCGAATTTCCGCGCCGCGACCGCCGGCCACCATTTGGCAAAGGATTCAGTCTGCGGTGAGAATTCGTGCGCTCGTCTTAAGAACTCTAAACGTTCCAGGATCCGCAAAGCGACCCATGCCAACATCACGCTTTCCGGTCGTTGCTGGCGGGCCGACTAATTATCGGACCCCAGTACGCCGACAGGGCATCAACTCGTCAGATAGCAAACCCACCGCCGCGATTTCCAACTTTTGGAAAACCGGGGGGATGCACCTTATCGCCCGCAGGCCTTTTGATGCGCAGACTGTCATAACTATACTGCACTTTCTGAGAAAATGCCCAGCTTGTGTATCTTTCCACTGGAGAAATCAATGGTCAGTGCAATTTTCCGTCGCACGGCGGTTTGCCATTAGCGAACGGAAATTAGTGTTGCAGGGCTTTTACCTGCAACAGGTT
>JAHIKV010000301.1 GCA_018897395.1 Planctomycetota bacterium | reverse complement strand
GAACAGTTTCCGATGTTCCCTCCCGACCGCTACTCCGAGCGGTGTCCGTGGGACAAGCGCTGGACGCTGGAGCGGTGGATTTCCGACCGGGTGCTGCGGCTCAGTTGCACGGCCGACGACATGCGGCCGTTGGGCGAGGCGGCCGGGTGGCACGGGCATCCTGCCCGTGTCGGGCCTCAGCACGGGCAGGATGCCCGTGCCACCGTCCATAAGTGGAATCCGCGCGAGAGGGCGGAACTGGCCGCCGAATTGGACGCCGCCTTTTTCCTGCTCTACGGCGTCGAGCGGGCGGACGCGGAGTACATCTTGAGCACCTTCAGCGGCGCGGGGCGCGACGACCGCGAAATCGGGCTGTTCTCACCCGTCGAAGGTGTGCTGAACGCCTACGATCGGCTCGCGGCCGCCGCGTCGGGCGAGTAGGCCGCGAAAACGGACTTCTCCAGTCCCCCTTATCCCCGCGGCCGGCGAGGGTTACAATGGACAATCAATCAACTGGGAATCATCACGATTTGAGATCATCGCCAGTGCCGGAAAACATCGAACAAACCGACTCCCCGCCGATCGACCTGAAAGACCCGGCGCTGGCCGCCTTTTTGGCCTGGCTGATTCCGGGCCTGGGGCACCTTTATCAAGGGCGTCGGGCAAAGGCCGCGCTGTTTTTCGTCTGCATCATGGGTCTGTTCGTCTTCGGCCTCTATCTCGGCAGCAGCAACGAACAATGTAAAGACGGCAAAGGCAAGATCGGCTACGGCCGGGCGGTCTACTTCTCCTGGAAAAAAGGGGAGCGGACCTGGGCGTATCTGTGCCAGGTCTGCGTCGGCCTGCCGGCGCTGCCCGCGATGATACAGGCCAGCCGAATGAACCACCACAAGCCGGTGTGGTGGGGCGGGTTCATGGCACCGCCACGCCCAAAACCGTGCAACGACGCGAACAAGGACCAGCCCACCCTGCACGACCTGCACCGGGTGTTGAACCGATACTTCGAGTTGGCGTGGGTCTTTACGACCATCGCCGGACTGTTAAATGTGTTGGCGATCTACGACGCCTGGGCCGGGCCGATGACGACCACCCCCGGCGGGAAGAAAGAAGAATCGACGGAGTCCGATTGACAATGTCGTGAGCAATAGCCGGGGGCTAACAGCCACCGGCTATTCCCGTCAAGAAACGATTGTTGGGGTGGCAGTTGTACTGCCACCCCTGTTTTTGCCGCGTTTCCCGGGGTGGCAGTACAACTGCCACCCCAACATGTGGCTTTTTCAACGGGCTGCTAACAGCCCCCGGCTATTCCCACTAGAAAATCCATGTTCAACTTGCTCTTGGCCGACGGTTCTCGCCTGTGGAACAACGACCTGTGGTACGCGCTGCCGGCGATCGTCGCGGTCAGCCTGGTGTACGCCGCCACCCGCCACGAGCGGATGCGTCCGATCTGGCTTCACGCCGGCCGGGTGGCCGGGTGGATCATAGGCTTCATGTTCATCGTCTGCGTCGTGCTGGTGTTTCTTTCCTGGATGACGTAATCCCATCGCTTGCGGAGGGTGGCACGTCCCTGAGAGCGTGTCCTGAAATTGTTCATTTAGCCCGCCGTGAATACACGACAGGCCGGGTTGAACATGGAAAACCGTTTGCCCCGGGTGAATACATCTGGTTGTTACACGCAATTTGACGGGGAAAAGCAGTGAGGGCCGTTCACGGCCCTTTCCGCCGCAGGCGGTATTAGCCCCGGCGTGTACGTCGGGTTGGCAGGGGCGCTGACTATCGTAATTGTCAGGCCCGTTCACGGGCCTCCTCGACGTTTCCGGGTAACACGGGGGACGCCCGTAAAAAACGGGCGCCGGATGCCACTGCTGGCTTGTCCAGCAGTGTCCGCCAACCACGGAAAGCACTGCTGGACAAGCCAGCAGTGGCACCCGCACGGTTCTCCGCCATTCAATTTTGCGCTAACATTCCAAGAACGCATCTCGGGTGGGTTTATTGCGCTCGAGCGGCGATATAGGGGTCAATTCAACCCCGCGCATACAGGTTGATCAACCTGGCGCATCAGGTTGATCAACCTGGCGCTAAACCGTGCTTACGACTATAGCGCGGTTGCGTTGCGAAATGAATAGCCCTTGTTTTAAGCGGTTTGGAACCATCGTCGGCCCTCGACGAATCGACGTAAGAATTAAATGGCGAAATCGGGTTCGTTTTCCCATTAAATTCATGCCGGAAAATCGACCGTAAACTGTTGTCGCCCATGATCTTGCGGCGACGGAACGCGAAACCTTTTGCAATCACCCCGCCGATGGGGCATGAGCAACGACCTCATTCTACCAGCCGGAAACACCTAAAAAAAGGCTGTTTTCTGGCCGCCGCGATCGAGGGGGTTTTCGCTTGCCCCAGGTGCGGGCGCAAAAACCGCTTTTTACGCCCAAAAATAGGCGGTCAGTGGTGATTGGGCCGGGGTAAACTCTGTGCTTATTACCCCAACCTCCCATGTTCACGCGATATTTCAACAAAGAGCCTTGCCGCGAACTGCCTTTTAGATACTCTTCGGCACCCCACGGTCTGGTGCGAAAAACCACTTCCCCGCCGTGTATTCACGGCGGGCTAAATGGTATTCACGGACGCGCTCCGGGTCGGTCGCGGCTTTATGATTTCCGGCTGATCTGCAACAGCACACTCTGCGAATCGGTCCCCGGCAACGGATAGCTTGCCAGCTTTCGCAGGGCAAGATCGCGGAGCAGACCGTAATGTCGCGCTTCGCCCCGCTCCTCGACCCATGCCGGACCTTTTATCACCAGCATCCGATCGAACGCTTTCCAGTGCGGCCGGAACCACTCCAACAGCTTCCGCAGCCGCGCCACCGCGCGGATCGTGAGCGTATTGAAACGCCGCTCGGCCAATACGTCCTCGGCTCGGGCGTGGAACACCGGCGCCGGCAGTCCGAGCCGTTCGACGATGTCGGCCAGCGCCCGGGCCCTCTTGCCCACCGATTCACAGAGCGAGACGTGCAGATCGTCCCGCAGGACGGCCAGGACCAGGCCGGGCGTGCCGCCGCCGCTCCCCACGTCGAGCACCCGCTCACCCGGTTCGAGAAACCGGGCCAGCGTAAGGCTATCGAGCAGATCGCGGGCGACGAACTTCTCGTAATCGCCGTGGCGGGTCAGATTGAGCTTCGAGTTCCAGTCCCAGAGCAGTTCGCAGTATCGCTCGAGCAGAACGATTTGCGGCGCGGGCAGCTCGATCTCGTGCCGGGCCAACGCCGCGGCCAGGTTGTCGTCGGGGGGATTCACGGGAAGCACCAGCGGAGGTTAAAATGACGACAATGCGATGTTTAGCCGGCGAGCTTGCTCGCCGGCTAAACATTGCGAAACACCAACAACTCATTCAAAAGGGACTTGCACGATATTGGGAGTATACCGCCCGTTTAGCCCCGGCGTCCACGCCGGGACCAAATGGCATTTTCCCGCTACGCCGCGCCCCCGGCGTGGACGCCGGGGCTAAACGGGATTTTTCTCGAAAACATGCGCGTTCATTGCGCAAAACACTCTCCGATGCGGGAGGTCTCACTTCATGCCCTTGGACCGGGAGGAATACGTCGAGCAGGCATACCTGTTCCAGACCCTGCGCGAGCGGATGCAGCAGGAGATGGCGACGCAGGACCTGTTGGAGGCGGTCCGCCAAGAGATTTTGGCGACCACGATGCTGCCGTTCGCGGTGGATTTCATGGTCGGCGAGTTGCGGTTGACCGGCGGTTTCGCAACGGCCATGGCCCGGCTGCCCCACTATTTCACCACCTTTCAGACTTACGTGGTCCACGAGGCGGAGAAGGCCGAGGGGCAGTTCGATTTCCGCATCGCACTGGAGATTATGCAGCGCGAGGTCGAATATCGAGCCGCCGGCGCATCGCCGCAAGGCATCTTTCTCTACCAGTTCGAGGCCCTCTGCCGCAACCGCTTGGGCTACGACCGCGGGCTGGAGGCCGTCGCCGGAGACCCAATCTACGACGAAAACTGGCGCGAGTGGATACTGACCGTCCGCCGTCAGATCGGCCTGGTCGATTTCGCCGACATGATCTACGTCCGCAGCGAGCAATACCGCAAGACGCGCGGGAAGGCCGAGAAACCGATCCTCTTCGGCGAAAAGGAGGGACGGATCGCGCTGGCCAACCGACGCAAGGACCCGTTGTATCTGTTCTCGGCGTTGCAGCGACACCTGGGCTACCCGACCGTTCCGCGCCCCCGCCCCGAAGACACGCATCGCTACGTGCTGCCCGCCTTGCAGCGCCGCGTCGAGCGGCTGGAGACCCGGTTGAGGCTGATGGAGGAAGAGCTTCGCGGCGGGATCAATTTGTCGCGGTTCTATGCAGACAAGCAGGAGAAAAACGGCTAGAGTTAGCCGTTCACAGGGGACTGTCCCAATTTTCGCAGCGCGATGGACATCGCGTTGCAAACTCAGACAATTCCACAATTCACAATTCCGGGGACACGAACCGATTTTGACATTCTGGGAAGGATTCGGTAGATTCCCGGCATAAACCGGGTCGCCAGCCCAAATTACTCAAACGTCCATAATCGGTTCGTGTCCCCGGAATCGCGGCGGGGAGGTATATTTTACCGAAGATCGGCCCTCGCGCGAATCGCTTGCGCAAAAAAAGGTAGGGTGGGTCAAGCAGAGCGCAGCCCCACCAGCAGCGGGAAAGAAGTGGTGGGGCAGCGCTTCGCTTGACCCACCCTACACGGCTCTACCTTGCCCCCGGCACGCCGAGGGCCTGATCGATCAACTCGATGAGCACCTTAGGGGCCGGCGGCTTGCGGAGACAGTAGATGCAACCGTCGTCGTGGCTGCGGCGGATAACGTCGGGCAATTGGGTGCCCGAGAGGAGCATCACCGGCACGTCCTCCATGCCCGGCCGACGCTTGATCCGTCGGCATGTATCCAGGCCGTTCTCGCCGTGGAGGTTCAGGCCGCAGACGATCAAGTCGGGCGGGTCCGTCTCGGCGGCGGCGATCGCCTCCTCGGCGGTCGTGCAACAACGGCAGCCGAAATCCGCCCCCCCAAGCACCGTCGTCATCTCGTCCAAAACTTCCCGCTGGTGATCGACCACCAATACCAGTGGTCTCGATTGGCCGGAGTCTTTCATCGCGTTGAAGATAATTGATGTCCGAATTGGTACAAAGGGGCTGGCCCGCCTGCCTTCGGACATCCCAACATTGTTGTTTTCGACCGCTCGGGGCATTCTATTTACTAGAGTTTCGCCGAAATCCCCGATTGGAAGGGCGTGGCAATTTTTCTTGGCATTTTCGTTTAACCCGGAGCCAACGGCGACGGAGATAACTGGAAAAGACTACTCCATCTCCACACCGTCGCCGTTGGCTCCGGGTTAAACGAACATTTCAGTGCGTTGCCAAGATT
>JAHIKV010000300.1 GCA_018897395.1 Planctomycetota bacterium | reverse complement strand
CACCTCCAGTTGCTCTCCACCCCCTCTCACGAGGACGCAGTTACTATTGGTTACAAAGTTCAGACCCAACTTCGACAGGGACTCCCACCCTGCTGATTCGATACACTTACAAGCGCACTAGGCCGGGTTGCAACCCGGCGAGAATTCATAATCGCCCGCTGGTGGGTGCGGCTGGGTGAGACGTCGAAGGCCGACGCCCAGCCCGACCACCCCATCCGACTGGTCGTCGTGAAGACCACGCCGCACGAGAAACGCGACGGAGCGGCCGGCAACGGGCTGCTGCCGATCGCCACCGACTTTACCCCCGGCGGCGGCGCCACAAAAACATCAGACCTCCCATGACCGCCAGACTCGCCAATAACGCCAAGCTCGACGGCTCGGGAGTAATTGTAAAGCTCCCACTGTCATGCGAGTGGGGGATCGGAAGAATATTGGTATCTGATAAATCGTCGGAGAATACTGTCAACACACATGAGTCTCCCGGGCTGCCTACCGCCGTCCAAGTTACATTGGCCCAGACAACATCTCCGGTATAGCCGCCCAATTCCATGGTAGACACTCTCAACTGGTAAATGTCACCACTCACGTGAGTGTTGTCCGACCACAGAAAAAAAGAGAAATCTCCTGCTGTTACGTTGGTTACGTCAACTACGGTGGAGTCAAAATCGACCGAAATCAATCCGCCAGCAAGATCTGTCACGCCATTAACCATAATAGGAGACGTAATACTGGCGCCGGGGTCAACAACCAGATCATCAACGGCAATTATGACTTCTGCCCAAACCGGGCTTCCGGCGGATAGCATGGCAATGGCGGCTAGCGTCGCCACGGCACAAATGCCCCATACTCTTTTCCTACCTTTTCTACCAATGCTGTTCTGTTTTCCACACCACATCGATCTTCTCCTTGTAAAAACATCTTGCTGTAAACACCCAGGACTTTCTCGATTCTTAGCATCATTATACTTATTGTAACAACCCTCTGCACTTTCTGAAAAAATCGGAGGCTGAAAACCTCGATTTTCTCGAGGTTTCTTGATGTTGGGGTTGTTTTCGTGGCTCAAAATGAGCCCTGAAAACGGCATTATTGAAATTGACCCCCGTATTTCTCGGGGATTATTGATCCGGGAGGCTCGTTTTTTCAGAAAGTGCAGAACCCTGTCAACCATTTAAACGATTTCGGATTCCCGGATTCTGATTCTATGAAAGAGCGGTCCTCCTGGTGGTATAAACGATATGGTAAGTGTTTTACCCATCCTGCACTTTCTGAAAAACCACCTGGCTTACCCAGGTTACAATAGCCAAATCTCGAAGATTTCGGAATTACTGTGTGTTCGGTGATCGAGGCCAAGAGTACGGAAAATGTGTGCCGAGCCTGTTGCACTGTAAGCACTTACGGCGTGGTTCATGTAAATGACTTCAGCGACGGAACCTTGATTTTAGGGAACTTTGGGCCAGGACGAGCCGGTCTTGCCGACCTCCAGCGGCTAATCAACGCATAAGATGGGAAGATTGGGTGTTTTTTCAGAAAGTGCAGACCCATCAAAACCACGACAGGAGGACCGAGAGATGTTATACCTCGGGGGGGCAGGGGGGGCTTTGATTTGCCCGATCATCAAGACGGCGGGATGCCACTGACGAAAAGGGCTGAGGTTGTGTGCCATCCTGCCCTCGGACCGCAAGCCTGAGGGGCGCCTTCGTTTAACCCGGAGCCAGCGGCGACGGCGTGAGACGGCGGGGCGACGGTGAGCAGTGTGAGACATCCCCGTCGCCGATGGCTCCGGGTTAAACGATGCCATCGGCGACGGCGGGCAGGGGGCGTCAAGAGGCCGGCTCCGGCGGAAGTTGAAAGCGGCCGGCGACGACGCCGTGTACGGTGATGTCTTCGTCCAGTGTTTCCCAGCGAAGCGCGTAGCCGTTGAGCTCCAACGCCACTTCTTTCAGTTGCTCGGCCGTGGCGTCGCGCAGCCGACGGAAACGATTTGCCGGGAAACCCACGACTCGACCGTCGCTGAGTTCCAAAAACACCATGCGGTTTTCGACCCAAACACGCAGCGCGGCAGGCTCGACTACTGCAACGCTATCAGCGACCGTGGCGCTCATGGTATTTCTCCATCAAAAACTGTTGGTGCTTGAATACCAACCGCTCGATCTCCCGCAGATCATGCCCGCGAATGCCGCGATTGTCGGCCAGTCCAATTGGATTTAACCAATACTTGCATTCTCCGTCCGCGCAGCGCACGTGGATGTGGGCAGGCTCGTCGGATTCATCCGAGTAAAAGTGAAATCGAAACGGACCAACTCGGAGCACCGTAGGCATATATTTCACACTACCATCCGATGAGAAAGGCGTCAAGCCGGCCGATAATCGCCCGAACGATTTCTCAATCGCGACAATCTGCCACTACCCCGAAAGAAACGGCTCTTTGACATGGTCATCTGAATTGACTATATTTGTTTTGGGAGATGAAAGGTGACAAAAAGACTTATCCGACAAAGCTTGGTCTGTTTCCTGGTGCTTGCATTGGGTGCGACGGCCGTGCAGGCCCAATCGCGCGCGGCCCTTGATGCCGCCCGCAACAGGATGGTGGACGATGAGATCGTCGCGGCGGGGGTGAAAAACGAGCGAGTGATCCGTGCGATGCGCGAGACGCCTCGGCACGAGTTCGTGCCGCTCCACCGGCGGAAGTACGCCTACGTCGACATGGCGTTGCCGATCGGCGAAGGACAGACGATCTCGCCCCCGTTCGTCGTGGCATACATGACCGAGGCCATCGACCCGCAGCCGGGCGACAAAGTGTTGGAGATCGGCACGGGCAGCGGCTATCAGGCGGCGGTGCTGGCCAAACTGGTTCGTGCCGTGTATTCGATCGAGATCGTCGAGCCGCTCGGCCGCAAGGCGGCGAAAACTTTGGAACGGTTGCGCTACGACAACGTGCAGGTGAAGGTGGGCGACGGCTACCTGGGCTGGCCGGAACATGCTCCGTTCGACAAGATCATCGTCACCTGTTCGCCGGAGAAGGCGCCGCCGGCGCTGGTCGCGCAGCTCAAGGAAGGGGGCCGGATGGTGATTCCCGTCGGCGAGCGCTACCGGCAAACGCTCTACCTGTTGAAGAAGACCGACGGCAAAATGGTTTCCGAGGCGCTCCAGCCGACGCTGTTCGTGCCGATGACCGGCCGGGCTGAAGCGGGGCGGAAGGTGTTGCCCGACCCGGCCAATCCGACGATCCACAACGGCGGTTTCGAGCGGTTCGCCGGCGATCCGCCCGCGCCCGACGGCTGGCATTACCGGCGTCAATTGAAGTTGGTCTCCGCCAAGGACGCGCCGGAGGGGGACCATTACGTCGTTTTCGTCAACGAGACGGCCGGCCGCGGGAGCCATGCCCTGCAAGGCTTCGCCGTCGATGGGCAAAAAGTGCCGCAGTTGGAGCTTTCGGTGCTGGTCCGGGGCAAGGACATCCGCCCGGGCCAGAACGCGCGGCAATTGCCCGCCATCGTCATCAGCTTCTACGACGAGAACCGGGCCACCATTGGCGAGGTCGGCTTGGGACCGTGGCGGGGCACCTTCGATTGGCAGTACGAAAGCAGGCGGTTCGTCGTCCCACGCAAGACCCGCGAGGCCGTACTCCGCATCGGCCTGCTCGGGGCCACCGGAGAAATCGCCTTCGACGATCTGAAGTTGTCGCCGGCGGGGAAGTAGTGGAGAGTGGAGAGTGGAGAGTGGAGAGTGGAGAGTGGAGAGTGGAGAGTGGAGAGTGGAGAGTGCCTTGTATGCCACAGTGCGTGCTACCCACTATCCACTACAAACCGAAACGGCTCATTGGTCACCTCGTAGCCGGGGCGGAGGCCGACGTTCATCAGCAGTCCCAGCGCGACGGCGTGCGCCAACAGCCCCGATCCGCCGTAACTGACCAGTGGGAGCGACAGGCCCGTGGTCGGCAACAGCCCGACACAGACGCCGGTGTGAACGAGCGCTTCGACGGCAAACAGCGCCGCGACGCCGACGGCCAGCAGCCGTCCGAACGGCTCGCGCGTCTCCGCGGCGATTGCCAGCCCGCGACAGACGATCCATCCGAACAGAGCCAAGGTCAAGACCATGCCGGGCAGTCCGAATCGCTCGCCCAGGATGCAAAAGATGAAATCGCTCCGGGCTTCCGGCAAGTGGTACGCGGCCGGGTCGTCGGTGGGCTGTCCGGTGAAGAAGCTACCCCAGACGCCGCCCATCGCCCGGACCTGCTTTCCCTGGTAGAGTTGGTACGCATGTTTGCCCGGTATCCGGCCCGGCGCGGGCTGGTCCAACAGCGTTGCGACCCGCGACTTCTGATCGACGTTCATCTGCGTCCACAACAGGGGCATCGCCAGCAGACCCGCCGCGACCATGCAGATCAAATCGCTCCGTTTCGCGCCGGCCGCGAAGAGCATGATCAGAAACACCGGCAGAAACACCAAGGCCGTTCCCAGGTCGGGTCCCATGAAGATCAACAGCACCGGCGCGAGCGTCAACATCAGCGGCGCGGCCAAACCGCGCAGCCGCCGGAAATTCTCGCGGTACATCAAGTATCTGGCCAACGCCAGAATAAAGGCCGGCTTCGCCAACTCGGAAGGTTGAAAACCCAGCGGACCAAGACGGATCCAACGATGCGCGTCGTTGATGGCCGGGAAGCGGAACACTATTACCAGCAGCAGCAAAGCAAAGAAGTACAGCGGGTAACTGAAGCGGCAGAGGATGCGGTAGTTGGGCGCAGCCGCCAACAGCATCAGGACCACGGCGATTGCGGAATACGCCACCTGTTGGTGAAGAATCCGTCCGCTCCCGCCGGTTAGTTCCTCGACCCGCGCGATCCCCAGCCACCCCAAACCAATCAGCAGGACCGCGGCGATAAAGATCGACCAGGGGAATTTTCCGGCCCAAGCGGAGGCTTTCATGGAGGTAACCCCTCGTTACGACGCTCCGCGTCGTAACGTCTTGCCCGGACGCTCCGCGTCCGTTTCCGCGAATAACCCATTACGTCAACAACACTTCCACCCCACTGACGCAGAGCGTCCGCCTGCGTGCGTTCCCATGCGGAGCATGGGAACGAGTAAAACGTTGAGGCTTTCATGGACTTCATGGAACGCCTAAGTTACTACAATTGTTACGGTTATGTCAATTGTGCCGACTGCCGGACACGACTGATCGGCGAGAATCAGGGGGTTTGTTTAGACTGGGGTAGATTTTCAGGGGGAAGTGGCCGGCCAGTTCAATAAAAATCCGGCCTAAATTGTGTCTTTTTAACAACTTGCGACATAGCGCAACTTAGCCCAGGCTACTTGATTTTTGCCAAGGGCCTGCTATGTTTAGTGAGAGTGGTAGCTTGGGTATATCCTCTGTTTTGTTGGAAGGGAGTCAAAACACATGATTCGAGCAAGTTGGAAATGTCTGTTGTTCGGCGCGGTCGTGGCGATAGCCATCTCTTCCGTGGCCCCTCAGGCCGAAGCCCAGTGGTGGGGTTATTCTCGTCCGACGGCCACCTGGGGATGCAGCTATGCACCGTACTACACGTCGTGCTACACGCCGTGCTATTCGGCGAGCTGCTGCGACCCCTGCGGTTACAGCGGCGGTTGGTATCGTGGCTGGCGGCCCGGTCCGATCCGGCGGTTGCTGCTCGGCCGCTACAAGTGGTACTGGGGCTACGGCGGCTACTGCTGTCCGACGTATGACTGCTGCACGGACGTATCGACGTGCGGTTCGGCCGCTCCGGCGCCCGCACAAACGCCGACCCCGGCGCAGAAGCCGGTGATTGAGCCGAACGCGATGCCGACCGAGCCTGCTCCGGCGCCCGGCGATATGCCGGCTCCGGCTCCCTCGCCTCAGACCAACACGACCTCGGCCGACACCAGCGGCGTACTGACCGTTTGGGTCCCCTACGAGGCCAAGGTGACGATCAACGGTCTGAAGACGACCAACACCGGCAGCCGTCGGAAGTTCATCTCCCACGGTCTGAAGTCGGGCTTCAGCTACAAGTACGTGGTGAAGGCCGAGTTGGTCCGCGACGGTCAACTCCTGGAGGACACCCGCACGGTCACGCTGACCGCCGGTCAGATCACGGCGGTGGCCTTCGGCTTCAACGCCACGCCGGCCGAGCAAGTGGCGGCCCGGTAGGTATTGTTTTATCGTTGGCAAACAACACAAGCCCACGGGTTGCAACCCGTGGGCTTTTTTTATGGCATGGTCGAGATAGGGGTAGGGAAGGCCGATTGAGTTCGGCCTCCCCTCCCTCCGAACCGGACTGGCGGATTTCCCGCATCCGGCTCTCCGGTTGATAGTTTTACCTCCGAGAGGATTGACTGACCAAGACATGGGCCGCTGTCAAGTTG
>JAHIKV010000299.1 GCA_018897395.1 Planctomycetota bacterium | reverse complement strand
TTGCGGACCAACTCGATAAGCAAGGCAACGCCGCCCGTGCAACTCGGGCGACCAACGGCCATAAACCCAAAGTCCAATATCGCGGCCGTATCCGTCGGGCCTTCCGCAATCAGCAATCGGTTGCCGGTTACGTTCAAGGCGTCGGGAATAAACAGCCCTTCCTTGCCGCCCTTGACCGCCAGCTTCCGGCCGCCGGGCAAACGCAACCGAATACCCAGCGTCTTGCCGTCGGCGTTATACATCGGAAAAGTCCACGCGCCATGTTTCGACGCCCATCCCACGCCCAGCCGCGTCAAACTTGCGGCAGACACGCCCAGGGCGACGGCCAGCCGGTTCAGGGCTTCCGGCCGCACCGCCACCGCAAAGTCGGCCGCCAGCTTGCCGAAGTCGGTTGTCGCCGCCCCAACTCGGGCCGCACTCAATTCAATTCGCCGCACCCTTGGCGACCACGTTGGGCCATCGTCGCGTAGCACGTGCAACCAGCCGCCTTCCCCGCACCGCCGCCCCGATTCGACGCGGGCACAGATAACGGCGTCGGGCGAATCCTCGGGGCCAGTGTAGAGACACCAATCAGGCTTGTCACACACCGGGCACGGCCGCCGCTTGCTTACCCGTTGCCAATCAGACTTCATGGTTTGCCCCTTTTGTCCGCTCGGCAAGAAACTTCTCTAATGTTGTCCGAGGATAGAGGACCGCCCGACCTAACTTGACGTGCGGGATTGTCCCCGCTTGCGTCCACGTCCAGAGAGTCCGGGTACTGATTCCCAACGCCTTCGCCGCTTCCCTGGGCCGCATTGCTAATGTGGCGTCCATTTTCTTTTCCCTTCGATTCGTGGTTTCCGGCCGCACCATGCGGTCTCTATTAGTGTGCCAGTGTCCCGCAAGAAAACGCGGGACACCCCGCGAATCGCAAGAAAACGCCGGGGAAAACCGGGGTTTGCAGGGACAAGAAAAATCCGAGAGTGTCCCACAAAACATGCGGGACAATGGGACACCCTAATCTTCGTCAGTGTCGCCTTCGCCGGGCGGGGTGTGGCCGAAAAGAAGATAGGGCGAATACTCTTGATTCAATAGCTTCAACGTCGCCACAAGATTTTCAACGTCGCGGCAAGCCGCCCGATAGTTTGTCCGTCCCTTAAACTGTTTTGTGAAAAACCGCGTAACCGACGTTTTCCCCACGGTTGCCAGCCGGGCCAATTCCCTGACGCCGATTGGCTCTTGTTTTAGACAACTGCCGTCCTGATATTCGTGGTGTTTCATCAACGCCGCAATAATCTTCGCTTGTGCTTCGCCCTTCTCTGTCGATTTTTTCTTCTTGACGCTCGCCCCTTCCCCGCCGTCGCTGGTCCGTGGGGCCGCGCCAAGCGCCAGCGCGTCTTTCACCACGCCCGCGCCGATCGCTTTTTCCAAGTCCGCGTCGGCGGTTGTGCGGGCTATCTCTCGCAACACCTCAACCCGCAGGGGCAGCTTTGGCGTCGGCTCGTTTCGGTCAACTTTGCCCCGCTCAAACCCCCGTACAAGCCACTTCCGCGCTTCGTCGGCAAGTTTTTCAGACTGGACGGCCTCCACCATCTGCCGCTCCTGATCTTTCCATTTTGCCAACCGCTTGGCAATCGCTTGGGCCTGTCGGGGGTCGCCCGTTTCGCCCGCCGTCGCCGCGCTTCGGCCGTCCAGATGTCGCCTCATGCGGGCAAACATGTCACGGATCGCCTTGACGGCCTCTTGCTGCCACTCCCGGACCTGTTGCTCCGCGACTTCATCCGGGAAACGTGGCGCACGCCCACACAAGGCTTGATAGAGGTCTTTCGCCGACGCCATAGAATCCCACCTTTCTTCGGGCCGGACCCTCGGGCGACGCGCGAAAGGCAGGTCAAACGCTATCGCCCAGGGGTCCGCTTGGCCGCTGTACGGGCGGCCGTCCCGATGCTGCCTATTTTTCAGGCACGTTTCCTATTTTACCAAGAGTTTTTTCGTGAAATATCCCCACCGCTGGACATAACATCATACCCTCCCGCAATGGGCCACATGCCGGGGTGGGTCATTGGCTCCATAAAACGTACCCCGTAAAGGGGTTATCTCGGCGAGTTACCGTCCGATAACTGCCGGCGCTGGACGGCCTCCACCAAGGCTTGCCTCGTCTCTGTTGGCAGGTCGCCCCAGGCCGCGATGATAGCCGCCAAGTCGGGGGGAAGTGTGCCGTTTCGTGCGCCGACTGCACCGGATTCCGCACCGCCTGTTTCGGAAAACGGCGTATTTCCCGAGGAAAACGGGGTAGGTTCGATTCCCGCCGCCTCCACATGTGCCGTTGCACACTTACGCACACCCTCGCATTTCTCGGTAAATGCGGGGGTTTTTCGCTTCTTGTTGCGACGCTCCGCGAGGAAATGGCGTTGATTTCGCTCGCGTTTCCGGCCGGTGAAACCCTTGGAGAACGGGGTTTCCGCGTACGTTTGGCACGATGGAAACCGGCCTGCTCGGTGGGCGGCGGGGGCAGTTGTCGGCTGCTTGGCTCGTCGCTAGAATCATGGGTTCGCCGCTCGCCCAAAAAAACCGGCACGTGAGCAAGGAAGTCCCCCGTTCTCGCGGCTGACGCGGCGGTTGGGGCTGTCTTACAAAAAAAATCTGGAAAGGAGAAATGCCGTGGCAATTCGAGTTGGAATCAACGGGTTTGGCCGAATCGGACGGCTGGTGTTCCGCGCTATCTGCGACCGGGGTCTGTTGGGCAAGGAAATCGAAGTGGTCGCCGTTAACGACCTCGTGCCGGCCGACGCACTGGCCTACCTGCTGAAATACGACTCCACCCAAGGCAGGTTTCCCGGCTCGGTCGCCGGCGGAAAGTCCAGCCCTGGTTTGGCGGAAGACGACGTGCTGGTGGTCGACGGCCATAAGGTCAAGTGTCTCGGCATCAAGGACGGCCCGGCGGCGCTCCCCTGGAAGGAGCTCGGGGTGGACCTGGTCGTCGAGTCGACCGGCCTGTTCACCGACGCGACCAAGGCCAAGGGGCACATCGAGGCCGGCGCAAAGAAGGTCATCATCTCCGCCCCGGCGAAGAACGAAGACATCACCATTGTGCTGGGTGTGAACGAGGAGAAGTACGACCCCGCCAAGCACAACATCATCTCCAACGCAAGCTGCACGACCAATTGCCTAGCGCCGGTGGTCCACGTGCTGCTGAAGGAAGGTTTCGGCGTCGAGGAAGGTCTGATGACGACCGTCCACAGCTACACCGCGACCCAAAAGACGGTCGACGGCCCCTCGCAGAAGGACTGGAAAGGCGGACGGTCCGCGGCGATCAACATCATCCCCTCGACCACCGGCGCGGCGAAGGCCGTCGGACTGGTGATACCCGAGGTCAAGGGCAAGCTGACCGGCATGTCTCTGCGCGTGCCCACCCCGACGGTAAGCGTCGTCGACCTGACCGTCCGCACCGTGAAGGAGACCAGCTACAAGGACATCTGCGCGGCGATGAAGCGGGCCAGCGAAACGTATCTGAGGGGCATCCTCGAATACTGTGATGAAAAAGTCGTCTCAACCGACTTCATCCACGATCCCAGTTCGAGCATCTTCGACGCCGACAGCGGCATCGAGCTGAACAGCCGGTTCTTCAAGCTGGTCGCCTGGTACGACAACGAATGGGGATACTCCTGCCGCACGGTCGATTTGATCCGCCTGGTGGGCGGAAGCATGTAGTTGTCCGTGAAGTCGGTTCCAGCCGTGCCCCCCGTGTATTCACGGGGGGCTAAATGACGGGGGGCTAAATGACGGTGAACTGCATCATTTAGCCCCCGGTGAATACACCGGGGGCACGGTGTGATTGCGAGAAAACATTCCAACTGAACTTTTTCCGGAGTTCTCAGCGTGCAAAGAACGCTGGCGATCCTGCTGACGACGACCACTTACGGCACGTGGTTGCGGGGTGATCGTCGCGGTTGGGTCGATCGGGGATTGGTCCTTCCGCCCAACCCGGACTTCGAAGCCGCCGATCGGCGGCGAATGAAGCACCCACTGTTTCTCTTCGAGCGGGGACAACTCTCAAAGGTTGGAACATTCATCGGCAAATCGTTCCGTGACCGATTGCAGTTGCGGATTTTCGCGCTGACGGTACAGACTTGGCACGTCCACGTGCTGGTCGCCGCCACGGAACATTCGGTGGAAGGCATTGCGAAATGTGCGAAGGACGCGGTTCGCTGGGGCTTGCGTCCCCGACAACCTATCTGGAGCGACGGATACGACAAACGATTCTGCTTTAACGAAGAATCGGTGCATGGCCGGATCGAATACGTCGAACGGCACAATCTGCGGATCGGTCTTCCGGAAAAGCCGTGGGATTTCATCGAATCGTTGTAGATTGATGCGCTGTTTGGGTGGGACGGCTGTTTCGGATGGGACGTTGGTTAGTTGCGTCGCGCGTGCCCCCCGTGTATTCACGGGGGGCTAAATGAGTGGGGGGCTAAATGACGGGGGGCTAAATGGTGGTGAACTGCATCATTTAGCCCCCGGTGAATACACCGGGGGCACTACCCGAACGCATGTCGCGCGTGCCCCCCCGTGTATTCACGGGGGGCTAAATGAGTGGGGGGCTAAATGAACGGGGGGCTAAATGACAGAGTACGAAAATACCATTTAGCCCCCGGTGAATACACCGGGGGCAATGTTGCCGGCGCCGCCCAACTCGCGGCATACTCGCACGATCCGTCGGACCGCCTCGTCGATCTCCGCTTCCGTGTTGGTCGCGCCGAAGCTGAAACGTAGCGAAGAGGCCACGAGTTCCTTCGGCAGGTCCATCGCCCGGAGCGTCGGCGACAGCTCCGTCGAGCCGCTCGAACAGGCCGCGCCGATCGAACAGGCCACGCCGGCAACGTCCAACGCCATCAGCAGCGTTTCGCCGTCGAGGCCGGGGAAGGCCGCGCTGCTGGTCTGGGGAAGCCGCTTGGCGCGGATGCCGTGAAAAACGACATCCGGCAGTCCGGCTCGCAACTGCCGCTCGAAACGATCTCGCAGCGCGGTCAAACGCCGGGCGTGTCGCTGCTGCTCCTTGTGCCAAAGCTCCAGCGCGGCGGCCATGCCGACGGCCAGGGGGACCGGCTCGGTGCCCGGCCGCAGACCCGATTGGTGATGCCCGCCGAACATCAGCGGCGCGATCCGTACGTCTTGCCGAACGATCAGTGCCCCGACGCCCGGCGGTCCTTGGAACTTATGCGCGGCAATGCTCATTGCGGCCACGCCGAGCACGCGGAAGTTGACCGTCACTTTGCCCACCGCCTGGACGGCGTCGGTGTGCATGGGGACTCCGGCGCGGTTGCAGATTGCCGCCAGTTGTTCGACCGGCTGGATCACGCCGGTCTCGTGGTTGCCCAGCAGGACGCTGACCAGCCTGGTATCCGCGGCAAGCAGCGGGGGCAACTGTTCCAGGCGGACTACGCCCTGGGGAGTCAGGCCCAAAGTGTCCAGTCGCCATCCTTGCTCCAGAAGGTGTTCGGCCGGCTCGATGACGCTCTGATGTTCTCCGGCCGAGATGACGATCCGGCCGGGCGGCCCATTGCCGGCCAGTGCGATGCCGAGCACTGCCAGGTTGTTGGCTTCGGTACCGCCGCTGGTGAAGATCAGCCGGTCGCGGCGGGGCGGGGACAGATCGGCGCCGAGGATTTCCGCGATTTTCTCCCGGGCGTCGTCCAATACCCGCCTTGCCCGCTGGCCGGGCCGATGCCGGCCGACCGGGTTGGCATAGTGTTGGGCATGGCATCGGGCCATGTCTTCCACCACTTCCGGGCGGGTTGGAGTGGTGGCGTTGTGGTCGAGATAGATCGGCTCCATGCGGGGATTGTACACGAGGCCGGCAAAAGATGTCAGCTATCGGACTATCGGACGGCCGCCGAATTGCCGTTGCCCCAGACCCCCAGAAATCGTTATCATTCGGCCTTCTGACAGGGCGAGTCCGAGGTCGATTTTTTTCATGGGTTAGGAGGCGTTGCCAGCAATGCGATCATCGGCAACCACGGCATTTCGAGCATTTACGATGTTGGCGTGCGCGGTGGGAATCACGGCGGCGGCAATGTCTGGAACGTCGTGGTCCGAAATACTCGATAAGTTCCGGAACCTCGATTGGCCACCCATGTTGACATCGGCGTCGGCCTCCACGCAGGGGATAAACGGCGAGACAGGCCGGTCCGCGCCGCCTTGCCCGAGCGTTGAACGTCGGATGGCCGGCCCGCCCGAAACCGGGTCCCGCAAGGACGCGGCCGCCCCCGACGAACCGGCGGAGGCGGCATCGGCCGTGCCGGATGTCCCAATGGGATTCGACGATATTCAGCTTCGGCTCCGGGAACTGGGAGCGTCATATTACTTGCTCGAGTCGTGGGGCAGTCAACGCCAACTTTACCGTTTCTCGTGCAAGATGGCCGTCGGCGACAATGCGGATTTCACCCGCTATTTCGAGGCCGCCGATGCCGATCCGCTTCAGGCCATGTTGCGGGTACTGGGACAAGTGGAGACATGGCGAAAAGAATGAACATGAGGGCGGAAATCGGTAGGCCGGGTCGCGACCCGGCACAATTGGGCAACCTCGACCAAAGGTTACAAATTCTCGCCGGGTTGCAACCCGGCCTCCTTGTCTCCTTGTCTTCATATTCCCCCCTCCGTCTTGTTATTGGGCTTGCCAAAAGCCCCTGGACGAGATTAGTTTGGCTTCCATGAAATCGAATCTTTCGACCATCGCGCTGCGGTTGGGGAGCGTGGCGACGCGCTATCGACACCCGATCGCAGCCGGGGCGGTTTTTTCCTGGGGTAAAAATGGCGTCCGAAAGGGCTTGCCGGCCGGCGCACGCCACCATGATGGGGGTGGCGTGGCGTTCAAAAACCACATTTCACGGTTGGAAGCGATTCTTTTTCTTTCGCGGCAGCCCCAAACCAGCCGAAAACTAGCCCAGTTGGCCGGCTTGGCGGACGGCACTAAAGCGCGTACACTTATCCGAACCTTGAACCGAAGATATGATACGGAAGAGAGAGTGTTTCGCGTGGAGGAGGTGGCGGGCGGTTTCCAGTTGATGACCCGCCCGAAGTTCGCACCCTGGCTGCGGCGGCTGTATTCCGTGCCGGTGGAAATCCATCTCTCCGCCTCCCTCATGGAAACCCTGGCGGTCGTGGCGTATCGGCAGCCGGTCCTAAGGGTGGAAATCGAGGCCATTCGAGGGGTACAATCGGGCGAAGTCCTGCGACAACTCGCCGAACGTGATTTTGTGCGAATTGTGGGGCGATCCAGCGAACTCGGCCGGCCGTTCCTTTACGGTACAACCAAACAATTCCTGCAAATTTTCGGTCTGCGACACCTTGACGAACTGCCCAGGGCCGAGATACTACGAAACCACGGGCCGACACCGGCCGGCCAAGATAGTCCGTCCGATTCCAATCCCAATATCTCGAACCAATCCATTCAATCCCCAGCAGCGGAGGAGGAGGAGAAAGTGAAAGCCCTCATCGCCATAACAACTCGGCCAGCCCTTGCCGGAGAACGCAACGCCTCCATCGTGGAACCCCAAGACGACGATCGGCACGGCAATCAAACCATCCTCGCCCAACACGAAGACAAGGACGACGATGAGGACGACTTCGACGGCGAAGACTACGACGACGATTTCGACGATGACGAAGACGATGACGAAGACGATGACGAAGACGAAGACGATGACGAAGACCTCGACGATGAACCGTGGGAGGAGGTCAAGGACGAGGTTGAGGACGAGGTCGAGGACGAGGACGAGGATGAGGACGAGGACGAAGATTGGGACGAGGACGATGACGATGACTGGGACGATGAGGATTGGGATGAAGACGAAGAAGAGGAGGAGGAGGAGGAAGAAGAAGAAAAAAAAGAGGAAAAAGCCTAGCGTGTAGGTTGGCCGGAATGAAATCGCTGACCGGCGCGGATAGACGCGGCTGAGAGAAGGAGGCCTTCGGCGAGACTTCCCCGATATCCATCCACGTCGATCCACGTTGGCCCGCGGTTTTTTTCTTTCGTTTTTTCCGTAGCTGCTTCGGGGCCATATAAGAAATATATGCGATTCTTGTAGGACGGACTTCCTTGTCCATCCCTGGATACCGGACGGATTAGGAAATCCGTCCTACATGCAAGCAAACAACTCATTTCTTTTTTGGCCCTTATCATGCCATCCGCGTCATCCAGCCCGGCAGGCACGCTCTGGACGATCGGGCACTCCAATCACCCGCTCGATGTGTTTCTCGACCTGTTGACGCGGCATCGGATCGAGGTGCTGGCCGACGTCCGCTCGAGTCCCTACTCGCGTTACGCCTCGCAGTTCAATCGAGAAACGATCCGGCCGGCGTTGCGCGGTCGGGCGATCGAATATCGCTTTCTCGGCGATCGGCTGGGCGGACGCGTCGACGATCCGACCTGCTGCGACGACGCCGGGCACGTGCTCTACGGCCGGATGGCCGAATCACCCGGCTTCCGCCAGGCAATCGAGCAGTTGCTCGACGAGGCCGGGCAAGCCCGCGTGGCGATCCTCTGCGGCGAGGAGGATCCGACCGACTGCCACCGCCGGCTGCTGGTCGGCCGGGTGGCGCAACAGCATCGCGCGTGCGTAATGCACATCCGCGGCGACGGTCGAATCCAAAGCGAGGAACAACTCGCCGCCGAGCAACGATTCCGCAAAACCAGGGGCCAACTAAACCTTTTCGAGACCGAGGAGACCGGCGAGTGGAAATCCACACAATCGGTTTCACCCAAAAAAGCGCCGCCGAATTCTTCGACGCCCTGCGAGGGGCTGGAATTCGGCGACTGATCGACGTGCGGCTGAACAACACCTCCCAGTTGGCCGGCTTCGCCAAACGGGATGATTTGCGGTTCTTCCTCCACGAAATCCGCCGGGCCGATTATCGTCACGAGCCGGCGTTGGCCCCCACCAAGGAAATCCTCGACGACTACAAAAAGAAGCGGATGTCCTGGGAGGAGTACGAAACCCGCTTCCGCGCCCTGCTTGCCGAGCGGGCCGTCGAGAATTTGATCGACCGCCGCCTGTTCGACGTGCCGGTCGCGTTGATGTGCAGCGAACCGACTCCCGAATGTTGCCACCGGCGTTTGGCGGCCGAATATCTGGCCGCGAAATGGGGCGACGTGAGGATCATCCATTTGTGAGAGATACCGCTTGTTTAGCCCCGGCGTCCACGCCGGGAATCAACGATCTGTTTGTCGCCGCGAAGCGCCCCCGGCGTGGACGCCGGGGCTAAACAAATGCCGCCATGCGGATTCTCATCAATCACCTGACGCGGATGCACGGCGGACATATCTGCGTGGCGGGCGTTGACCTGGAGACGCGGCGGCACGTCCGTCCCATGTTGGCCGGCGAGATGCTGCCGTTTTACCTGCTGGCCCGCTACGGCGGACCGTTCGAGATGTCGTGGGTGGTCGATCTTGGCCGGCCGCGGCCCGTGCCCGAGGCGCCGCACGTCGAGGACCACGTGTTCGTTCCGTCGCGGGTGAAGGTCGATCGGCCGGCCGCCGCGCACGAGTTTTGGGGAATGCTGGAGGAGCTTCAGCAGCCGAGCTTGCGGAAGATTTTCGGCGTGGAGTTGCACGAGGCGGGAAGAAACCGTTACGGGACCGAATTGGGGCGGGGGACCGCCTCATTGGGTTTCTTGCGGCCCGCGGCGCCGCCCGATTTATACATCGCCCAAAATCGAAACGGAAAGCCGCAGGTGCGCATGAGACTCCGCGACGGCGAGATCGAGGCCGACGCCGGCGTGACCGACTTGCGCTTTTACGGCGATGACCACGCCACGGCAGACGCTGCCCGCGTCCGCGCCGTGGCCCGAGGGATCGAACAGTCGCGGGGCGTGATCCTCGGCGTGGGATTGACGCGCAAGTTCCGTGCGTCCGCCGACGCCCCCTATCTGCACTGGCTTCAGGTGAACAACGTCCACCTGCCGGAAACGCCGATCTGGCCGCTGGGGTAAGGGTTCTTTGTGAGTCGGCGCCGTATCCTGGGCGGTATTCTCGATTTTCCCGCCCGCGCGTTGATTTGAGGGTCTCCGGAAAAAAGCTGCTTAGCCCCGGGTGAATACACCCGGGGGCAATGTGTGAGTGATATGAAACCACTACTCCCCGCCGTGTATTCACGGCGGGCTAAATGGAATAAATCCCGGACGCCCTCATTCAATTGACGAGAACGCCAAGCCGTGCGGCCGGCGGAGAACGTAGAACCACAGTCCGACGGCGCAGAGCAGCAACAGCAAGCTGACGTTCTGCGAGATGCTCAAGCCCGTGCCGAAAACGGCCGACTCGTCGGTGCGGATGATCTCCATGATGAACCGCGTGACGGGATAGACCGAGAGCAGCAGCGCCAGCAGTTCGCCGTCGCGGCGGCGCAGCGGCGACCAGGCCAACAGCAGCAAGCAGATCAGCAAGGCGTTGATGGAGCTGTAAAGCTGGGTCGGATGCACCGGCAGGCTGCGCGGCGGAGGCTCGACCGCCGGCACTTCGATCTCCTGCCGGTCTTCGACCCGGATGAGCAGCGGTTTCCGCCCGTAAAACGCATCGGCCAGCGCCCAGTGGGCTTGGCCGGGAGTCGAAATATCGGAATCGTTGATCTTTTCCAGGCTGTCTCCCGCCTTCAGCCCGGCGCGGTCGGCCGGAGAGCCGGGATCGACGCCCAACACCCGCGGCGCCGAGTCGGGTTCTTCGCTGAGTGTCATTTCGTACATCCGGCCGCGTTCGACCTGTGCGATGTACGGCGGTGCGTTGGGCGGAAACGTGACCGCCCAGGCGTGATCGCACTCGCCGCCGAAACAGCAGCCGTTCAACAAGCAGCCGATCCGCCCGACGGCCAAGCCAAGCATCATGCTCGGCGCAATCAGGTCGCAGACGGCCAGCAGCGGCAACCGATGTTTGCGGACGAACAGCAATAGGCCGGTCAGTCCGCCGAAAAATGAGCCGTAGACCACCAGTCCGCCCTGGGCGACGTTTACCACTCCACCCAGAAAAGCGACGAGTCCGCCGCCCGGTTCGGTGAATGCCCGGGCATACTCGGGCCAATACTCGATGACGTAGAACGCTCGGGCGCCGATGATGCCCGGTACCAACATCCAGAACACGAGCGAGAAGACCACATTCGGGTCGATTCCGACTCGTTTTCCCCTCCAGGCGGCTAGTGCCGTGGCCGACGCCACGGCCAGAAGCATCATCACGCCGTATCCACGGATGGGCAGCCCCTGCTCGTTGCACAGCGCCGGCAACACCCAGGCGACGATCGCGCCGATCAGCAACAGGATGGGCACGTATCCCCAAGTATCGGCGTTGAAGCCCTGCCGCCACGCCAGCCAGGCCAACAGGCCGGCGCCTGCCACCGCCCACAAGGCAAACAACAGACCGAACCCAAACACCGGCCAGCCGGCAATCTCGGCGGGAATGTTAAAGAGGGTTTGGAGCATTTAGTGGCCAGTGGTTAGTGGCTAGTGGTTAGTGGAGAGTGGAGAGTAATCATTTACAAATTACTATATTGACTTGTACAATCTCGGGAGGATCCGGTTTGTTTAGCCCCGGCGTCCACGCCGGGAAGATAATGCCAATTTCCCGTTGTGTTACGCACCCGGCGTGGACGCCGGGGCTAAACGAGTTTTCTCCCGGAATCACGCATGGTCATTTAGCCACTAGCCACTAGCCACTAGCCACTAGCCACTGACCACTGCTTTCAGAATACAGTTGTCGATCAGCCGCGTGTTTTCGATCTTCACCGCCAGCGCCGCCAGCGTGGCGCCGGCAATGGTCTCGACCGGCTGCAACGTCTCGGGATCGACCAGCGCGACGTAGTCGATCCGGGCGTCCTCGGCGGTCTCGATCACCCCGCGCATCCGGGCGGCGATCGTTCTTGCGTCTCGCTCGCCTTGCTCGACCAACTCTCCGGCCAATTGCAAGCTCTTCCACAGCACCATCGCCCTCTGCCTCGCGGCGGGGGTAAGGTAGCGATTTCGGGAACTCATGGCAAGCCCGTCCGGCTCGCGCACTATCGGACGGACGCGAATCGCCGTCGGCAGGTCCAGATCGGCCGCCATCCGCCGAATCACCAACGCCTGCTGATAATCCTTTTGCCCAAAATAGGCCGCGTCGGGTTGGACCATGTTCAGCAGTTTCAGGACGGCGGTGGCCACGCCGCGGAAATGTCCCGGCCGGCATTGACCCTCCAGCGGCTCGGCCGCCGCGCCGACCTCGACCCAGGTGTCGTGCCCCGGACGATACACTTCCTCGCCGGCCGGAACGAACGCCAAATCCGCGCCGCAGCCGGCAAGCAGATCGAGGTCCGCTTCCAGTGTGCGCGGATACCGGGCGAAATCCTCGCTCAGTCCGAACTGGCTGGGGTTGACGAATATCGAAACCACGGTGTAGTCGCATTCGTTCCGAGCGGCGCGGACCAGGCTGAGGTGTCCTTCGTGCAGCGCGCCCATCGTCGGCACGAACCCGATTGTCCGTCCCCCGCGGCGCGCGGCGCCGATTTCTTCCCGCAACCGGGCAACCGTATCGACGAGTTTTGGTGTGTTTTGTCGTTGCATGCGGCAATCCTACTCTGTTCCCCTCGCCGCCGCCAGCACTTCGGCGAAAATCGCTTCCTGGTCGTCGCTCCGGAAGCGGAGCACCGGCCCCAGCCCCGGCCGGCCGGCTTGCTCGGCCACCTCGCGGCGAATCCGTTCCAATTGCTCGACCGTCAATCGCCGCTCGCAACTCCGTCCTCGGCCCCGCACATGGTCCAGCAGTTCCTCAGCCGGGGCGTCCAAGAGCACGATCAGCCTCGGCCCCGCGACGGTCGGTCGCAATCGCTCGAACCGTTCCATGTAGTCGTCGATCCGTTCTTCCGGAAGCCATGCCCTGGCGAAGGCCGCCGACTGGTCGAACCAGAAATCGCTCACCGTCCAACGATCCGCCGCCCATTCGGGTGCGTCCGAGCGGAGCAGCCCGGCGCGTTGGTCGAGAAACTCCAGTTCCGTTTCCCAGCCGTGGCCGGCTGGATCGACGTAAAACGATTCCAGCCGCGTCCAGTCGGGCCGCTCTTCGATCGGCCGGGCGGGCAACGCAGAGGCCAACCGTTCGGCCAGATGCGACTTGCCAGAGGCGATTCCACCCGTGACGGCCACGTATGGCGGCGAAGTGTTAAGATGTTCGAGCAGCCGGGCGATGCTCCAGCGAATCGTCGGGTGGACCATCTCGCCGGCCACCTCGGCCGCCGGTTCGAGCACGAACCGCCGCCAGGCCATTCGCGGATGCGGCAGCGTCAACGCGGGAGTATCGAGCACCTGCTCATCGTACAACAGCAGGTCGAGGTCGATGGTCCTCGGTCCCCAACGTTCCTCGCGCCGCCGGCCGAGTTGGATTTCGATTTGCCGCAAGCACTCGAACAATTCTCGCGGCGCGAGCGAGGTTTCCAACTTCAGCGCGCCGTTGAGGAAACGCGGCTGTCCCGCCGGCCCGCCGATCGCGGAGGTTTCGTGCCACGTGCCGCGGGCGAGCAGTTCGATCCGCGGATGTTCGGCCAGCCGAGCAACCGCCGCCTCAAGAATCTCCCGTCGGCTTCCTTGGTTCGATCCCAGACCGATCAGGCAGGCGGGCATTTTCGCTCCGAGAAACGGCGGCCAAAGAGTGAGCGGCTTGAACTGCGACAATCCTTTCCATCCGAAAAGAATGTCGCATTGCTTACCGTGCAAGGTATAAAAAGACGAAAGCTTTGGGGGGGCCGTCCCGGCCGCGACCGTTCGCCGCCGTCTGTCGCTCCCTGCGTTTGCGCTCCCCAAAGCCTTCGACATCGGCCATTCTCCGACAGACGACGGATTTGTCAAGCCTAGGCGGAGAAGTTGAAGTGTCGCTGCATTTCGTTGAGGACTGTCAATGGAAGCCACCTCAGGTTGCGCTACCACCACAAGGGGTGGGCAGTATGACGTCTTCGGAGCGCATCATCCCTATGTCCAGTATTTGTGCTTCGTGGTATCGTATCAGCGTCAGGAGAGCCGATGGACGATGAAGGAGGAAGAGTGATGAGTCAAGGAAAGTCGCCTTTTCTGCGTCGAGTGGCCTTGCGAAATTACAAGAGCATCCGGGAGTGTAACGTCGAGCTAGGCCAGTTGATGCTTCTTGTCGGCCCAAACGGCTCGGGAAAGAGCAACTTCCTTGATGCTTTGCGATTTGCAACCGAGTCTTTGCGCACGACAATGGACCAAGCATTGCGCGAGCGGGGGGGAATAAAAGAGGTGCGTCGTAGGTCTCGAGGGCATCCAACCCATTTTTCCATAAACTTGGAATTGATATTGCCTGAAGGCGAAAATGCCTTCTACCATTTCCGTGTCGGAGCTAAACAAGAAGGCAGGTACGAGATTCAGGAAGAGGATTGTGTCATTTGCAATGGCGGAAGTCGGAAAACCGAATATCATGTGAAAATGGGAAAAGTGGAGCATGCCAGTGTTCAGCCTTGGCCCCCCGCCTCAACGGATCGGCTCTACCTAACGATAGCTTCGGGTTTCCCCGAATTTCGCCCTCTCTACGATTTGCTTTCGGGCATGGGATTCTACAACATCAGCCCGGACAGGCTGCGAGACCTCCAGGAACCGGACGCCGGAAATCTGCTTTTGCGTGACGGACGCAATTTAACCGGCGTTTTGGCTTGGATCGAACGCAACAACCCGAAGGTGAAAGTCCGAATTGAGGAATATCTGGGCAACATTGTATCGGGAATCAAACACGTTGACAGGAGCACTCTCGGTCCTAAGGAGACAATCGCATTCAAACAGGTTGTAGCGGGAGACGAGAACCCTTGGAGTTTTCACGCTCAAAACATGTCGGACGGCACTTTGCGCGCGCTGGGTGTGCTGGTTTCGTTATTTCAGTGTTTCGGCAGGCCCCCCGAAGCTCCGATCCCCTTGGTTGGAATTGAGGAGCCCGAGGCCACCTTGCATCCCGCGGCGACCAGCGCCCTGATGGCTGCTCTCCGCGAGGCGTCTAATTTCACACAAGTATTGGCGACAAGCCATAGCCCGGAACTACTGGACGATCCAGACCTCGGGCCTGAGACGTTGTTGGCCGTCGACGCTAATGCCGGAGAAACGACTATCGGCGCCGTGAACGAGGCTAGTATATCTACCATGCGAGATCGGTTGTTCACTGCGGGAGAGTTGCTGAAGCTTGACCAATTGAAGCCGGCGGCAATGCCGGCATCAACCGAAGACGAGGATGAAGAGCATCCGTTGTTTCGCGCTAATCAATGCCAATGATCCTCAACTTATGCTGCATTGTCGAAGGCCACGGCGAAAAATCAGCCGTACCAATACTAATGCGGCGCATTCTGCAATCGCTGTGTGCCGACCTTCAGTTGAACCTGCCGGGACCAATCCGCGTGTCGCGTTACAAAATCGTGAAACCAAACGAACTGGAGCGAGCGGTCGAATTGGCCGCGCGCCTATTGGCTCCCCCTCGCGCCATTCTAATTCTGATGGATGCGGACGATGATCCGCCGTGCATCCTCGGGCCTGATCTTCTGCGACGCGCCAAACAGACACGCCCGGATGTTCCGGTGGGAGTTGTGCTGGCAAACCGTGAGTTTGAAACTTGGTTTCTGGCGGCGATTGAGTCGCTTGGCGGCCGCCGTGGGATCCCACGGGATGTATCTCCCCTTGACGACGTGGAATCCATTCATGCCAAAAGAAGATTGGAGAAGATTATGCCGGTCTACTCTCCTGTCCTCGATCAACCCGCGCTGACCGCTCAGTTCAACATGAATCTGGCAAGATCAAGGTCCGACTCTTTCGACAAATGCTGGCGTGAGATCGAACGGCTTCTAACGCAAGCCGTTGGAGCGATTGAAGAAGATTCTGCGCCTCAGTGACATTTTCCCGCCGATGGCGTACAATTAACTTTGGGTCGGCAGCGCGATCGCTCGGGTGCCCAATACTCAACCGGCGGAACCGTGGAAAAGGCAATTTTCTCCATCACCTGTACGACCTGCCACGCGCGGCTGGCGGTCCGCTCGGAGGCGGCTATCGGCACGATTTTGGAGTGCCCTAAGTGCGAGAGCATGGTCCACATCGTGCCGCCGGAGGGGTGGAGCCCCGCCCAGTCGCCGGGACAAGAACCGCTGCCGACCGATTCGACGGCGCCGCCCCCGCTGGACCGCGTGTCCGAAACGCCTTTGACGTTGGAACTCGATCCGGCGACAAACTCGTTGCTCGGCAGGCTGTTTCAACGCTTATGGATCCTCTGGGGCTCGGCCTTCGTGGCCGTCGCCGTGGTCGTCTGGGGGTTGTGGTCGCTGCTGGCGCCTTCTCAACCACCGCCGGAATCCGCTGCCTTGACGTCCGAACGTCCCGCGACCGCGGGGTACGACACCGAACAACCTTCGTCTCCCCCCGGACCTCAGTCCGGGGGCGTTCAAAGCCCCGACAATGCAGCCGACGACGCGGCCGCGGGCAAAAATACCAGCGGGCCGTCGTCCACCGAACCACCTACTTCGACGACTGAAACCCCTTCAATTCCATCGTCGCCATCCGCGACGGAACCATCGGCGAAGTCGGAGCCTGCCGCCGCCGAGCCGACGTCGCTGTTCCCGCCCGCGGCGGAAAACGACGCCGAAGAGGATTCGCCGCCGATCGAGATTAGAAAATTGCCGCCGCCGCCGGTCGACGTCGCCGCGCGGCTGGCCGATCCGCTTGCGGAAATCGAATTGAACGACGTACCGTTGATCGGCGTAATGGACCTACTATCGTCGATGAGCACGGTCCCTATAACGCTCGACGCCGACGCGCTGGCGCAACTCGGCGTCGCGCCGCGCGACCGGGTCACGCTGCGGCTCGGTTCGACCACCATCGGCGATGCGTTACGGACGGCCGCCGCCAAACGCGGACTGAGCGTGGCGATCGACGGCGGAGGGCTGATCGTCACCGCACCGGCCGATTACCGCGAAACGCCGCGAAAAATCCGCTACACCGTCTCGGACCTTGCCGGCGAAGACCAGGCCGCCTTGGAGAAACTGGCGACCATGATTTGCAACCTGGTCGCGCCGCAGTCGTGGCGCGGCAACGGCGGAGAAGGATCGATCGAGCCGGAAGGCAACGCGCTGTTGGTCGTGCAAACCGGAGACGTTCACCGGCGGATATTGATATTTTGCGAGAAGTTGCGCAATGCCAGACACCTGCCGCTGCGCAGCCGCGAAGACCCTCGGCTGTTCACGCCGGCTACCCGCGCGGATCGGGCGCGAAAAACGCTCGATCGGCCGGCGACGGTCAATTTCCACGAGCCGGCCCCGTTGGCTCGGATACTCGCCTATCTGAGCCAGGCGACCGGCGCCGACATCCTCGTCGATCGCGCCGCGCTGGCGCTGGCCGACACTTCGGATCAAGTGGAAGCGACTCTGACAGCTCAGAAGCAAAGGCTTGGCGAGGCATTGACCGCGTTGCTTCGCCCGTTGGGGTTGACCTACCGGATCGTGGGCGATGAACTGATCCAGGTGACCACGGAAGAGGCCGCCGAAGAGCGGCTGGAGTTGGAGTTCCATCCGATCGGCCTCTGGCTGGACCGGGGAATCCAGGCCGAGCGGTTGGCCGAGCAGTTGAAGGCCCGGGTAGCACCAGTCTCCTGGAGCGACGTGGGCGGAGAGGCCGATATCTATTTCGACGCCCCCTCCGGTTGCCTGATTGTGTTGCAATCGCAGCCGGCCCAGGCGACTATTCAGCAGTTGTTGGCGACGCCTCCCGATAGGTAAGTAGGACAGGTTGCCAACCTGTCCAAAACCACAAAGTCAAATGCCGTTTAATGAGGTTGGGAAGTTTCGTAATTGACGAAACGCGACGAATCCATTTACAATGGGGGTTGTTATGTCCACCATCGAAAATATTATGACCGCCGTGGAATTGCTCCAGACGCCGGGGCTTGGCCGGTGTGAACTGGTGCATGGAGAGCTGATCCAAATGACGCCCGCCGGGTTTGAACATGGTCGGATAGCCGCCGAAATAGGCGGTGTTCTTCGAGATTTCGTGAAAGCTCGGGCTTTGGGCGTGGTGACCGGGGCCGAAACCGGTTTTCACATCGGTCACGACCCGGACACCGTACGTGCCCCTGACGCGGCATTCATCCGCCAAGAGCGCGTTCCGCCGACGCCGGTTCGAGGTTTTTTTCCCGCTGCGCCCGACTTGGCGGTGGAAATCATATCGCCCGGCGACCGGGCCGGCGAGGTGCTTGCAAAGGCCAAAGATTGGTTGGGGGCCGGCTGCGGCGCGGTTTGGGTGCTCGATCCCGAGACCAAAACCGTCACGGTCTACCGCGGCCTGGATCGGATCGTCGTTCTCGATCCTGACGATACCCTGACCGGCGACGACGTGCTGCCGGGGTTCAGCCTGCCGGTCGGCGAGATTTTCGCCGGTTAAATTTACGGTGTGTGGCACTGGCGTCTCGCCAGTGCTCACCGAACAGTGACATCGGGGATAAAACTCGCAGGCCGGGCACTGGCGAGACGCTAGTGGCGCCCGCCGCCGCGGAGCCTGGGCGAACACCGGGCAGCACTATCTGGAGGCGACCCGGCGCTATTGGCAATGCAAACACAATCCGCACGGATGCCACTGCCGGCTTGTCCAGCAGTGCTTTCCGTGGTTGGCGAACACTGCTGGACAAGCCGGCAGTGCCACCCGACGCGGCTTTATGGGCGGTGCCCCAGCAGCTTTTTCATCTGCGGCCAGGTGCGGGTGTTGGCCACGTCCGCAGTCGTCAGGCCCCGGGTGGCCCGATAGCCGACGGGTGGCCCCGATAGCTTGGCTATCACGGGTGGCCCCGATAGCTTGGCTATCGGGGTGCCGTAGGCACAAGAGGGATTCCGCGCGTCGTGAAAAACCTCTTACGGCTCCGCCGCCCCGATAGCAGAGCTATCGGGACCACCTGTTATTGACTAATGGCGCTCCGACCCCAAAACTCTCCCTTTCGGACATATTGCCTTCCTACCCAAGTGTTCCTCCAACACCCGGGCGACCTTGCCGCAAGCAGGACAACTAACTTCGATCATTTGTGTCTCGCCTTCCTGTTGGGTCATGGGACAAAGTCGGCCAATTGACTCATCATCTGTCGCAGGTCGTCTTTTGTGAAGACGCCGCTAAGCGGAATTGTCGGGATTCCTTTCGGGTCGTACCACATCAGCCAGTAGAATTTTTGATGAGTGGTTTTCTCTAAAACGTGCTCAAGCCATAACGAGTAGCCGCCCGCGCTAATGAGAGGATTCGCAAAGACGCTGCCTCGTGTGGGTGACAACGTGCCGTGCGCATGCCCTTTGCCAACATTAGTCGTGAAAGCCTGATTTTCACAGGTGTATGGTATTCGCGCACCATTTGGGCCTGTGGCTCGGTGGTCTTGGCTCATTTGAGAGTCCTCGGAAACGTGCGTCGCCAGCCCAGACGCGGGGACAATACCGGATACCGTAGCGAAAAATTCCGGGGACAGTATAGGTATTGGCTTTCTTCCGTCCCGATACCGCCGCCTCGGCCTTCCGTTCCGCTTAGGTGTGGACAAATCCACCTATCAGGATTGACTATACCGCACAAAACTACATTACTCTAGTCAATCCTCCGCCGCGATACTACGGCTGCGGTGTCGTTTGCGTCCCGCCTTGGGATTCTTTGACCGGCGGCAACAGTTTCGGCGGCCGACGAACGACCCGGCAACCGGACTCGCGCTGAATGCGCCGCAAATCCTCGCAGATAAGCTTCAAGTCGCCGCCGAACTTGCGGGTGTGCTCCATGCGGTGACGCCGAACTTCCTCGACAATCGGATCGTTCATCGAACGGCCTCCAACAACTCGTCGGGCGAACAAAGTTCCGGGCAGCGACCACATCCCGACTGGGACGGGCCGTAAAATAGCTTACCACGGTTGTTTCGATATAAACGCTTTCTGCCATCTCCCCCATAAGTGTAGCAGCCTGCCCGTCTATCGTCAACTAGGCGTCGGGAGGGGGGGATGGTGCAAGCTAGTGCGTGTCGCACGAGGATTCGCGGGTGGCCGCGATAGCCGAGCTATCGGGCTACCCGCTACTTGTCCGCCGACCCGCCAAGCTCTTTCAGCCGGATGTTGCGGAACCGGACGTGCATCGGCGTTTTATTGTTGCCAACCACATGAACTTGCAGGCCGATGAAGCCCTCTTTTGTCATCGAATCTTTCAAGTCGGCGGCCGGAACGCCGTTGAGCCAGGTCTTGACGGAGTCGCCCTCGCATTGGATACGGAACTTGTTCCAGTCGTTGTGCCGGAACGCCTTTCGGGCGGGTTCGTTGTTCTTCAGGTCGTTGAGCCAGCCGCGACGGCTTTCGTCGTAGATGCCGCCGCTCCATGCGCGCTCGGATGGATCGATCTCGACCTGGTAGCCGTGAACCCGGCCATTCTTGTACGAGGGGATGCTGTTGCTGCGGATCTGGACGCCGGAGTTCAATCCGTCGCCGACCTTGAACTCCAGTTCAAGGATGAAGTCACCGTAATTTTTCTCGGTGCAGAGAAAGCTGTTCGGGGTATTGGGAACCGAAGTGCCGACGATCACGCCATCTTCGACCGCGAATTTTGCCTTTCCGCCGAATTGCTTCCAACCGTTGAGGGTTTTTCCGTCGAAAAGCGGAGTGAAACCATTGTCGCCGTCCTTGGCAACGACAGTCCAAGCCGCCAGGAAAAGAAATATAATAGATGCCGTGAGATGCTTCAGGTTCATCGTTTTACCCCGGAGGGGTTCGTGGTGGGCGGGAAATAGGCGAGCCGATCACCGCGTCCGATTGTAGTACGGCGTCAACCAGCTTGCAAGGGTCGTGACGTATCACATCGCAGGCGGGCAGGCCAAGCCGGCGGTTCACACGGCCACCCGTTATTGACTAATGGCGCTCTGACCCCAAAACTTAGCTGACCCCAAAACTTAGACCAAAACTTAGATTCTGTCTAACTCTCACCGTGGCAACTTGTTACAATTCACGTGCTGATTCAACAGTGCCATTCCGCTCTGACCCCAAAACTTACTCTGACCCCAAAACTTACTCTCTGACCCCAAAACTTAATTCTGCCCCCAAAACTTAATTTGTGCCTGAAAAACCCGCGGCCGGTAATCCGAACCGAATAGTATACTCTATAATAGTAGGTTCCGATTGCCGTGTTTTTGGGCCCAGCGGGCTCTTCTCGGAGGGGCTAGCCAGCCATGCCAGCCGATCACTCTCAAATGTTCAAGGTCGAGCGTCTCCAGGTTCGTTTCCAGGGCGATGAGAGTCGGGTCATCACCAGGCCCTTTTTTCCCGTGGCTGAAACCCGCATCTGCGCGATCATTGATCGGGTCATGAGTCTTTCCGATCCCCAGGTCGAGGAGATCCTCGCCCAGGTGTTCCACGACTTCCAGAGCCGGCACAAGGACATCCGGGCCGTGTTCGAGGAGCACTGCGCGAGGGCAGCCAAGCTGACCGGAAGGCTTGACGGCATTTCCCAAGTGCGGAGATTGCTCATCGGGGCCTACTTCACCATGGAATACGCGGTCCAATCGACCGCACTGTTCAATCCTTCGATCGTACCTCACATTAACCAGTCTGGAATTCCGGAGGGATCCGTTCGGTTTGTGATGAGCCTGCGCGCCACCGGAGAGGGGCACATTTCCTCGATTGTCTTCCGCACCGGCGTCATTCACGCCGATCAGACGCTCAAAGTCGACCCACCCGGCCGGCTTTCACGTCTGGCAAGGCTTTGGCCCGACCGAAAGTACGAGAAACGCATATTCGAGAAGAAGTTGGACGAAATCGGCTTAGCCGGGGACGCGGTCGGCTTCGTGATGCATCGCCTGCCGGATTACTTCACCTACGAGCAACTCGAACACGCCGTCGCCGAGGCCAAAGCCGCCGAACCGGAGAAGTTTCAGTTGAAGGAGACCACCGACGGAATACTATGGCTGGCCCGATCCAATTACCACCTTGAGCTTCCCCAGGACGCTGCCGTTTCGGAAATCGTCATTTTCCCCCAGAGCGAAAATGAGAGCATGGGAATCGAAGACCTCCGCATGGTCCGCTTCACCGACGACGACGGCTCGGTGACCTACTTCGGCACCTACACCGCCTACAACGGCTACCGCGTGTTGCCCCAGTTGGTCGAAACCACCGACTTTCACGGCCTCGCCATCCACACCCTCAACGGGGCCCGGGCGCAGAACAAGGGAATGGCCTTGTTCCCCCGCCGGATTAACGGGCACTACGTGATGTGTTCTCGAATCGACGGCGAGAACCTGTACATCATGTACTCCGATTTCATCCACTTCTGGGAGACGGCTGAGTTGCTCAAAACACCCCGGAGTCCGTGGGAGTTAGTGCAGATCGGCAACTGCGGCTCACCGCTGGAGACACCCGAAGGCTGGCTCCTGCTTACCCACGGCGTGGGCCCGATGCGCCGCTACTGCATCGGTGCGATGCTGCTCGATCTGGACGACCCGCTGAAGGTGATTGGCTCGCTGGACGAGCCGCTGATCGCGCCTACCGAAGTGGAGCGCGACGGCTACGTCCCCAACGTTGTATACACGTGTGGCGCGATGATCCATGGCGACTACCTGTACATTCCCTACGCGATATCGGACAAGGCCACAAGCATGGCGTACGTGCCACTCGAACATTTGCTGGAACGGCTCGTCAAGTAGGAGTGACCGACGCGGCCAAGTCCTGTCGACTGGCTACAGATCGTCAATCAACCGCAATCGGAAGGCGAATTGGAGGCGTTGCGTTGTTGCGTCAACCGCAAAAAGCCCCTTTGGCAATCCCGATTGGGTCGTGCGGCCAAGCGGTAGAAGCGGCGTCCCGCCGCTTTTGCAATGGAACCTGCCATGGCCGTTTTGGCGGGAGCGGAAGACCGAAAAAGCAGGAGCAGGAGCAGTAGTAAAAACTCTCCGAAGGCCACTCGATATACCCCCGTCGCCACTATATACCTCAGTTTTGGTGGCTGACGGCTTTTCTTTTCTTTTCCTGAGTCTTCGAAGCCCAGCATCGTGCCGTCGGTCGAGACGGAATCGCTAAGTTGTCGTGAAGGACATCGGCTCGGGCCCGGTTGCCTCAAGCACGATCCGCCGCAACTTATCGATCTCGTCGAGTTCTTCGCGGGATACCTCACCTGTGCGCCGAAACTCTACCTTGGTTTTCACAGGCTCCTTCCGAGTATCCTCCTCCAGCACGTCCTGGAGCTTGGCGAAGACAAGTTTGAAACGGGAACTCTCGTCAAGCATGGTGTTCCTCACGCGTATTCGTCGACCACGGGTTTCTTAGATTGTACCTCAATTTGACGCCTAACGCCAGTAATATCAATTTCGGCCTCGCAAGTGGGGCACTTGAATCGGTTATCGGCCGAGAAACGGTGATGTCCAGCCTGCAACGGGCTTTTCTTTAGGTTGGCTTGGAGCTTCGACACCGCGCTGCATTTCGGACACGTCACTTCGACGATCACGGCGTCAGTGTCCTGAGGTGGCGGTACCGCGGTGATTGCAAAGAATTTGAGGATCTGCGAGTCCTGGGTCTCGAACACCTTGTAGATGCTCGTCGTGTCAAATGTCATTTGTAACAGCGTATGATAGCGGCGGATCGCCTCGGCGAGGTCGGGTTGTTGGGAGTAGTCGGTGATCCTGAGTCGCATCTCTTCCAAGTCGCTGATCTTGATCGAGCGCCCGTGAGTGAGCCACTTCTTGTGGTCGCACAGGGTGGTTGCAATTTCGCTCGCCCGGCGATTTTTCTCGTCCTCCGTGACCGCGATTTCGGTCGTCGAGTGCGTGTTCCAATTCTTGAACTTATACCGGGCAAGCCAATCCGTTACGAGCGTTTTCGCAAAATTGAGAGCATTCTCAGCACTCTGCAATTCCCCGGGTGAAATCGCCTGGAGCATCGGGATGTACGCACGGTTCAGCGTCCCCGATTCCTCAACCTCACGCTTGATCTTCTCCATTCCCTCGATCAGGGCATCGGCGGAAAAGACCTTGCCCTGCCAGGACAACTGCGCGTCGATCGGTCCGAGGGCGGATGCGGGTTCAATCAGGATCTCGTCTCCAGCCATTGCGATGATTGTGCCTGCGCTTTTTGCCCAACCCGGGACAATGACGGCGACTTCTTCATATTTTTCATGTAGGCTCCGCACAATGTCCTCGGCGACCTCGCCAGAACCACCGCCGGTCTCCAAGATTAAGTCCAGCTTCGAACCCTTGAGGTTCGAGAGTTGGTCGTGAAACGGAACCAAGTCGCTGTAGCCTATCGAAAGCAACGCTGGCGGCGTATTCGGCTTATCCAAGTCGGCGGCATACACAAGGATATCACGGTTCCCACGCAGTTCCGAGATTCGCCTGAGCTGCCGCTTTCGCTCGTCACCCAACTGCTGAGCGTTAAGCGTTTGGTCAAGGTACTCGGTGTAGTAGCCCATTATCTGTCGCACCTACTAATTCCGGTTCTCTGGTCTTACGCCCCAATCGTCGCGGTGGCCGTTTCGCTCCAGGGGCCGGTTTCGCCACGGACCGCCCCGGCTGATACGGGCCATTATCCGCCCAGCCCCTAGAAATGTACAGCCCCAAGGGGGAAAGAAATTGGACAATCCCAGAAGAGTTGAAACGAGGACGCAGCTAGTATTGGCAAGATGGGGCACGACAAACTAGCTGCGTCCCCGTTTCAACTCCTAGCTGCGTCCCCGTTTCAACTCCCGCCATAATTAGACCTGTCCCGTTTACTCGTCCCCAATTCTGATTGGGTCGCGGAGCCGGCCAAGCGATTGAACCTGCAACGGACGTTTTAGCCCCGCGGAAGACCGAAGAAGCAGGAGCAGTGGAAAAAGCTCTCCGAAGGCCACTCGATATACCACCGTCGCCACTCTATACCCCAGATCCGGTGGCTGTCACCTTTTCCCCTTCCTCCCTTTAGTCCCGCATGTATTTTTGTTTTAGATAAGCGAGCCGCAGCTTTAGCAAGTCTTCATCCTGATTCGGACAATCTTCGTAGCCGAACCCAGGTCTGGGATATCCACGCGCTTCGTTGTCATCCCTTTGAAATTTGGACATACGCCTGACGTCTTCAGGCTCTTCATCATCGGGGTGGTCTGAAACACCGTAATCTATAATTAACTGGATCAACTTCGCCTTCTCATCTTCGATTTCAAACCGTCTGGCATCTTGGTATCCAGACCAGTCTTTTTTTGTATTGATGTCCTGTTGTAGTACGGGTTCGAGGCACATCTTGACCGTTTCAGCGTCAGTTTCCGCCCATACCCAGTGGTCTTTGGGAAGCCGCCGATACATCCAATTGGCCATAAATGAAACTTGCCCGATAGCATTCAAAGCAGCCACGCGAAACCCAGACTTGGCATGAATCAAGACCCACCTTGCTCCACAATCTAGTTTCTCTAGGTGGGGCGGGGTGTCCTCTGCTAACCCCACCATGAAAGCGTCATTAGTCCCAGGTATGCAGAATTGGCGCTCTTCCATTGCTTTTCGATTCTTCTCCTCCCAAAGCATTGTTCTTCCTTTCTTAATAGAGGGCGGAAAAGGGGACACCATTAGGGTTATGGGGTCAGATCGCACTTTGTCAATAGCAGGATTTTGCTAATGACTGAGTGCGCTCTGACCCCAAGGCTTCCCCTTCCCACGGATGCCACCCCGCCCATTGGCGAAATCACTGTCGACCATCCTCATCATGCTCAAAAGGGTTGCCTATTACAAAATTCTGCAAAACACCAGTGAGATATTTATCAGAAGTTTCGTAAATAGTCATATAAGCATCATGCCATTCACTTGGCATCTTGAACCATTTTAGCCAACTCAAGCGTATTGTTTTTACATTCGATGCACACGCAAGGTCATCTTGCATTGCTCGCCGAAGCAGTAAAATAACTTTGTTGTTTAGAACCTTCAGTTTTCCGGGGGTTTCATAAAAGGTTCTCATCTCTTGTGGAAGATTGTTGTAATAGGATTCAGAACGTGGCATCGAACCAAATAGAATCTGTTCTTCAATAACTGTAAACTCAACACCCTCTTTTCCGGCTTGATTTCTAATCTTACCCCCAAAAAACTTTTCCGCTCTTTCTAGGTCCACTTGAATGGCTCCTTTTGCTAGGAGACAGCAATGTGCTTCATCTTCCGACGTTGCATCTGATTTGTGACAGTACCCCAAGCGCGCCGATAAAAATAAGAACCGAAGCAAAGCTACGAAGTCCGCTGTATTTGTCACCGGTCCCCGCAGTAGCGTGTAGTATGAGAAAACCAACAACGAGACCCGCAACACTAAGCAAGGCAATCATGGCACAGTCCGAGTTTTCAGCGAGATGGACTTCCGGTGAGTTTACGGCTTATATTCTGCAACACGCTTTTGAGTAACGGTCGGAATCGCTATTATAGCCTTCGCGGACTCCAGTGAATGTGTTAGGCGTGATTGTGACGTTGCTGATGGCTGAGACGTTGTAGCACCGCCACGAAGGATTGGTGCCCGACTTACTGTAACTGATTGACCAGCCGCCGAGTTGCCATTCGTCCTTGTCATCGTGCCACACGACGTATGGTTCCACGGTGCGGGACTTGCCGGCGTAGCTGAACTCGACGATGTGGCGCGAACGAACGGCTGAGCAGAGTGTTTCGCGTGTGGTCATGTTGTCACCGAGTTCAGAGGCATAACAATAATTGGGAAAGAAAAAGTGTCAGGCAACCGTTATTGTATGCGGCTGCGTTACGCCCCGATCGTTGCGGTGGCCGTTTCGCTCCAGGGGCCGGTTTCGCCGCGGGTGTTCACCCAGCGTAGCATGTAGTGGGCCTGCTTGCCACCCTCGGCCCCGTCGAAATCGGTCGTGTAGGGCGTGCGCGTATCGACGGCCAAAAAAGTCAACTCGCTCGGATCGACCGGCGGGGTCGGGCCGATCAGGACCCAGATCTCCGCGCCCATCACGCCCGCGGGCTTGGCCTTGCGCGTGGGGGTGCCCTCGTCGGCAAACTCAATCGTGTGCTGCAACCGCTGACGGGCATCGACTCGGCAAATGGGCCGCGTGGCCGGCGTTGCGGCGGCCGTCGCGCCGGAGTCCGCCACGGTTATGCCCAGCGCCACCACCAGCAGACCTCTCACGATTGCTTTGCCGAACATTTCACTACCTCCCGAAGTTGAGTGAGCCATGCCCTTCCGTTCGGTGCGACCATCGCCCATAAGGGAAGGGAAACAAGATTGCCCATTCTACTCAAAACCCACACGCATTGCAATCAGGCGGATACCCGAACGGGCAGAGAATCTTGGCGTCTTCTGCCCCCCCAGAACTCGGTCGGCATCGGCTTTGGAGGGCGGTTTCGGGCTTTCTTCCGCCCAGCGGACGCAAGGGGGACAGTCCCATTTTCGCGGCGTTCAAACCAATTCACATCACAACGTTTTCCTCGCCGCGAAAATCGGGACAGTCCCCAGGCGTCGCGGGAGGGGGACAGGTCCATGTTTTCGGCCGACCTATTTCTCGCCAAACACGTTTTCCCGCCGAAAAATGGACCAGTCCCCTGGAGTGACCGACGCGGCCAAGTCTGAGAGAGAGTATTGGGCGACCCCCGTTGCCGTGTCCGCCGCGCCGTAGTACACCAATAGGTGATCCTCGCGGCGAACCAGCCCCGTGGGAAACACAATGTCCGGCAGGAATCCCGACCGTTCAAACTCCTTCTCGGCTACCATCACGGGCTGGGGGGAGAATCCGATCACTCGCTCGGGCTGATCCAAATCCAGCAGCAATGCCGCCGCCGCGTACTCGCCCACTCCTCCTCCTGCATCAGGTCTGGCGTGGCCGTGAAACAAGGTAAGCCAGCCTCGATCAGTTCGGATCGGCGGCGTGCCGCCACCGATCTTCGCAGTTGCCCACGCGACTTCCGCGCCCAACAGCCGCCGGTGGTTTCCCCAATGGTATAGATCCGGCGAGCGGGCGATCCAAATCTCCGGGATGCCGAAATGCGATTGCATGTTTGGGCGGTGCAACGCCACGTATTGACTGTCGATCTTTTCCGGAAACAACACCACGTCTTTGTTCTCGGGACAAAAGATGATGCCGTGCCGCTCGAACGACTTGAAGTCAGCCGTCGACGCCAGCGACGTAGCCACCCCATGTTCGGAGACGGCCACGTAGGTGAAGTAGAACCGATCGTCGATCCGCGTGAGCCGCGGGTCTTCAACACCAAATGCCTCATAGCGGTTGGCCGGCAGGAACGCCTTTTCACCGAAAGAGTCGATTGTGAATCCATCGCGGCTGAAGGCGACAAGCAACCACGAAAGAAAGGTGAGCCGGATCTGTCCGCTCGATTTGATCCTGACCATCCGTGGGTCGATCGGCTCAACCTCGTCCTTACGGCGCCAATCAATCGCTACGCCGCCCCGCTGCCAATTCCAATATGGCAAGGCGACATAGCGCTGGCGAGTCTCGGTCGGCCGCTCGGCCACGCGAACCAGTAGCACGACGCCGTCGTCGAATTCGATGGCCGCCGGATTGAACGTGCCGATGACCTCGAACCGCTCGAACTGCGGCTGCACGTCGGCCGGCCGCAACAGGCAGCGGGTGAGAATCCGCCTGGGTGTCGTCTTCATGCCGCTCATCGCCTGGGTTCCTTAGCAGCCCGTTGAAAAAGTCGTATGTTGGGGTGGCAGTTGTACTGCCACCCCTGTATTTGCCGCGATTTCGGGGGTGGCAGTACAACTGCCACCCCAACAATCTCCTTTGGATAACTTTTTCAACGGGCTGTTATCCCTGCCCGCCGTCCGCCATCTCGGCGGCGCGGCGGAACGCGGCCAACGAGCTTTCCACCAGTTTCAACTCGGCCAGCGAGAGCAAGAATGCCAGCGTTGATTCGGCCCCCTGGTTTTCGTTGACCCGATCTTCGTGCAGGCCGTCGTGGCAGCCGCCGGTGCTCGCGTCGTATAGTTCCAATCCCAGGTCGTTGCGGCCCAAGAACCACTCGAAGGCCAGTCGAGCTTCGTTCAGCCAGCGGGAATCTTCGGTAGTGCGATAGGCCTCGACGCAGGCGGATACCATGGCCAAGGCTTCGATCGGTTGCTGGTCGAAGTCGGCCCGCTGCTCGCCCCGCCGATAGAATCCTTTGCTGCCGATCGGCCGGAAATGCCCCCGCGGCGCCCGCTGCAACTCGGAGAGCCAACCGAGGGTCCGCAGACCGATCTCCGTGGCCTTGGCGTTGCTGGTCCAATAGCCGCTGAGGATCAGCGCTTGCGGCAGCCGGGCGTTATCGTAACTGAGGGTGTCCTCGAACCACGGCCAATCGTCGGTAGCGGTATCCTGATAGAGATCGATCAACCGGTTGGTGAGCGTATCCCGCACCTCGTTTACCAGCCGGTCGCCGCTGAGCCGGCGGAGATACTCGTGGATACCGATAAGCGTCCCGGCCCAAGCGCGCGGCGAGGTCAATTCGCTGCTACTGATCAGGGCGCTGTGGAAAGGCTCCGTGGCCCAGGATTGCAGGTTGCGCTGCTTTGAACGGCCGATGCAGGCCCCCAAGGCGCAAACCGCCCGGCCAAAGCAGTCATCAGAGCCCACCGCTTCCTCTTCCAGCCAATGGCGGTCGAAGCCGAGGAAGTTGCGGAACCGCCGTCGCTGGGAGTCGAAGGCCGTGTTGAGCAGCGCGGCGTACCGTGTGCTGGCCCGCCGAGTCTCTGGCGTATCGAGTCCCATATCTTCCAGGTACATCGCAAACATTAAGGCCCGGGCATTGTCATCGGTGCAATAGCCGTCGGCGTAGTTGGGAAGGGTGAAACGAGCGTGTTGCAGCAGACCGGTCGAATCGGTCATCCGCATCAAGTGATCGAGCCGCCACTTGGGCAGCTCCCAGTGCCGCTCTTCCAGCGTCTGGATTGCCAGCGGCTTGACCGGCGCATCGATTCGGCTCCGCCGCGCCCGCTGAAACGAATCCATATAGAGGTGCCCCGTGCGACTCCAAATCATCTCCCGCCCCAGCTTATAGTTGCGTTTGCACATCGCCTGCCGCTCCGGCTCATTGCGGAGGAGGTTGCACAGTTCGCGGGCGATGGCCGCCGAATCGCGAAACGGCACCAGCATGCCACGGCCCTCGGCCAGCAACTCCTCGGCGTGCCAGTAAGGGGTCGAAATCACCGCCTTGCCACAGCCAAAGGCGTAGGCCAGCGTGCCCGAGGTGATTTGCGCCGGCTCCAGGTACGGGGTCAAGTAAATGTCGGCGGCGGCGATGAACTCGGTCAGCTCATGGAGTTCGACGAAGCGGTTGTAGAAAACCACGTGCTTGCCGATACCCAGATCGCCCACCAGACGCTCCAGGCTCAGCCGATAACTCTCCCCCTGCTCGCGGACTAGGTTGGGGTGCGTCGCCCCGAGCACAACGTAAACCAGGTTCGGGAACTCGCGGATCACTTCGGGCAATGCGCGCAGAGCGTATTCGATGCCCTTATTCGGCGAGAGCAGGCCGAACGTGAGCACCACGTGTTTGCCTGCGACTCCGAACTGGTCCTTGCGGGAGTTCGGGGCGACGAAGGGCGTGTCGGGGATGCCATGGGCGACGACGTCAATCTTCTGCTCGGGCACGCCGTAGACGTCCATCAAGAAGGCCCGGCCGCGCTGGGACATCACGACCAGCCGCGACGAGAGGTCGGCCAACCCGAGCATCACCCGTCGATGGTCGGCCGTGGGATCGCGGAGCACGGTATGCAGCGTGGTCACGATCGGCATCCGCAGATCGCGTAGCAGTGCCAGGATATGCCGGCCTGCCGGGCCGCCGTAGAGGCCATACTCGTGCTGCAGGCATACCACCTCGGCGTTGCTGAAGTTGAGGAAATCGGCCGCGCGGCGATAGGAATCGAGATCCTGTTGGGAAAACTCGAAGCGGACTTCAGGCGGATAGTCGTAGCCCTCGGCGACATCGTTCACGGCGCCCACGGTGCAGTCGACCGACGGATACTGACCGGCCACCGCACGGCACAGGTCCGCGGTAAAGGTGGCAATGCCGCATTTGCGCGGCAGATAATCGCCGATCAAGGCGATTTTTTGAATTTCCGTGATTTGTACCATTCGGCCTCCCCTTCATCGTGCATCCCGGAAGAAAAGGAAAAAGGGGACGCAGCTCTTTTCGGCTTCCCCTTCCTCGTTTCGTAGTCGAAACGTAGTCGAAACGGTAGTCGAAACGGGGACGCAGCTAGTATTGGCAAGTTAGGGTGCGAAAAACTAGCTGCGTCCCCGTTTCAACCGCCCGTTTCAACCGCCCCCGTTTCAACCGCCGGGCAGCGGTCACGTCCCGGCTGGGACGGGCTGTAAAATAGCTGGCCACGGTTGTTTCGATATAAACGTCTTCTGCCACCCCACCATAAGTGTAGTAGCCTGCCCGTCTATCGTCAACCAGGCGTCGAGAGGGGGGGGATGGTGCAAGCTAGTGCGTACCGCCCAACGAACGGACGCGGAGCGTCCGGGCAGTGTGTTCCCACGCGGAGCGTGAGAACAAGGGTGTAGCGCGGAGCGTCCGGGCAGTGTGTTCCCACGCGGAGCGTGGGAACAAGGGTGTAGCGCGGAGCGTCCGGGCAGTGTGTTCCCACGCGGAGCGTGGGAACAAGGTGTTACTACCGGGTCGGAGTTTCGTCCGACGGCTCGCGCGCGGTTTGCTTCGCCGCAGGAGCGTCGCCGTAGTAGAGGTTCGTTGCCTCGGATATCAGGCGTGCGCCGAGCGGCTCGCAATGGGTCTCCGCCCGGAAGACGTGGTTCCCCGCCGTCTCGGCTCGGGCACGGACCTTCAGGACCACTTCCGCGTCGGGGGCCAAGGACTCGATGGGCTGAAACACCACCCGGCCGGGACCGAGGCGATTGGCGGCGCCTTCGGCGGCGATCGGTTCGATGCCGCGCGAGAAGTATGCGAAGACCTCGACGCCCCGCGCCTCTTTCGTGCCCCGGTTGCGGACGCGCACCTCGTAGATCACCTCTTCGCCGACCGGCACCGGTCCGGTCGGGTCTTTCACGTCCATGGTCAGATCGGCGACGGCTTCGACCCGGACCACGGTTTCGGCCCGTGCGGTCAGATCGTCGTCGGCGTTGGCGTTCAGCCGCATTCGGCTCAAACCGGCCGCCGCCAAACGGCACTTAATGGCAAAGTGCCGCTCCTCTTGCGCCCCGAGCGAATCCAATGTCCAGACCAGTTTTTCGCCGGAAGAGTTTATCCGGGCGCCTTCGATCCCCGAAAGGTACTTGGCGCCGGAGGGCAGGGCCAGCGAGAACTTGACGTTCCGCGCGGGGGCATTGCCCGGATTGACGACCGTGACGGCGTAGTTGGCCACCGTGCCGACGAACTGAACCTTCGGCCCGTCGAGGTCGATCTTCAATCCCGCTCGGCGCACCAACACCTTCTCGGCCAGCTCGGCGTGCAGATTCCCATCGGCGCGGACCTCGACCTGGACGGTCAGATTTCCGGCTTGCCGTGCGGTCAGTTCCACTTCCAAGGTCTTTTTCCCGCCGGCCTTGAGCAGCCCGACCTTGTGCGTGGCCTGGACGTTTTCACCCGCCCCGACGGGCATCAGGGCAAGCACGACGTTTTCCGCGTCGCCGGTGCCGGTGTTGGCCAATCTGAGTTGGAACAGTTCCTTTTTCCCGTAGAATACCTCGCGCGGCCCCTCGAGTTGCATAACGAGCTTCGGCTCTTGGACCTCGATCGACGCCTGGGAGGCGGTCGGCTTGTAGTTCCAGCGGACCTCCAGGTCGAAAGGACGGCTTTGCCGCGGGATGATTTTCAGGGTCAACCGTTCGCGTTCTTTGGCGTTGAGGTAACCGACTTTCCACGGGACGGTTCCGTCCTGCCGGTTGACATCGGTTGCCCCGGCGTCGCCCGCGCTGGCCTCGGCGCCGGCCACTTCGGCCCACTCGGGCAGCGAGACGTACACCACCAATCCCTCCGCGGCCACGTTTCCAGAGTTGATCACGTGTACCTCGTATGTCGATTCCCTGCCGACGGAGATCGTCCGAGGCCCAAAGGTTTCGACGCTAAGGTTCGGTCCTTTGCGGGCGAAAAGCACGCCGCTCTGTTTGTCGATGGTTTTTGCGGCGGGCGCCTTCTCGGCTGTCGAGGGCGTCTCGCCCGCGGCTGTCGGGGCATCGTCGACGACATCGGGCAGGGGACCGACGGGCAGGGACTCCATGGGGCGCAATCCCGGGGTCGCGCGCTGCGCGATCACCGGCCGGCCAGTCGCGCGGGGCGTCTCCGGCACGGTATCCACCGTCGCCTCGATCGGCGCCGACTCCGAGGTCCGCTCGGGCTGGAAGTTGGGTTGCGGACGACGAGCCTGCTCTTTGTCGGAGCCGAACACCGACTGGCCAAAGTCCGCCAGCCGCTTGTGAAGCGGTTTCAACACCGGCTTCCCCAAGTCGGAAAGGTCGGGCAGATCGCCGAAAATATCCGATTCGTCCCTCGTCGCCTTACGCGGCGGGCGGGCCGGAGTTTGCCGGGTGGGCGTTTCTCGCGCCTCCTCGTCGTCCAACAACGACGTGCCGGCCAACGGGCGACGGACCGGTTTCGGCGTTCCGTCTTCGCCGCGTCGGTAGATCGGCGGCATGGTTTTCGGGGCGTACTCGGCTTTGGTTCCCGCCGGCTTCCCGTCCTCGGATGAGCGTCGCCCAGTCACCTCCAAAACACTTCCTGCCCGCGGCTCGCCGGCCTCGTCCCTCGGATCGGACAGGTCTTGCCAGCGGTCCGAACGGCGCTTTTCCGGCGCGGCCTTCTCGTGGTTTTCGGCCTTGCTTTTCCTTGACGGGAGGATTCCGTCGAAAATCGACCTGCCGAAATCATCCAACCGATCGAAGAACGATTTCTCCTCGCCGGCGCTGCGTTGCACCGGCGCCGCGGCAATTATCCCAAGTGTCCCGAACACCACGAGAATGGCGACGAATCTTTTTGTCCGCATGGCTATCCCCTGCCGAATTTTGGAAGGCGGCATCATCCCATAATACAATTTCATCAGGTGGTATCGGTTGGGACGATTTTCGCGGTTTAGCTAACTTTTCGGGATTGCACGAAAACTTAATCGGCGCAGTTTCGGCAACCTGGCGATACTGCGCTGGCTCGGAAGAGAGGGTGGGACGGAGCAAGTTTAGCCGCAGCGAGGTTTCAGGGGCCATCCTGAAATTGTTCATTTAGCCCGCCGTGAATACACGGCGGGCCGGGTTGAACATGGAAAACCGTTTGCCCCGGGTGTATTCACCCGGGGCTAAATAGATTGTCTCTATTTACGGACACGCTCTCAGAGCGGTTGGCCGTAAAAGCTGCTGAGAATCCGCAGCCGCTGAACCAGATAAGAAACGATCGCTCCGAGAATCAACAATCCGATGGCGAAGATCACGTGGCGGTTGTACCCCGCGTCCATCGCTTTGTGCAACTCGGGCCGACGGAAGTAGAAGTCGATCACCAACACGCCGTATGAAAGCAGTGAAAGCAGCGTCATGAACCAGACGAACCGCACCCGGAACCAGAGGGCCGAGCCGACGATAATCAAAGGATATCCGATCACCAACGAGCTGGCCGCGCCGTCGGCGATCAACAGGACGGTCAGCAGGGCCAACGAGTCGAGCGTTCCCCAGGCGTACCGGGCGGGGAACGACCAACGGCGGTTGTCGAGCAACTGTTGGCAGACGATCGAGGCCGCGGCCCAAAGCCCCACGACCAGCGAGACCTGTCCGTGGAAATCGCGGTCGACGACGCCCGTGAAATAATTGACCGTTTCGATGCCGTAGAACAGCCCCAGCGCGCCGAGCCGCGAGGCCAAGGCCGGCTGACGCCGCGTCCAACCCCAGAACCGCCGGACCAAAGTGGGCGGACGCACCTCGAGTACCTCGCCGCGGGCGAAGCGGTCCAGGTCGTCGGCCAACGCCGCGGCCGACGTGTATCGCTCTCCCGGTTCCTTCGCCAGGCATTTCAGACAGATCAACTCCAGACCTCGCGGAATACGGGGATTGAGCGAACGCGGCATTGCCGGATCGCTGCCGAGCACTTCCATCAAGGTGTCCAATGCCGTCTCGGCCCGGAAGGGCGGCACGCCGGTCAGCAATTCATAAAGGATTGCACCCAGGCTGTAAACGTCCGTTGCGGGGCCGACCTCTGCGCGGCGACCCGAGGCCTGTTCCGGCGCCATGTAGCTCGGCGTACCGGCGATAATGCCGGTGGCCGTCGTCTCCGAGTCGGGGGCAAACACCTTGGCCAGGCCAAAATCGGTCACGAACGGTTGCCCCTCGGCGTCCAGCAAAATGTTCGAGGGTTTCAGGTCGCGGTGAAGCACTCCTTGCTGGTGCAGGTGTTCCACGGCCCGGGCAACCGTGGAGATCAGCCGGACGGCCAGAGAGACTTCAACCGGTCCGTCGGCGATCGGTTTTTCCAAACTTTTCCCTTCGATATACTCCATTGCGAAGAAGTCTTGGCCGTTGAAGCAACCAACGTCGTGGATATGTACGATGTTCGAGTGCCGCAATCGGGCGGCGGCCTTCGCTTCCGCCTGGAAGCGGCGTACAATTTCGGGCGAGGCGAGGTGTCCGGCCAGGATCATCTTCACGGCTACCGAGCGGTCCAGCCCCTTTTGTTTGGCTTCGTAGACCACGCCCATGCCGCCGCGGCCGATCTCGCGGATCAGCTCGTAAGGGCCGAAATCGCGCGGCAACTCCGCCGCGGCCGGCGCGGCGTCGGCCAGGTCCTCGTCCAGTGCCGGGCACTCGCCCGCCGGTGGGGCCAACACCTCCAACGCCTCGAGGCAATCCAACGCCGAGGCCAACTCTGGATGCTCGTGCAGCAGCGCGCGGCGGTCCGGCTTCTCGCCGTCCTGGAGTTGGGCGAGATAGGCGTCCAACAGGGGCATTGCAGGGTCGTTGTCGCGGGGTTCGGTCATAGTGATACTATTCTATATGAACGACCTCGTATAGCCAACTGCAACAACGCCCGAGCATTTTCCGGGGGCGACAAACCGCTTGCGGTTTCGCAACTAACGCGATGTCTCGAAGAACTCACGGTGAAGGGCCTTGATCGCTTTGTCCCCGTCCGAATCGCGGACGATGAAATATGACGCGGCCTCCGACGCGCCGGTCGAGATCATTTTGACGTTGATGCCCGCCCGTGAGACGGAGGAGAAAATCCTGGCCGCCACACCCTTTCGATTCAGGAGTCCGTCTCCAACCACCGCGATCAGCATGATGTCTTCCTCCAAATCGAGCCGGCTCATTACGCCCACGTCGAGACCGCGCAGGGCGTCGTAGCTTTCGCGGGCGTCCTTTTTGTCCAACAAGAGGTTGATGCAGGTCTGGGCGGTGATTATCGCATGGATGTTGACTCCCTTGTCCGAAAGTCGGCGTCCGATCCGGCCGATTACACCCGGCTTGTATCCGACCCCGGGGCCGTGAATCCTGAGCACGGCGATTGCGTCGTCGGCCGTGACGCTCTTCACCACGTCCTCGTTTTCGCATCCTTCCGAGCAGATTTCCGTTCCCGGGCCGCTGGGATCGAGCAGACTTTTTATGCGGACGGCGATCTTCATTCCTTCCAATGGTTCAAGCGTCCGCGGATGGAGTATCTTGGCGCCAAAGTAGGAAAGCTCGGCGGCTTCGTAGTAGGAAAGCCGGTCGATTTTCCGCGCCTGGGGAATTGTTTTCGGATCGGCGGTCATAAATCCGTCCACGTCCTTCCAGATTTCAAGTTCGTCGGCCCCGATAGCGCGGGCCACGACCGCCGCGCTGTAGTCCGATCCGTTTCGTCCGAACAAGGATATCCGGCCGCGGGTCGTGACGCCGAAGAACCCGGTGATGACGTGTACTACGCAGTCGCGCCGAAAAACCGACGCCTTCCGCCCGATGTTTTTGCGAAACGCCTTCAAGTCGGCGGTGGCGTTGTCCAGGTTGTCGTCGGTCAGCAGCCCTATTGCGTCGGCGTCGAAGTGGCGGGCCTGGACGCCGCCGGCTCGGAGCGCGGCCGAAACGAGCCTCGCCGCCAACCGCTCGCCGAAACTGAGGACGAGATTTCGGACGGCGACGGTTGCCTCTCCCGTCAAGGTGATTCCAGTCAGAATTCGCTCGACTTTGTCGATTTCGACGTTCAACGCGTGGGCCGCTTCCGGCCGCGAGCAATCGTCGGCGACGGTTTGTTCGAGAAGCTTCAGATGAACGTCCCGGCAGCAAGCGACGGTCCGCCCGACGGCGTTCTTGGTCCGGTGAACGTCGGCGAGTCCACGCAGCAGTAGATCGGTGACTCCGGCGACGGCCGAGACCACGACGCAAGGAGGCTGTTTTTCAGCGCGGATCAAGTCGACAACGCGGCCCAGTCCGTCCGCGTCTTTAAGGCAACCCCCGCCGAATTTCATTACTTTCATGCTGTTTCTCCCTTACTTCCTCGATCAAGCACTGATTTTATCGACGTCCACGCGGACGTTCACGATTTCCGGCAAGTCTCCGCATGTACCCAGCATGTCGTCTATGACCACAAGCAGACCGTCCACCCCCTCGATCAACAGCCGTTGCATCGATTCCCGAATGTGGCCGGCGTCCGGCGTTTGGATGGAATTGCCCAAGGCCGTGGCCACCGCGTCGGCTAGACAAACATTCTCGGCGACGACCACGGCGGCGTCGGCCCGGCCGAAACTCAGCGAGTGTCCGACCGTCCCGGACGAAGTGCAAACGCCGAAAATGCCCGTCCGGGGTCGTAGTCGAAAGCCGATGTCCCTGATTTTCGCCGGGCCGGTGAAAATACCGACCGTCAACGGTCGAGAGATGAGCATGGCCACGTCGCCGCCGTTGTCCACCACGGCGTGAGTCGCGCCGGCGTCCCTCATTGCCCTCAGCGCATACTCCGCCACGGCCCCCGCCACCGCAGCCATTGGACCGACGCCTGCCTTGGCTCCCGCCTCGGACATCCGCCGGACAATCGCCGGGGCGTTCTCCCGCACCGGGTGCGGATCGGTCGCAGTCGGAAAATCAGGATCGGTCTCGATATATTCCTCGATCAGCCGCCGTTGGCGGCGGATTTCGGATTCGGCCGGCGGTATGAATTGCTCGTCCGCCAACACGGTCGCTATCGTCTCTTCGATTCTGACGACGTGTCTTTTCATTGTCGGCCTCCCCGCGGCGCCTGGATGGCCTGCGTCGGACAAGCGTCACCGCAGCGTTCGCAGGGACGGCACGCTTCGACTTCAACTCGGATTTTCCAATCGGCGTCGTGCTGAAACACGCCGCGCGGGCAAAGCGAAAGGCACAGACCGCATTGGACGCACTTCGCCTCGTCCCAAACGACCGTTTCCGACGCCGGCACGGCCGAAAGCGGAGGTTCCGCATCGTCGTCCGCCGCCGTTTTTAACTTCAGCGGCCCGACCGTGGCCGTCCGCGAGAGCGGCTCGACCGGCGTGGAAAGCTCGAACTCGCCGCGCTCGATCCATTCCTTCAATGTCTCGGCGACCACTTTCGCGGCGTAAAAACTCGACAGCGGAGAAGTCGGAACGCTTCGGCCGTTCAGCGAAATGGCGCCCGACTTGAGGTCGGCATAGCTCACCGTTCCCAGAACGGGTCGGTTGCGCGAGGCGACGCCGTAGTCGCGCACTTCGGTGGTGATGTCGGCGTCGGCGATGCCCGTGCTCTCGGCGATTTGCTCGTCGAGTATTGGAATCGGGATGCCGAGTCCGACGTACAGCGTGGTTCCGTAAGCGGGGAAGCTCGCGGCGCGAATGAACTCGGCCGACATCTTTTTGAGGTCCCCTTGAACCATTAACGTGCCGAACCGCTTTTGCGGATCGTGCTGCGTCCCGGCCGCGGTGATGAATCCCCGTGAGCCGCCGAGGAAAATCCGCGTTCCGATGCCGATAGTCGCCAACCGCGGGTCGTTTGCCAACGGCGACAGCTCGCCCGCGCCGGAGTACGTCGCGTTGCCGAATCGCGGCAGCAGCTTGCCCATGTAGGTGCGCAACGTCCGCTCGGTCGAGTTGGTCGCCGCGGCATAGCGTTGGTAAGCGTTGCGCGGATTGCTCAGCATCGCCGTGTTCAGATCGGCCAGCGTAAGGCGGCCGAGAAGCTTCTTTCGGGGATAGCAGTCCGAGCCGTAGGCGACCGCCCGGAGGGCCACGGACTTTCCCCGCAGCAGATCCTCGATCACGTGCGCTCCGCCGTAACGGATTCCGCGTCGGCGGGAGCGTTGTGCCGCGCCCAAATAGGCGTCGACGGCCGCCACGCCCGCGTATGCCTCGACGTCGTTGAGCCAGGCGCGGGCCATTTTAATCGGCGGCTCCGCATGGCCGAAGTTCAGCCAAACGCCCGACGAGCACATGGCCCCGAAAGTGCCCGTCGTCACCACGTCCACTTCTTCGGCGGCGCGCCGGGGGCCTGCGTCCCGGACGATTTTCGTCATTTCGTCGGCGCGAACGACACGTACCGTTCCATTTTTAATCTTCCCGTTTATTTCGACGATGGTTTTTGACAACTTCATTCTCCTTGGTAGAAACACGGGTTGGCAGGGGACTGGTCCATTTTTCGGCCGAAAAACGCATTTCGTGGGCAAACGGTTGGCCGAAAACATGGACCTGTCCCCTTCCCGCGATGCCAAGGGGACAGTCCCATTTTCGCGGCGGTAAAACGATTTTCCACGGCAACGTCCCTCGCGCCGCGAAAATTGGGACAGTCCCCGGTGGACGACAAACGGCAAGTGGATAAAAGAGCTTTATCCCGGAGATTCCCGAATACACGTCCGTTGGGACGCGCACTCGGGCTTTACATCACCATGCAGCATGAAGAGCGCATAGTGCGAGAGACCATCATGCCGCGAGAAGAAAGCACGACGGCAAAGTCAAACCGACACGTTGGGCAGGAAAGATTCCTCATATAGTCCGATAGGCTCCCAATAGACACGACTTCCTCAAAGCCTGCCTTAAATATATCGTGGCATTGTCGGCCCGTCAACAGAAAAAAAGGCGAACGGTTCCCATCGATTCCCGTGAACAAGTTGCAGGAGGCGTATCCAGTTGCCGATGCCAATGCGGGAACTGGAGAATATCGTGACTGGAGTTGCCTCCTACAATCACGAATCCTGCGTTTCAAGGGACTGCCCAGGCGGATAGCCCGGATGATTCATTGATCCTGAAATTGGGTGCCATGGGTAAGCGCGGCTTACCCGTGATGCGACATTGGAACACACGGGCAAGCTGCGCTTACCCATGGCGCCCCTTGTGAATAATCCCGGATAGGCGAACGGGCATGGTACCCGCCACCCCACCCGTATTGTTGGATAGGGGCCTACCGATTATTGGTCTGATTCTAACGCACAATGCTTGCCTAAATCACGAATATATGATAAAAAGGAAAATGTATTCGTCGGTGGCCGTTTACGGGGATTTGACGCCACAGCCACGTCGCCGGCAAGTGCAGAGAAATTTCATTTTTCGGTCAAACATCATATTGCCAAAGGAGGCAGCGATATGAGACGTTTAACGGTGTTGTTCAGCATAGCGGCTG
>JAHIKV010000298.1 GCA_018897395.1 Planctomycetota bacterium | reverse complement strand
GCCGATCAGAGCGACGGCATCACGAGCGAATCAACCGCCGAAAGCCGGCTTGCTCGAAGTGATGATCCACGGTCAAGGCTTCTTCAATGCCGAGTTGGGTCATCACCACAAAACTAGCGCAGTCCGTCGCGCCCCAATCCTTGTCGGGTCGCTGTCGGAAAAGATCCCAGGCCGCCGATTCTTGTTCCGACGTGAGAGAAAGGATTTGCACCCGCGGAGAACCACGCAACCGATCGTAGAGTTGAATAGCCAAGGGTCGTTGATCGACTCGCGGCAGTCCATCCCCCAACTCGAACAGCACCAAAGACGTTGTAACCAACGGAGCATTCGACGCAACCAGTTCACGCCAGGCTGATTCGGCACGCTCGTGCCATTGGTCGTCGGCGTTGGCCACCGCAATCAGTCCCGAAGCATCCAAAAATACAGGCTTCATGTCTTGCGGCGACCAAAACGGTAGTCGTCAAAATTCTCCGCCAGATCGGGGATTCCGGTGGCCGCGCGAACCCCGTCGAGAGGGTCGTTGCGGACTTGTTCCGCTTGGTTGCCGTTCGTGGCGTTCGGCTCGACCGTGACCCGGACCCACTGGTGTTCGCCCAACTCCAGCTTTTCCAACGGCTTAAGCACGCCGTTCTCGTAGATGGCTTGAATCACTTGGCTCATAAGACGGGTTCCCGTTGATTTCGCTCTTACCTGATAATAGCAGGCGATTGGCCCGTGGGCAAGCCGGCGACAAACGCCGGGCACCACCCGAATTAAGGGGTAATACCCCCTCAAAATATTTTTTGATTTTATCCCGTCAAACTATTGACATCATGGGGGGGGGGTAAATTAGAGGCTATAGGCTAAGCCACGTCGGCAAGGCCGCAAAGCATCTCTTTAATCTTTCACCGGAGGTAGAGCATCATGGCGCGTTTACTACTGATTGGATTGGTCGGCGCGGCGTTGTTGGTTTGCTCGAGCGTTCCCGCTCGGGCGGCGCCGATCGTCGCGGACGATTTTTCTTATCCCGACGGTCCCTTGGCCGGCAATGACGGCGGCACCGCCGGGTCCGGAAGTTCCTGGTCCGGCCCGTGGGCGACCGACTCTGGCGGCGGGTGGAACGTCAGCGGCGGGCAAATCACCGCCGACGGCCAAACCGCCGATGAACGGTACTTCAGCACTGGTTTCAGCGGCTCGCCCGCCACGCCGTTCCTGTACTTCTCCGCCCGCTTCACGGCATCCGAAGGCAGCGACTGGGACGGTCCGGCGATGTACCTGATGGAGGATGCTACAAGGGATGGTTTATGGTTCGGGCTAATATGGGATGTAGAAGAAGTGGGTGTACTGCAGCCCTATGTGGAGTTGTTCGGGGGCGAGAGTGCAACGGTCGGCGGCTCGTACAGTGCGGGCCAAGAGGTGCTGATCGTCGGCAAGCTGGAGTTCAACACGGGCGGCGGCGGCATGGAGCAGCTCCAGATTTGGGTCAATCCGACAAACGTCGAGACGGGGGGCCAAACCCACATGCCGATTATCGGGGACATCGGGTGGACCACGCCGGACCTCGTCTATCTCGAAAGTTACTCGGCTGATTCCTTGTTCTCGTTCATGGACGACGTGCGCATCGGCACCACCTGGGCCGACGTGGGGCCGGTTCCCGAGCCTTCCACGCTGTTGTTGCTGGCCGCGGGCCTGCTCGGCCTGCTCTGCTACGCATGGCGGAAGCGGAAATAATCCTAGAGTTCCTGGTTCCCACGCTCTGCGTGGGAACCCCCGTTTTCCAACGCTCTGCGTAGGTGAGTCGGGTCGCCCGTTCCCACGCGGAGCGTGGGAACGAGAGGTGACAACTCCCCTCTCCCTTTGGGAGAGGGGCCGGGGGTGAGGGTGGTTGGCGGCGTGGATGAACGCGCCGAACACCGCCCTCACCCTAACGGCCCGTGGGAGGTTGATTCTTTTCCGCTATCCCTGGATGCAAATTCCATGTTGCAGAACGTACTCGGCCAAACCGCCGCGTTCAGGGTTTGCTAGTGCGGAGGCTGGGAAGAGATGTGCCTCGACGTCCGCCCCTGCTTCCTTCATAACCAAGGCCATTGCCTTCACTCGTTTTTCCAGATTCCAGTTCTCGGCCCCTTCGACGAAGGCGGCGACGTCGATGTCGCTCCACCGATCGGGGCGGCCTTCGGCGTAGGATCCAAAAACATAAGTAGCCCGAACGGTGCCCAGCCG
>JAHIKV010000297.1 GCA_018897395.1 Planctomycetota bacterium | reverse complement strand
GTAGGAAGGATCCCCATATCTACTCCTAACGGAATAAGGAATCTCGTCATGGATCAACCGACGCGCGAGACTGCTGGAGAGTCCGTCACGACGGCCGACCACCCGACACCTAAGACCACGAAAACGGCCATCGAAGGGCTGCATATTCCCTCGTCGTTCTGCCCCGAAGATCAGACCGATCCGTTCGCCACGGTGGAGTGGGAGCTGCGGACCGCGGCCATCAAGGGCGAGGGTGGCGAGATCATTTTCGAGCAGCACGACTGCGAGGTCCCCGCCTCCTGGAGCCAGTTGGCAACCAACGTCGTGGCAAACAAGTATCTCTACGGCGAGGTCGGCGCCGACGAGCGGGAGAAGGGCGTCCGCCAACTGATCCATCGGGTCTGCCGCACGATTGCCGACTGGGGCCTCGACGACGGCTACTTCGCCACGCCGGCCGACGGCGAGCGGTTCTACCGCGATCTGGCGTGGCTGTGCATTCACCAGCACGCCGCGTTCAATTCGCCCGTCTGGTTCAACGTGGGCCTATTTCATCAGTACGGCGTGAAGGGGGCGACGTGCAACTGGCGCTGGGACCGTAAGACCGGCGAGGCGGTCCAGCCCGAGAACCCTTACGAATATCCCCAGGCCTCGGCCTGTTTTATCCAGAGCGTGCGGGACAACATGGAAGACATCATGGAGTTGGCCCGCAGCGAGGCGATGCTTTTCAAGTTTGGTTCCGGCACGGGCACCGACATTTCCACTTTGCGTTCTCACCGCGAGAAGCTTTCGGGCGGCGGGAAGCCTTCCGGCCCGCTGTCGTTCATGCGGGTCTACGACCAGATCGCGGCGGTGGTCAAAAGCGGCGGCAAGACCCGCCGGGCCGCCAAAATGCAGTCGATCAAGGACTGGCACCCCGACGTGATGGAGTTCATCGAGTGCAAGAGCCGCGAGGAGCGGAAGGTCCGCACGCTGGTCGAGGAGGGCTACGATCCCCAAGAGGCCTACGACACGGTGTTGTTCCAGAACTCCAATTTCTCCGTCCGCCTGAGCGACGAGTTCATGCGCGCGGTCGAAACCGACAAGCCGTGGACCACCCACTGGGTCACCGATCCGAGCAAATCGGGGCCGACCTATCCGGCGCGGGAGATGTTCAACAAGATCGCCGCCTCGACGTGGTGTTGCGGCGATCCGGGCGTGCAGTACGACACGACGATCAACCGCTGGCACACCTGCCCGAGCTTCGGCCGGATCAACGCCAGTAATCCGTGTAGTGAATTTATGTTCGTCGACGACTCGGCCTGCAACCTGGCGAGCGTCAACCTGATGAAGTTCCGCAACGGCGACGGCACGTTCGACCACCAGCGGTTCCAGGCGGCCTGCCGCGTGGTGTTCATCGCGCAGGAGATTCTCGTCGATCACGCCAATTACCCGACCAAGCCGATCACACTGAACAGCCACCGTTTCCGTCCGATCGGACTGGGCTACTCGAACCTGGGCAGTCTGATAATGGCGGCCGGATCGCCCTACGATTCGGACGAGGCCCGCGGCCTGTGCGGAGCGATCACCGCCCTGTTGCACGGGGCCGCCTATCTAACCAGCACCGAGTTGGCCGAGGCCGTCGGACCGTTCGAGGAATACGAAAAGAACCGCGATCCGATGTTGCGGGTGATGGAGATGCACTGGGAAAAGGTGGACGAGATTCCCTCCTGCCCGAAGTATCTCCAGGAAGCGGCCCGCGACTTGTGGGACAAGGTCGTGGCCCACGGCAAGCGTTTCGGGTTCCGCAACGCGCAGGCCACGGTGTTGGCCCCCACCGGCACGATCAGCTTTATGATGGACTGCGACACGACGGGCATCGAGCCGGACATCGCGTTGGTGAAGTACAAGCAGTTGACCGGCGGCGGGATGCTGAAGATCGTCAATCGGACCGTTCCGCCGGTGTTGCGGAGCCTCGGCTACACCGCCGCCCAGATCGAGGCCATCGAGAATTACATCGACCGGCACGACACGATCGAGGGCGCGCCGGAGTTGGACCCCGATCACCTGCCGATATTCGATTGCGCGTTCCCGCCGCGGAACGGCAAGCGGTCGATCTCCTGGCGGGCGCACATCCGCATGATGGCCGCGGCCCAGCCGTTCGTCTCCGGAGCGATCTCGAAGACGGTGAACATGCCCAAGGAGAGCGCGCCGGAGGACGTGGCCGACGCCTACATGGAGGGCTGGCGGCTGGGTCTGAAGGCCTTGGCGATCTACCGCGACGGCTCGAAAGAGGTGCAGCCGCTATCGACCGCGGCCAAGGCGGACAAGGCGGCCGAAAAACTGTTGGCCGCCCCGCGACGAGAACGCTTGCCCGACACCAGACAGTCCGTCACCCACAAGTTCAGCGTCTCCGGCCACGAGGGATACATCACCGTGGGGCTTTATCCCGACGGCCGCCCCGGCGAACTGTTCATCATCATGGCCAAGGAAGGGAGCACGGTCGGCGGGCTGATGGACTGCTTCGGCACCGCCGTGTCGATGAGTATGCAATACGGGGTGCCGTTGGAAGTGTACGTGAACAAGTTCTCACACACCCGTTTCGAGCCGATGGGTTTCACGAAGAACCCCGACATCCGCATCGCCAAGAGCATCGTCGATTACATTTTCCGCTGGTTGGGGATCACATTCCTGCCGGGCTACCGGGAGGCGAACAAGATGGCGTCGGCGTCGGCCGATTCTTCCGCGTCGGAGCCGGGAGAGCCGGACACGGCCCAAGGACCGGCCGAGACCGCCCAGTCGCCCAACGGATCGCCACCTACCTCGGGCAACGGCCGGCACGGACCAAAACACGCACGGAAGCGGAACGGTTCGTCGGCCGCCGCAGTGGCGATGGACCGCCTGACTGCGCCGGTGCTAGCCGAGGCGGCGGTCGGGCAGGCGACACACAGCGAGCAGTTCGCCTCGTTCCAGACCGACGCCCCGGCCTGCGACAACTGCGGCTCGATCACCGTCCGCAGCGGAAACTGCTACCTCTGCTACAACTGCGGCAGCAGCATGGGATGCTCGTAACTCGATTTCGGGATCAGGATCAAGTCATGGATTATCGAGCATCCGAATGACAAAGTTGCCTGGTACAAAATGACGGCGATGATCCAGAGCGGGTTGCGGATCGACCCTCGGTTTAGCCCCGGCGTCCACGCCGGGGGCGGGCTAACCCGCGCCGCGTGGACGCGGCGGCTAAACATTGGCGCGACCGATGCGCCGCGTGGACGCGGCGGCTAAACTCAGCGTCTCGACCGCGACTTTAATACGGATTTTTTCCGCGCGCCGTTGCATCATGTCCCAAACCAATAAAATCCTGGTGACGGCGGCCACTTTCAACGAGATGGAAAACCTGCCTCGATTGGTCGAGGAGATTTTCCACTACGTTCCAGAGGCGGACGTGCTGGTGATCGACGACAACTCGCCCGACGGAACCGGACGGTGGTGCGACCGGCAGCGGGCCGAAAACCCCAAGTTGCACTGCCTACATCGACCCGGCAAACTCGGACTGGGTACGGCAACCATCGCCGGAATGAAATACGCCGTCGAAAACGGCTATCGCTATCTGTTGAACATGGACGCCGACTTCAGCCACAAGCCGGAGTATTTGCCGGCGCTGCTGGCCGGCATGGACCCGCCGGGCGGACCGCCGATTGACGTGATGATCGGCTCGCGCTACACGCCCGGCGGAGGCGTCGAGGGCTGGCCCCTGCACCGCCGATTGATGAGCCGCGGCGTGAACCTTTACGCCCGATGGCTGCTCGGGCTGCGGCCGAAAGATTGCAGCGGCGCCTTCCGCTGCTATCGCACCGAGACGCTGGCCCGGCTCGATTTCGACTCGATCCGCAGCCGGGGTTACTCCTTCCAGGAGGAGATACTCTGGCGGTTGAAGCGGCTCGGGGCGCGGTTCGGCGAAACGCCCATCGTCTTCGTCGATCGTCAACTCGGCGTCTCGAAGATCGACTCGGGCGAAGCCCTGGCGGCACTGAGAATCATTTTCTCGCTGGGAGTGCAAAACTTGCTGCGACGATAATAATAAGTTGTAGGGTGGGATAAGCGCAGCGCGGTCCCACCAAGAGCCGGGAACAAGCATGGTGGGACCGCGCTGCGCTTGTCCCACCCTACTTTCTTAGACGACGGAGAATACAGTGTTTTCAGAATCTCTCCACTTGCTAAGCGGCAACGAGGCGGTGGCCCTGGCGGCGAGGGACTCCGGCCTTTCCATCGGCGCCGGATACCCCGGCACCCCCTCGACCGAAATTCTCGAATACCTGCACGAGATCGGCGGCAACGCCGAATGGGCGCCGAACGAAAAAGTGGCCCTCGAAGTCGCGCTCGGCGCGGCCTTCGGCGGCGGCTGGGCCATGGCCGCCATGAAACACGTCGGCCTGAACGTCGCCGCCGACGTGCTGTTTACCGCCGCCTACAGCGGCGTCTCCGGCGCGCTGTTGGTCGTTTCGGCCGACGATCCGGGCATGGCCTCCAGCCAAAACGAGCAGGACAACCGCCGCTACGCACTGGCGGCCGGCGTGCCGATGTTCGAGCCGTCCGACTCGCAAGAGGCGTACGATTTCACCCGCGCCGCGCTCGAGCTTTCGGCCCGCTGGCGATTGCCGGTGTTGCTGCGGATGACCACTCGTATCTGCCACAGCAAGACGCCGGTCCGCCCCCGGCCCGAGCCGGCCAAGCCGCCGCCGGCGCGGTTCGAGCGGAACATCCGCGGCCGGGTGATGATACCGGCCCATGCCCGGCCCGCTCATCGTCAACTGCGCAAAAAACTGGCCGAAATCGCCGCCTGGAACGAAACCTGCCAGTGGAACCAAACCATCGAGGGCGGCCGTTCGTTGGGGATCATCACCTCGGGCGTCTCGTTTGCACACGTCCGCGAGGCCGCGCCGAACGCCTCGGTGCTGAAACTCGGCGTGACTTATCCGTTGCCGATGGAGAAAATTCGCCGCTTCGCCGCCGGCCTCCAGCGATGCCTGGTCGTCGAGGAGAACGACCCCTTTCTGTTCGAGCAGATTCGCTCATCCGGCGTCAACGTCGAGCAAAAGCCGGAAATGTACCGCTTCGGCGAGTTCGACGTGGAGCGGGTGCGGCGGATCATCGTCGGCGACGTTTCCGAGGAGCCGGTCCCGCCGCGCGGCAAACCGCCGGCCCTGTGCGTCGGCTGTCCCCATCGCGTCACGTTCGAATTGTTCAAAAAACTCGATTGCATCGTCTCCGGCGACATCGGCTGCTACACGCTCGGCGCGCTGCCGCCGCTGGAAGCGATGGATGCGCAGATTTGCATGGGCGCGAGCGTCGGCATGGGACTGGGACTGCGCCACGTGCTGCCCGAGGACGAGGCCCGGCGCGTGGTCAGCGTCATCGGCGACGGCACGTTCGTCCACAGCGGCATCACCGGCCTGGTCGAAATGGTCTACAACCCGCCGAAAACCGGACACGTGCTGGTGATCCTCGACAACGGCACGACCGCCATGACCGGCCTGCAAGAACATCCCGGCACCGGCCGGACGCTCGGCCACCAGCCGACCGGCAAGGTCGTCTTCGAGGACCTTGCCCGTTCGTTGGGCGTGCCCAACGTGTTCGTCGTCGATCCGACGAAAGAGGCCGAGCAGTTCGAGCAAAACCTGCGCGACGCCTTGGCCGGCAACGAGCTGAGCGTGTTCATTGTTCGCCGCCCGTGCATCCTCGCCGCCGGCAAGATCAAGCAACGCGAAAAAGAACAAGAAGAAGGCGGAGGGCGGAGGGCGGAAGGCGGAGGGCTGGCCGCTTCAGCGGCCAGTACCAAGCCGATCAGCGTGGTCATTGCCGGCCTCGGCGGGCAGGGCGTGTTGAAGGCCTCCGACGTCCTCGCCGACGCCGCCTTTCTGGCCGGATACGACGTGAAGAAATCGGAAATCCACGGCATGAGCCAGCGGGGCGGTTCGGTCGCCAGCGACGTCCGCTTCGGACGACGGGTGCATAGCCCCATGATCCCGTCGGGTGAGGCCGACTTCCTCGTCGTCCTGGCCGAGGACCAGGTGGACAACAACCGGCCCCGGCTGCGCGAGGGTGGAGTGTTGATCGCTCCGGAGAGCATCGACGCGGACGCGCTGCCCAACCGGCGCAGCGCGAACGTCGCCATCTTGGGCGCGCTGAGCCGACACATCGAGATCGATCCCGCCGCTTGGCGGGAGGCCATCCGCAAAAACCTGAAACCCAAGTTGCACGAGGACAATTTCCGCGCCTTCCAGATCGGCCGCGACTGGTGCGGTAGTATCTAAAGCCATAAGATATAAAAACTTACGGCCAACCGTAAGATAAGAATCGGTCAAGTCGTCCCGCAGGCGATCTGCGTACTGCCCAATTGCATCAAGCGTCGATCCGTTCCTGGAATTTTTGGCGTCAAGTGTTGACGTGGTTTCGCCGAACGGTTATATTCGTAACCGTCTGATATTGAGTTCAGAGAAACAATCATGTTTCCCAAGACGCCCGATCCGCCGTGCAACAGCGAGTGGAAAATCAGGCGAATCTTTTGGCGGCGCGAGGGGTACGCTGCCCGCGACGTCTACCAGAAGACGGGCCGGCGGCACGGCTGGGCGCCTGCCATGGTCAAGACGATGCTGGGACGCTCGGCGGGAAAAGGCTGCCTGACCACCGCTTGTCCACGGAACGTGAGGGGCCGTCCCGCGTCACGTGCAAGGGGCGTGCGAGCGGCGTTCACGCTGGTGGAATTATTGACGTCCATCACCATCATTGCGATCCTGATTGCCCTGCTGTTGCCCGGCGTACAGGCGGCCCGCGAGGCGGGCCGTCGGATGGCTTGCAGCAACCACTTGAAGCAGATCGGCTTGGCCTTGCACCTTTACAATCAAGCGAACGAGGCGTTCCCTCCCGGCGTTATTGCCGTATCCAGCTTCACGAATTCGGTCCATTATATCAACGTCTGGTCCGAGGCCGGCCAGACGGATTCGCCAAATCAAGGGACCAGTTTCTTGCTCCGCATCCTCCCCTTCATCGAGGGCGACAATCTGGTCAGGGCGTGGGACTATTCCGTGGGCATCTGTTGCACTACTCCCAATCCCGGCACGGCGCTGAGCAACTTCGCCATCGCCAATCAGGACATCGCAACCTTCTATTGCCCGAGCCGACGGTCTAAAGTCCGTCAGGGCGTTGACACGGGGTCCGAGGGGCTGATGTACTTGTCGGCCGCGTGGACGGGGGGCGGCACCGATTACGGCGGATGCGTCGGCCGCCACGCCGGTTGGGACGTCGAACACTACTTTCCCGACTGCCGGACGTGCGATACGTGGGTTTTGAGCGCCTACTTCATTCCCCGCCCGCTGACAACCGTCACCGATGGCGTGTCGTACGCTCCAGGCGCCGGCCCAGCGCCGCCCAAACGATGGGGAATCTTCGGCAAGCCCAACGTCGCCACCAGACCCGCCGACGTAAAGGATGGCTTGTCCCGCACGATCATCACCGGCGAATTGCAGAAACTTCCGAAATGTCCCGCAAACACCCCCGTCGACTACGCCATGAGCCATGACGGCTGGGTTGTCGGGGACATCTCGACGTTGTTTAGCACCGGCACTATGGAACGGACCTACGGATTGGATCCCGTGAACTCGGGCGGGATTATGATCAACAACGGCAACATGGCGGCGCCGGGCAGCGAACACCCCAATGGTGCAAACTTCGGGATGGCCGATGGCTCCGTGTGGTTCATCGCCACGCGGTCGAATCCGAACGTCTTCGCATTGTTGGGCAGCATGGCCGACGGCCTGCCCGTGTCGCCCGATTATTAGTACTGTTGCGTTACGTATGAATTAGACGCTCCGAAGTGCGTTGGAGGTGGAAAGGTCCTATTTCAGGGCGCGGTAGGTCTTCTCGACAACGTGCCGCACCCCAGTTTCAAGAGAAAAGGCGATCACATGAAGTACGTTTTTATGATGATGTTGGGTTTGTGTTTGTTCGCGGTCGGCTGTGACGATAGAGATTATTATCCGCCCGGCGATCAGGATACTGGAGCGAACGACAACCAGGATGACGGAGCGAACGACAACCAGGATGACGGAGCGAACGACAACCAGGATGACGGAGCGAACGACAACCAGGATGACGGAACGGCCGGCAAATCGAGTGGAGCACCACACGTGTATTCAACTCCGCTTGTTGACTGATTGTCATAGGCTATCCGTTAAATCGCTTGGTGGCCTACGCCTGTTGCACACCACTACACGTTGTGTTCAAAAGGCCGAGCGCCTACTGCATCTTGTGGCAAAACCGCCCTGTGCAACGAGCGTAGGCCACCTGGAAAACTTCTGGCAGCGCGACGAGCCGATCTATCCGACCGGCCGGATCGAACTGCAAAACCACGGCAACACGCTCTGGTTCAAGAACATCTACATCCGCGAGATTCCGCGGGAGAAATAGCGACGAAAGAAACCTTGTTCCCACGCTCCGCGTGGGAACGAGTAGGGTTGTTTCAACCGCCGAAGGAACGCTCCTCGGTCAACAGTCGGTCGATCATGCACTGCGCGTCGTCGGCCGCGCTCATCACCCGCGCAAACCACAGCGACAAACACAAGCCGACGCCGTCGAACACTTCCTCTGGAAAACAACCGACGATGCTGGCGGCGATCCGCGCGTTGAGATCCGGGTTTGGACTCGCCGCCATAAAAGACACCTGGAACTTCCCTTCAAAACGGCCCGGAGTGCGGTCCGCAACAACGGATCCCGGCGATTCGACCTCCTCGAGCAGCAGTTCGGTCCAACGATCCGCATGTCGGCGGAGCCGGTTAAGCTCGACGGCGGCCTGGGCGTCGATTTCCGAGACGTGCAGCAACAGCGACAGCGCGCGGCGCCGTGCTTCGGCGTGTCCGATCATCACGCTCCGCGCGACCGGCTCCGCTTCGTCGGTCCCGCGCCGCTGGTCGTAGGTCGAAAGCACGGCGGTCCAAATCCGCGCAAGGACCTCGCCGGCGAGAATCTCTTCGATCGTGCCGCGCAGTTGTTGACGGGAAACATCGTCGCCCTTTAGGGTCCGTGCCCAGCGGTCCAGCCGCACTTTCGAGCAGATCCAGTATTGTTCGATGCAGTCGGCGGGAATCCGCCGGCAACCGTCGATCAACGCCGTGCAGTGCGTTGCAACCATCCCGGCCAGTTCGACAAGCTCGCTTGCGTGCATGGGGGATAGCACGAGCAAAGCCCGTTCCCAAAGCAACGGAAACCGGCGACGCTCCGGCGGCGGGGGCGCAAAGACTTATAGCCGTATAACTTGCGCTGCTCGATTCGCTCCCGCGTTCGGGTTATGCCGATACATGGTGTTGCCCGAAGGCAACATGGGTATCATAAAGCCGCCTGCCGGGCGGCGCGGCGGCGGTCGGTCTCTTTTAGAAGAACCTTCCGCAACCGAATCCGACTCGGCGCGACCTCGACCAACTCGTCCTCGGCGATGAACTCCAACGCCTCTTCGAGCGAGAGCCGTCGGGCGGGCTTGAGCAACACGTTCCGGTCGTGCCCGGCGGCGCGGATGTTGGTCAGTTTCTTCTCCTTCGTGGGATTCACGTTCATGTCGCCCGCGCGGCTGTTCTCGCCAACGATCATCCCCTCGTAAACCACCTCTCCGGGCGCGACGTGCAACTCGGACCGCTCCTGAAGCCCGTCCAGGGCGAAGGCCACGGCCTGGCCGGCGGCGATCGAGACCAGCACTCCGGTCGCCCGGCCGGGGACCGCCTCGGCCACGGGGGCGTATTTCTCGAAGCGGTGGTGAACCACTGCCGTGCCGGCGGTGGCGTTCAGCAGCCGGGTGCGCAATCCGATCAATCCCCGCGCCGGAATCGAGAAGTTCAAGAAATTGTATTCGTTGTGTGCGGTCATTTCGACCAACTGGCCGCGCCGCGCGCCGACCAGTTCCATCACCGGTCCGGTGCGGTCGGCTGGAACCTCGACCACGAGCGACTCGAACGGTTCTTGCGGTTGTCCGTCGATTTCGCGGAAAATCACCCGCGGCTTGCCGATCGAAAGCTCGTATCCCTCGCGGCGCATGGTCTCGATCAGGATCGAGAGGTGCAGCACGCCGCGCCCCGAAACGGCGAACTGCTCGGTGCCGGGGATCGGCTCGACCCGCAGGGCGACGTTCCGCTCCAGCTCGTGGAAAAGCCGCTCGCGCAGATGGCGGTTGGTGAGGAATTTTCCCTCGCGGCCGGCCAGCGGCGAGGTGTTCACGCCGAAGGTCATCTGCAGGGTCGGATCGTCTACCTTCACGCGCGGCATTGCCCGAGGCGCCTGCGGCGAGGCGACCGTGTCGCCGATCTCGACCCCTTCGAGTCCCACCACGGCACAGATATCGCCGGCGTCCACCTCGTGGACTTCCTTTCGGCCGAGGTCCTCGAAGAGGTAGACCGAGACGGCCTTGGACGGGGTGGCGCGATCTTCCGTCTGCATTAGCACCACGTTTTGCCCCTTCCGCAGCGTACCCGACTGGACCCGTCCGATGGCGATACGCCCCACGTAGTCCGACCAATCGAGCGTTGTAACCAGCATTTGCAGCGGCTCGTCCAGTTCGACCTCGGGGCCGGGTATTTTCTCCAGGATCATGTCCATCAGCGGCTGTACGCCGTCGGTCTTCCGCGCGGGGTCGGCGGTGGCGTAGCCCAATTTCGCGCTGGCGAAGAGATACGGGAAGTCGGCCAGCAGGTCGTCGGCGCCGAGCTGCAAGAACAGTTCGAGGACTTCGTCGAGGACCTCGTTCGGCCGGGCGTCGGGGCGGTCGATCTTGTTGACCACCACTAGCGGCCGCAGCCCGCACTCGAAGGCCTTCGAGAGGACGAACCTGGTTTGCGGCATGGGGCCTTCGGCGGCGTCGACCAGCACGAGCGCGCCGTCGGCCATGCGGAGCACCCGCTCTACTTCGCCGCCGAAGTCGGCGTGGCCGGGCGTGTCGATGAGGTTGATTTTTACGCCCCGGTATGGGATGGCGATGTTTTTCGAGAGGATTGTGATCCCGCGTTCCCGCTCCAGCTCGTTCGTGTCGAGGATCTGTTGTCCGACGAGTTGCGTTTCACGAAATCGCCCGCTCTGGCGCAACATGCAATCGACCAGGCTGGTCTTGCCGTGGTCGACGTGGGCGATAATGGCCACGTTGCGGATGTCGTTGCGTTGCATAACCTGCAATCCGTCGGCTGGGCGCCTTTGCGGAAAGGCGAAACCATTCAGGCTATCATGTATGACGGTGGGACGTCAATAGAAGCGACTCCGCGTCGGGCGAAATAGACGCGGCAAAATCTTGCATCAAAATGTAGGGTGGGACAAGCGAAGCGCGGTCCCACCATTGCCGTGGGAAAAAATGGGTGGTGGGACTACGCTTCGCTTGTCCCACCCTACGTAACGGGCGTCACCGCCCGAGCCGGTTGACGTAGATGATCGGGGCGGAAACGTCGGTGGGAGCGGATGGTTCGACGCTGGAGAAGACCGTCTCGGCCGACTCGTCGTGAGTCGAGCAGGGCACGAAACGGACGCGGCCGTCCTCGAAGAAGAGGTTGCGTCCTCGGCCGTCGTGACCGACGAGGCGACGGCCCGGCAGGTCGGCGCTGGGATCGTCGGCAAATAGCGCCAGGATGGCCGGCAGGCGGCTGCCGTGGCCATCCATCGTCCCGTCACGCCACATGCCGGACCAGTCGTTCGATGTCGAGGCGAAAAAATACCCCGGGACCGCGGTCCCGGGGATTGGGGGAACAACGCCGACACCATCCAGAGGCGACGACAAGACGCACGTCGCGCCTTGGGCGGCCAGCCACGCCTCCGGACACAAGTTTCGCTCCGCGACCGAGGCAACCGCGTCGCCGAGCAGGTCGGCGGCGGCGATGCCCGCGGTGGTCAGTTTTCCTTCACCCGCCAATTGAGTCATAGCCTCGCCGTGGTGGCGGCTGTATTGAGTCATGGCCAAGCCGAACTGCCGCAGGTTGTCTTGGCAGGAGGCCACGGCGGCGTGAAAGCGGCTGGCGTCGATCGCCGGCAGAAGCAACGCGACGGCGGTCAGCAGCAGCGCGCCGAGCGCGGCCACGTCGTGCCATCCGAACAGGGAGACCGCTCCGGGCACCGTCGGATCGGGGCTCATCGCCAACCGCCGTCTGGCGGACCGCGCCGGGGCGGAACCATAAGCGGCAACCATCCGGCACGTCCGCCCGTCCAGGCCCGGGGGCGGATCGAAGTCCGGCCGCATCGCCTCCAACGGAGACAGCCGCCGCCGCCAGAGGATCAATTCCCGCCGGCATGACTCGTCGCGTTCAAGCCGCCCATCAACCCACGCTTGCTCTTCGTCGTCCAACGCGCCGAGCAGGTGGCCAAGCAATTGCTGGTGTATCGAATCCGTCATACGGAAAGCAGTCGATCAGGGGCCCGAGTTCATTTTCTGTCTACTATGGCAGGCTCACGTGGGAAAGCGATTCGGTGAGTTTTTTCAGGGCGGTGTGTAGCCGGCTCTTGACCGTTCCGACGGGCACGGACAAGACCTCGGCCGCCTCGCGATACTTCAAACCTTGAAAGTACACCAACAAAACCACTTGCCGGCACAAGCCGGGCAGTGCGTCGACTTCCCGGCGAAGCGCCTCGTGCTGTTCGGCCACTTCGGCGTTTTCGGCCGGACCGTCCGCCGCGACGCCGAGCAGCTCCGCCAACCCGCTTGCTCCATCGTCCTCATTTCCTCGAACGGCTTGATCGAGACTGCATAAGCGATGCCGCCGGTTGCGACGCTGGTAGTCGATCGCCTGGTTGGTGGCCACCCTGTACAACCAGGGGCGCACCTTCCGGCCCGGCTCGAACTGGCCGCACTTCAAGTGGACCTGCAAGAACGTCCGTTGAAAAACGTCCTCGGCCATTTCGGCATTACCGAGATAATGCCGTAGGTAGCCGAACAGTTCCTTTTCGTATCGGTGGACCAGTTCCTCGAACACCCGGCCGTCCCGCTCCGAGCGGTAGCTCAACAGGAGCTTCTCGTCGGTCCATGAGACCAGCGGGTTAGGGCCGCGGGCACGCAGTCGTAGTTGTTCAATCGTGCCGTTCATTTTTGGTACGCTTCCGTGTTGAAAAGGGTTCGCTTCCGAACGAAAACCAGCGGTTGCCGTTTGGTCCGAACCTTTCCGACCTCGAAATTCTACGCATTTGAGCCGCATCGGCGTAGCTTCCCCACCATCGGAGTTAGATCAGAGTTCCGAACCTCTCGGCGTCCAATGATTTTGAATAGTGCAACTGCCGTGCCCAATCGCTGCAATCGAACCAACTGATCGTCGCCGAATCCGGGATAATGCCCGTAACCGATTGCCTCATAAGTGTTTGTGTTTATCGGCGGAAGCGAGTTCACGGCCCGTCCCCTCACCATGAAGTTGCCGCAACAGTGAAAGTCTTGCCGTCAATTACAATACAGGCCGTATTCAGCATGATGCACCTGCCATTTTTTGGAACCAGCTCCATTTTGCCCGCCGTATTTAGCCCGCCGTGAATACACGGCGGGGAGAGGTGGTCGCATACAACGCCCCCTGCCCCGGGTGTATTCACCCGGGGCTAAATATCCATTTGTCGATCCAACGACCCAATGTGCCGCTTTCGCTCACCGGCTTGACCCATCCAGCCGAAAACGCCACGATAGGGAGCGGTTTCCGCAACCCGGAGTCCGCCACATGCCCATCGGACAAGCCGAAATCTCCGCCCGGTTCACCGACCGCTTTGGACACTTCCCCAACTGGATAGTCCGCGCGCCGGGCAGGGTGAATCTGATCGGAGAACACACCGACTACAACGACGGGTTCGTCCTGCCGATGGCGATAGATCGGGCCGTCTGGATCGCCCTCAGACCGCGAGATGATCGGATCGTCTCGGTCTACTCGATCGACTACGACGAAACGGGCGAATTCTCCCTCGACGCACTCCAACGGCAGCAGGCCGGGTGGATCGAATATCTAAAGGGGACGGCCTGGAGCCTGCAAGAGGCCGGCCATCGCCTGACCGGCTGGGATGGCGTGCTGGCCGGCGACGTGCCGCTCGGTGCGGGATTGTCCTCCTCGGCGGCGCTCGAGATGGCCGCGGCCCGAGCATTGGCCGCCACCGGAGAACTGCCGTGGGAACCGGCCGAGATGGCAAAGCTCGGCCAGCGGGCCGAAAACCAATGGGTCGGCGTCAACTGCGGAATCATGGACCAGTTGATCTCCGCCGCCGGCCGCGCGGGCAACGCCCTGCTGATCGACTGCCGCTCGCTGCAGACCGAGCCGGTCCCGTTGCCGCGGGGCACTTCGGTGGTCGTGCTCGATACCTCGACGCGCCGCGGGCTGGTCGATTCGGCCTATAACGAGCGGCGGCGGCAGTGCGAGGAGGCCGCCCGGCTGCTGGACGTACACGCGCTGCGCGACGCTACGATCGAGCGGCTGGAACGATCCGCCGGCAAAATGGACCCGGCCGTGCTGCGCCGCGCCCGGCACGTGATTGCCGAGAACGACCGCACGCTGCTCGCGGCCGACGCCATGCGCCGCGGCGATGCGGTCGAATTGGGCCGCTTGATGCACCAGAGCCACCGGAGTCTGCGCGATGATTACGAGGTATCCAGCGACGCGCTGAACGCGATGGTCGAGTGCGCGTCGGTCCATCGGTCGTGTTTCGGCGCGCGGATGACCGGAGCCGGGTTCGGCGGTTGCGCGGTGGCGCTGGTCCGTGCCGAGGCGACCGATGATTTTGTCCGCGATACGGCCGCCGCCTATCAGCGTAAGACCGGCCACTCGCCGGCGGTCTACGTCTGCCAAGCCGCCGACGGGGCGGAAGTGATGTAACTATATCAAAATGTAGCACAACCGAGGGCGGCTGTGCTACAAAAGGAGCAGCCAATGAAACTCGTCGCCTATCCGCTGGCCGCGCTGCTGGGATTCTTCGGCGTGATGTTCGTGGTCGGGTCGCAAGGTTCGATATTGCGGATCGTCGTGGGCGCAATCTTGCTGGCCTCCGCCGGGGCGATGATCTGGCTCGCACTGCATAAACCCAAGGAGTCGATAACCACGGTGGTCCAGAAAATCGACCTTTCGGGCGACGTAAGCCTGCAAAACCTCGAATGCCGCGCCTGCGGCGGCACGCTCGGCAAGGATTCGGTGGCCGTGAAGGCAGGGGCCGTATTCGTCAACTGTCAATACTGCGGCGCGACGTACCAGATCGAGGAGGCCCCAAAGTGGTGACCGCCGGAAGGGCAATTCGCTGGACGCGACGACTGCTCGACTCGCTCGGCATAGCCTGTGTAGGGTGGGTCAAGCGAAGCGCAGCCCCACCAACGGCGGGAAAAAAATGGTGGGGCTGCGCTTCGCTTGACCCACCCTACTTTCTGAAGCCCCGGCCGGGCTTGAGGGTCTTCGACGTTCGGCGGCCGGGCAGGCGGCGGCGGTTCCATCTCCGCACCAAGACGGACGGCGCCGCCGTGCTGATAGTCGATGCGACCGACGCGATCCACTTGAACCCAACCGCCGCCCTGCTGGCGCGGCTCGCCTTGGAAGAGACGCCCGTCGATCGCGCGGCGGCCGTGCTTCGAGGCCGGTTCCGCGGCGTGGGCGCGGCCGAGGCCCGGTCCGCCGTCGACCATGTATACTCGCTGATCGAGCGATTGACCGATCTTACCGCTTCATGTCCGACATGCGGCCTGGCGGAAGTAATAGTAAAATGGTTGCCGCCGTTCAGCGTGCCGATCTCCGCTCCGTACAAGGCCGATCTGGCGTTGAGCTACGGCTGCAATAACAATTGCCCGCATTGTTACAGTAAAAACCGCGTGCCACTGGCTAAGCCAGTGCCACCCCTCCCCCGCCGTGTGCCACTGGCTAAGCCAGTGCCGCCCCTCGCCCCTCGCCCCTCGCCCCTCTCTTTTAGCCGGTGGCGGAATATACTCGAACGGCTGGCCGAAATCGGCGTGCCGCACGTGATCTTCACCGGGGGCGAACCGACCCTCTTCGACGGACTGCCGGAACTGGTCCGCCGCTCAACCGAACTGGGGTTGGTTTCCGGCCTGAACACCAACGGGCGTCGGCTGAGCGATCCGGCGTATGTCGAGTTGCTCCGCGCGGCCGGGCTGGACCACGTCCAAATCACGCTCCAATCGTTCGATCCGGCGGTCCACGACGCGATGAGCGGCGCCGCGGCGTTCGACGAAACCACACGCGGCCTGAAAAACGCGCTGGCCGCGGGACTGCATGCCATCACCAATACCACGCTCACGCGGCGGAACGTCGGCCAGGCGGGCCGGCTCGTCGAGTTCCTACACGGCCTCGGGCCGCGTACTTTCGCCATGAACGGCATGATCTTCGCCGGCGGCGGGCGGACCAGCGGAGACGAAATCGCCCCCGAGGAACTGGCCCCCGTGCTGGCCGACGTGCGCGACCGCGCGGCCGAGTTGAAGATGCGGTTCCTCTGGTACACGCCGACCGAGTATTGCCGCCTCTCGCCGGTCGAATTGGAGCTTGGCCCCCGGCGGTGCAACGCCGGCGAATATTCGATCTGCATCGAGCCCGGCGGCGACGTGATCCCCTGTCAATCGTACTACGTCCCGGCCGGCAACATCCTCCGCGACCGGTGGCGGGACATCTGGGAGAGCGAAGTGTTTCGCGGATTTCGACGTCGGACGGCCGATCCGCGAGGCGCCGGCCTGCCCGAGCGATGTTGGAACTGTCCCGACCTGCCGCTGTGCGGCGGCGGCTGTCCGCTGGAGAGAGAACACAATAACCCAAGAAATACACTCCCGCGAACACCATCGAGTGTCAGGTATGCAATGTCGCGAACAATAACCGGGGGCTAACAGCCCCCGGAGGGCATACACGCAATTTGAGCACGTTCCGGGGGCTGTTAGCCCCCGGCTATTGCGATAATATTTTGAGAGTCAATAAACATGGACATTCCACGGCTGTTGAAATTTGTCAAAGGTGAGTTGCCCGGCGACGTTCGGCCGGGTCTGTACCATTTCATGCGCGAGGCGGACGGGGCGATCCGTCGGTTCCATCTCCGCGTCGATTCGGGCGGCGACGGGTTGCTCGTGGCCAACGCGGCGGCAATGGCGCGGCTAAGCCCCTCGGGCGTCGTGATCGCCAAGGGCCTGCTCGACGGCGACGATTCGGCGGCGATCGTTCGCCGGGTAAAAAAACGCTTCCGCGGCGCGACGGACGAGCGGCTTGCCGCCGACGTGGCGGCCGTCGCCGCGCTGATCGAGCGGATGGAGTCGCCCGAGGGCGGATACCCGATCCTCAACCTGGCCGATCCGGCATTGGGACCGAAATCGCTGCCGCTGGAGCGTCCGATCTCGGCCGACGTGCCGCTTTGCGCGCCGTTCCACGTTGCCCGCCTGCTGGAACGCCTCTGGCAACTGGCGATTCCACACGTCACTTTCGTCGCCGGCCGGGACTGCAACGAGTCGCACCTGGTCCGGGCGGTCGAGCGGGGGAGCGATCTGGGGTTAATCACGGGAGTGCGGGGCCGCGGCAGCGATCTTGCCGTCTCTACCCGGATCAACGACATGGCCGCCGCGGGGCTGGACCACCTCGACGTTTACTGCTTCTCCGCGGACAATGAAGTACACAATGCCCTGGCCGGCCGGGGGGACGGCAAAATGGCCGTCCGCGCGCTCGCCGCAGCGAGCAAGAACGAAGTCTGCGCGGTGGCCCAACTCGCCCTGACGCGGTCCACGCTGGAAACGATCGACCGGACGTTGGAGACCATCGCCGGGCACGGGATCGAAAACGCATGCGTATTCGCCGTCGCCACGACCGAGGCCGAGCCGGCTTCGGCCGGGGCGATGTCGGCCGGCGAACTGCCGCCGGCGGCCGGGATGGTCGAAGAGTCGGCTGAGCGGCTGGGTGTGCGACTGATGTGGTATCCGACCGTTAGGTTCGATCCGGCAATTCCGTTGGGAGAACAACTCTGCCGTGGACCGCGGACCGGCGGCGATTGGGCCATCCGGGTCGAGCCGGACGGCACGGTCTACGCGCCCCGAGGCCCCGCCACTCCGGCGGGCAACCTGTTGGAAGACGATTGGGAGACCATTGAAAAGAGCGAACCGTTCGCGCGGTATCGCGAGCGGTTGCAGAGCGACACCCGCTGCGATCAATGTCCCGGCTTGTCGATCTGCGCGGCCGACTGTCCGCGCGAACCGGCCGGCTGGGCCGACGGAATTAGTGGATAGTGGATAGTGGATAGTGGATAGTGGGTAGTGAAGAGTGAAGAGTGTATTTACCGCTTGCGGTTTCGCAATTACCAGAACGCTTGCGGTTTCGCAAAAAAAGGACTTCACAATGCAAAGAATACTCCGACTTATCACTATGTGTTGCGGAGGAATCTTTTTTTTCGCGTGGGCGACGCCGGCCGCCGCCGCGCAGGACTATTTCTTCGGCGTGCCGCAGGCGCAAATGCTTGTGACGGTGAACCCCGACGCCTCCGCGAAGATCGAATATGACATTACCTTCCACAACAATCTCATCGGCCGCGCCATCGACGTGGTGGACATCGGCACGCCGCACTCGGGCTACGATCTGAGCAACGTCCGCGCTTCGATCGACGGCCATACACTAAAAGACATCCGCGTTTCGCAGTACGTCAAGCCGGGCTTCGAGGTCCACTTGGGATATCTTGAAATCAAGCCGGGCGGCACGGGCACTCTGCACGTCGAGTTCACCATGCCGGACATGGTCTATCAGGACACGACCCGCGAAGATTACGCCTCGCTGCGGATCACTCCCACCTGGTTCGGCGAGAAATACGTCCGCGGCCCGACGCATCTGCAAGTGGCGATCCAACTGCCCGAGAGCGTGAAACCGGACGAGGCGCTTCACCAGGGGCTGGAGTTTTCCAACAAGGCGGCGACCGACCACGGCGCGCGGGTCGGCTGGGACTTTCCCGGCGTGCGGCTGACCGGCAAGAACATGGTCGCCGTTTCCTTTCCCAAACGCGATCTCCAACGAGTAAAACGCATGACCGCCATCGACCTGCTGGTGCGATGGTTCGGCGAATCGCCCGGGGCGCGGATTTTTCTGGGGATCGTTTTCCTGGCGATGCTGGCCGTTGTTTTCTTTCGTTTCAGCGGCGGGACGGGCTTTTCCGTGTTCTTCATCATGGCCGTCGGATCGTGTTTTGTGTTTTACTACCGTCCGGGTATCCACCTGCTGGCAATGCCGGCGGCGGTCGTGCTGCTCGGGTTGAACGAGTGGCTGCTGGCCCGGAGAAAGGCGCGCTACATGCCGCCGATCGCCGAGGTGGAAGGGGGTGGGATCAAGCGCGGGCTGACCGCGCCCGAGGCCGCCGTGCTCCTGGAATTGCCCATTGCAAAAGTCCTCTCGCTGGTCATCTTCGGAATGTTGAAGAAGGGCGTTCTCCGCCAAACGCTGGCCGATCCGCTGACCGTCGAAGTGGACGAGGCCTTCCGGCTGGATGACAAAACGCTCTCGGCCGACGAGTCGCAGCGGGCAAAAGCCTACCGGGCGGCGGCCCTAAAACGCGGCATCGTCGTCCACAACAACGAACATCCCTTCCTCTTCCTGCTGCAAAGCAACCCCGGCAAGCCGGTCCGCGACATCCAGTTCGGGTTGCCGGTGAAATTGCTCATTAAAAGCACGGCCCGTCGCATGATTGGATTCGACCTTTCGGACACGCAAGACTACTATCGGGCGATCATCCGCCGGGCAACCGAGCAGGCCGCGACAATCGGAGACATCCCGCAACGCGAAAAGACCATTGACCGCAACTTCGAGTGGATACTGATGGGCGACAACTACGGGCCGGTGTTCGACTATGGGCCGACGTACCGGCCGATTTGGGTCCGCGGCCCGATGTCCTCGGCGCCCGCCGCGCCTTCGGCCGCGCCGAGCGCCGGCGGAGGCGCCTCGTTCGGCGACGTGGCATCGAGTTTCTCCGGCTGGGCCGAAAACACGATGGGCAACATGGCGGATGCCGTCTCGCCCGGCTCGCTCAACCTGCCGGACAGCACCGGCGGCTTTTGGGACCTCAGCGGGGCCGACCACGTGACCGGCGAATTTTTCAAGGCGTTGGGTAGTTCCAGCGGCGGTGGCGGCGGCGGATGCGCCTGCGCAGGTTGCGCTTGTGCCTGCGCCTGCGCCGGGGGAGGGAGATAGTCCAATTCTAATAACCGCTTGCGGTTTCGCATGATGAATTTTGACCTCCCATCCCGACGATTGCTCGAAGAACAGGCGGCGTGGCTGGCCCCGGCGCGGGCGCGCCTGCTCCGACGGGCAAATATCGCCCGACGCCGCCGGGTGCTCGATCTGGCCTGCGCCGGCGGAGTGGTCGCCGAGGAGTTGGTCCGCCGCTCGGGAGGCGAGGTCGTGGGGCTGGACCGGAACCAACAAGCCTTGACCGACCGGCCGCGGCAATTCCAAGGCGCAACGGTCGTCCGCGGCGACGCGGAGCGGTTGCCGTTCGCCGAGGGCACGTTCGACCTGGTGTTCTGCCAATTCGCGTTGATGTGGCTCGACGCGTCGGCCGCGGCGAGGGAAATCCGTCGCGTGTTGGCGCCCGGCGGCGCGTTGGTCGCCCTCGAGCCGGACTACGGCGGAATGATCGAGCAGCCGCCGGAAATCGCCGTCGGCGAACTGTGGCGGGCGGCATTGGAGCGTGCCGGGGCCGATCCTTGCGTGGGCCGCAAGTTGCCGGCCGTGCTGGCCGCGGCCGGCTTCGAGGTCCGCGTGGACCTGCTGGACCGCCTCGAACCGCCGTCACCTTTAAGGTTCGATCTGCTGGGCGAACTGCCGCTTATCGAGGCCGAGAGGGCCGCTTTGGATCGGGCACGGCGGGCCGATGCCTCGCTGGGGAAGGGGCCGCGCGTGGCTCACCTGCCGATGTTCCTTGTCGCGGCGGAAGTTCCCCGCAGCCGGTGATTTCGCGGTCTCCATGATAGTGCCCCGTTGCAGTCGAAATCGTCGGTTTAGCGGCCGACGGTACGTCGGCCATGAAAGTTCATGCAGGGCCGACGGTACGTCGGCCGCTAAACAAGGCGCGACCGCCGCCAAACGGCTTTGTGTTGGATGTTGGAAAATCTAGGGACCGCCCATTTTCCTCGCCGGCGCGTGCCGGAGGATTCGATCGATGAACCGGTAGGCTTCCCGCCGTGCCTCGGGCGGAAAGTCGTGCTTGCAGTCGGGATGGATGAATCGCAACCGATCGGCGGCCCCCAGCAAGGCATAGACCTCCCGGACCTTCGGCTCCGCTTTCTTCACTCCACGGACGTCGAAGTTGTCGTCGTGAAGCGGCGAGTTGGAAAAAAACGCTCGAGGGGCCAACGCCGCCGCCGCCTCGTAGAAATCGAACGGCACACGGTCCGGGTCCAGCCCGTATACGTCGCGGATTCGGGGCATGTAGCGGTCCGGGGCCCAACCGTCGAGTTTGCCGCCATAGTAGTAGTGGAACGGTGTCCAGCCGCAACTGGCGACGATCACCTTTATCCGCGGGTCGAACGCGCCGAGGAACATCGCGTTGTGTCCGCCCAGCGAATGGCCGATCGCGCCGATCCGCTCGGGATCGACTTCTTCGCGGGCTTGCAGCAGGTCCACGCCGCGAATATGATTGAAAATCCCCTTCATCGTCCCCGAGGCGTATTTGCTCTTGCCGAAGTCGTGAGGGTAGTCGCCGAACGGCGGATAGTCGGGGGCCAGCACGACGTAACCGCGCTGGGCCAGTTCCGTGGCGTAGCCCTGGTTTCGCGGCGCATTCTCCTCGGCCGCCACCCCTTTCTTCCCCTGCGGCAACGTCGAGTGCAGGGCCAGCAACGCCGGCGCCCGCCTCCCGGCCGGACGATTTTTTGGCAGATATAACAGGGCCGGCACCCGGTCGTTCTCCTCTGCGAGATACGTGATGTCGAGCCGGACAAAGCCGTCCCCTTCGAGGCGGCCGAGAATCTTCACGTCCAACGGCGGAAGTTTCGAGCAGTCGGGCAGCGGTCCCATTGCTGCTTCCATTCCGGCGATGATTTGCCGGCGTCTGATCGCCCAATCCTCCGCCGTTCGCACCGGCAGCCGCCGCCCGTCGGCCGTCTGGTACTCCATCAGTTGCGAGTGATCCACCGCGCGGGGCGGTTCCGGGTCCTCGGCATGAACTTGACGACTGACAAACAACAATCCCAAGACGGCCAAAGCTGGGAGAAAGTATGATCGCATGAGTGGAGGGAAGTTGAAGGCAAGGGGACAGGGAAAGTTACTTTTTCGCCTTGATGGCGGCCTGGGCGGCGGCTAACCGGGCGATGGGCACACGATACGGGCTGCAACTGACGTAGTTCAATCCCGTGCGGAAGCAGAACTCGACGCTCGACGGGTCGCCTCCCTGTTCGCCGCAGATGCCGATCTTCAGGTCGGGGCGAGTCGAGCGGCCCTTGGTTACGGCCATCCGCACCAACTGGCCGACGCCCCCTTGGTCGATCGTCTGGAACGGATCGGCCTCTAGCACGTTGTCGTCGAGGTAGTCTTGCAGGAATCCGCCGATGTCGTCGCGGCTGAAGCCGAAGGTCATCTGCGTCAGGTCGTTGGTGCCGAAAGAGAAGAACTGAGCCGTCTTGGCCATCCGGTCGGCCAGCAGGCACGCGCGGGGAATCTCGATCATCGTGCCGTAGAGGCAATGGACCTCGACGCCCATCTGTTGTTCGACCTCTTTCTTCACGCGGTCGAAAATCACCTTCGTAACGTCGAGTTCCCGCACGTCGCAGGTGACCGGGACCATCAGTTCCGGCTTTGGCGAGCGGCCGGCATTTTTCAGTTCGGCGGCGGCCTCGAAGATCGCCCGGACCTGCATCTCCGTCACTTCCGGATATGTGATTCCCAGGCGGACGCCGCGATGTCCCATCATGGGATTGGTCTCGTGCAGGGCCTCGCCGCGCTTCTTAATGTCGAACTGGCGGATGCCCAGCGATGCGGCCAACTCCTTCTGTCTGCCGGCGTCTTGCGGGACGAACTCGTGCAGCGGAGGATCCAACAGCCGGATGGTGACCGGCAGGCCGTCCATCGCCTCCAGCGTGGCCTTGATGTCGCGTTTGACAAAGGGAAACAACTCGGCCAGGGCGGCCTTGCGCTCCTCGACCGTCTTGCTGAGTATCATCTTCCGCAGCAGGAACAACGCCTCGTCCGAACCGACTCCGTAGAACATGTGTTCGGTGCGGAACAGGCCGATCCCCTCGGCGCCGAACCGCCGGGCGACCCGCGCGTCCTCGGGCGTGTCGGCGTTTGTCCGCACGCCCAGGGTGCGGAACTTGTCCACCATCTGCATGAAACCCTGGAACCGTGGGTTTTCGGTGGCGTCGATCATCGCCAGCGCGCCTTGATAGACGCAGCCCTTGGTGCCGTTGAGCGTCAGCAGGTCGCCTTCCTTGAGCTTCACGGCGCCGACGCTCATCCGCTTCGTGCCGGCTTCGATCTTGGCGTCTCCGGCGCCGACGATGCAGCACTTGCCCCAGCCGCGGGCGACCAGCGCGGCGTGGCTGGTCATGCCGCCGCGTGCGGTGAGGATGCCCTCGGCCGCGCGCATCCCCTCGACGTCCTCCGGGTTGGTCTCTTCGCGGACGAGAATGACTTTCTCGCCTTTCTTTGCCCAGGCCACCGCGTCGGCCGAGGTGAAGACGATCTTGCCGCTCGCCCCGCCGGGACCGGCCGGCAGACCGGTCAAAAACGCCTCGGCGTCCTTCTCGGCCTCCGGATTTATGATCGGGTGCAACAGCTCGTCCAACTGCGCCGGCTGCACCCGCATCACGGCGGTCTGCTCGTCGATCAATCCCTCTTCGAGCATGTCCGTCGCCATGTTCAAGGCCGCCGTGCCGGTCCGCTTGCCGCCGCGGCACTGGAGCATGTAGAGTTTGCTCTCTTGGATCGTGAACTCGATGTCCTGCATGTCGCGGTAGTGATGCTCCAACTTGGAGCGGATTTCATCGAGTTGCCGGTAGAGGTCCGGCCATTCGGTCTGGAGCGACGGCAGGTGTTGGTTCTGCGGGTTCTTCGTTTCTTCGTTCAATGGGCTGGGGGTGCGGATGCCGGCCACCACGTCCTCGCCCTGAGCGTTGATCAGCCACTCGCCGTAGAACTTGTTCTCGCCGGTGGCGGGGTTGCGGGAGAAGGCCACGCCGGTGGCCGAGGTATCGCCCAGGTTGCCGAAGACCATGCTCTGCACGTTGCAGGCGGTTCCCCACTCGGCGGGAATGCCCTCGATCTTCCGATAGGAGACCGCCCGACGCCCCTCCCAACTCTTGAACACCGCGCCGACGGCGCCCCAGAGTTGCTCGTCCGGGTCGTCGGGGAACTCGCGGCCGAGAACCTCTTGGACCTTCTTCTTGAAGTTCTTGCAGAGCCGCTTCAGATCGGCGGCGGTCAGATCAGTGTCGAGCACCTCGCCTACTTTCTTGCCGAGCGATTTGGCCTTCGACTTCTTGGCCCGGTTCATCAGGTGCTCGAGTTGCAGGCGGATGCCCTTCCCCTCGGCCGGTTCAATGTTCTCGGCCTTCTCCATCACCACGTCGGAGTACATCATGAGCAGGCGGCGATAGGCGTCGTAGACGAACCGCTCGTTGCCGGCCTTTTTCACCAAACCGGGGATCGTCTTCGAGCACAGGCCCACGTTGAGCACGGTCTCCATCATGCCGGGCATCGACTTCCTGGCCCCGCTACGGCAACTCAGCAGCAGGGGGTTCTGCGGGTCGCCGTACTTCATCCCCATCGCCTCTTCGGTCTTTTGCAAGGCGGCAGCCACTTCGTCGCGGAGCGATTGCGGGAACTGGCGACCCTCGGCGAAGAAAGCGACGCAGAAGTCGGTACTGATAGTGAATCCCGCGGGGACAGGCATATCCAGTTTCGCCATTTCCGCCAGATTGGCTCCCTTGCCGCCCAGCGCGTTCTTCATCGTAGTGTCGCCTTCGGTCGTCTGCGGGCCGAAGAAGTAAACGAATTTCTTGGTCATGGCCGCCTTCCTTCGTGATGTGTCACAAAAAAAATTGCCGATTCTGCTTGTTTTTATTGCCGCCGCAGTCTGTGTTGCGGAGAAAATGGCTCCGTATTCCCCTCGGCTGCGAGGATCGAGAACGGAAGCAAAAAGTCTATCAGTCAGGCAGTAGAGCGTCAAGCAACGGAAATGGGGTCTGACCCGAATGGCACTGTTGAATGTAACGTATTGGCACTCAATGGGAAAGGACATCTTCGGCGTGGAGACGGGTTGAAGAGAGAGAATGAGCATGGCCGCAAAAGGTGGGCATGAGGATTGACGGTGAAGGGCTGTGG
>JAHIKV010000296.1 GCA_018897395.1 Planctomycetota bacterium | reverse complement strand
TTATTACGGCACGGCGCCGCTGGCCGGACATCAAGGGCCGGCCGACGTGTTGGTCGGTTCGCACAAGGGAGTGGAATGTCGTTTCTACTTCGACCCGGCCGATGGCCGCCTGTTGGCCTTGGAAATGTTTCCCGACGAGGAATCTGACCCGTGCGAGGTCTATTTTTCCGACTATGGCGGGAAGGACGGGCGGTCCCCGCCGGGGCGAATGGTGGTCCGCTTCGGCGACGAGACGTTTGCCACGCTTAGGATCGAAGGGTTCAAGGCGGAAGAGAAGGGGGAGGATTGAAAATTGAAAATTGATAATTCTCTCGTTCCCACGCGGAGCATGGGAACCAGAAAAGATTCTCTCGTTCCCACGGTCCTCCGTGGGAACGCACTTTCCGCGACGCTCTGCGTCGCCGCCACCGACGCAGAGCGTCGGAAAATGCGGGTTCCCACGCGGAGCATGGGAACCAGGAAATTGAAAATTGTAAATTGTAAATTGCATTACTTTCTCATCTTGTTGCTCTTCTCCGCGCCCGCCGCCGCGATAGTCGATACGATCGACCATGTACACCCGAAGATCGTCAAGATTTACGGTGCGGGCGGGTTCAGCGGAATGGAGAGCTACCAGAGCGGAATTCTCATTTCGCCCGAGGGGCACATCCTTACCGCGTTCAGCTACGTGCTCGACACCGACTATATCTCGGTGATGCTCTCCGACGGCCGCGAGTTGGACGCGAAGTTGCTGGGCGCCGATCCGAGGCTGGACGTGGCCGTGCTCAAGATCGAGGCCGAGGGTTTGCCCTGCTTCGACCTGTCGGAAGCGGTAAAACTTGAGGCCGGCGCCAGGGTGCTGGCCTTCAGCAATGTTTTCGGCGTGGCACTGGGCGACGAGCCGGTCAGCGTGCAGAAGGGCACGGTCGCGGTGGTCACGCAGCTCGATGCCCGGCGCGGCGTGTTCGAGACCCCCTATCGCGGCCCGGTCTATGCGCTCGACATGACCACGAACAACCCCGGCGCCGCCGGCGGGGCGCTGGTCACTTTCGGCGGAGAATTGGCCGGTATGTTGGGTAAGGAACTCCGCAACTCGCTGAACAACACCTGGCTCAACTACGCCTTGCCGATCGATAAGATTCGACAATCGGTCGAGGATATCCGGGCCGGCAAGTTTGTCGCCCGGCGCGATCCCGAGGAGGTCAAGAAACCGCGGCGGTCGCTCGACCCGACGGCATTGGGGATCGTGTTGGTCCCCGACGTTCTCGAGCGCACGCCCCCCTACGTCGATCGCGTCTTGCCCGGCTCGCCGGCAGCGCGGGCGGGTATGAAACCCGACGACTTGATCATTCTCTCCGGCGACCGCCTGGTTCAATCCTGCAAGGCGCTGGCCAAGGAAATGGAGTTCGTCGATTACGAGGATCCGATCAGACTGACGGTCATCCGCGGCCAAGAGTTGCTGGAGTTCACCTTGCGGTCGGCCGGCGAGTCGAAGCCATCGAAGAGGGCGCAACCATGACGAATATCGTGCGATTCTTTCTCGTTCTTACGGCGGCGTTTTGCCTGCTGACGGCGCCGTCGTTCGCGTCGGACGACGTTGACTCGCAATTGCAGACGGCGATTGTCGAAGCGGTCGAACGCATCGCCCCGGCGGTCGTCCAGATCGAGACTCTCGGCGGCCTGGAGCGGGTCGAGGGGAAGCTGTTCGGCACTGGACCGACCACCGGATTGGTTGTCGGCCCGAAGGGGTATATTCTCTCCAGCGCCTTCAACTTCGCGGCCCAGCCGGCTTCGATCCTGGTGCGGTTGCCCGACGGAACGCGCAAGCCGGCCAAGCTGGTCGCCACGGACCATGCGCGGATGCTCGTGCTGTTGAAAATCGACGTGGATAAGCCGCTGCCGGTTGGCGAGATCGCCCCGCGCGGCGAGATGCGCGTCGGCCAATGGGCAATCGCCGTCGGACGGACCTTCGAGGGCGGGCAGCCCAACATGGCGGTCGGAATCCTCAGCGCCTTGGACCGCGTCTGGGGAAAGGCCATCCAGACCGACGCCGCCGTCTCGCCGAACAACTACGGTGGTCCGTTGATCGACATTCATGGCCGCGTGCTGGGCGTGCTCGTGCCCCTTTCGCCAAAGGCCACGGGCCAGATGGCAGGCATGGAGTGGTACGATTCGGGAATCGGATTCGCCATTCACGCCGAGGACGTTCAGCGGGCATTGCCCCGGCTGATGAAGGGCGAAGACCTACATTCCGGCCTGGCGGGAATCAGTCTGAAGGGGCCGAACCTGTACACCGGCCGGCCGATCATCGCCGCTTGTCTGCCGAAATGCCCCGCCACCGAGGCGGGGCTTCAGGCTGGAGACGAGATAGTCGAGATCGACGGCCGGCCGATTACACGCGCGGCGGAGGTCAACACCGAGATCGGCCGGCGTTACGCCGGCGATAAAGTATCCATCACCGTCTTGCGCGGCAATCAGCGGCTCCAACGCGAAATGCAGTTAGCGGCAAAGCTCGAGCCTTTCCAGCACGGCTTCCTCGGCGTGCTGCCGATGCGTTCCAACGCCCGCGACGGGGTCGCAGTCCGCTACGTTTACCCGAAAAGCCCCGCGGCCGAGGCGGGCATCGAAGCCGGCGACGTACTTGTCTCGCTCGACGGAGAACCGATCAAGGACCGGATCGGATTGATCGAAAAGATCGGCTCGCTGGAGCCTGGAACCGAGGTCCGGCTTGAAGTCCGCCGCAACGGAGCCATGCGGCAAGTTAAAGCGGTGCTGGCCCAGCTTCCCAACGATCTGCCGCCGGAAGAATTGCCGCCGGCCTCGTCGAGCGTCGAGTCGTCGGAGTCCGCGCGCCCCCGGGTCGGCTCCACGCGGTTGAAAATCCCGGAATACTCGAACGAGGCGTGGGCGTACGTACACGAAGGATACCGGCCCGAGGCGCCCTGCGGCGTGGTGGTCTGGCTGCACGCGCCCGGCGGGTTCGAGTGGAAGGACTTGCTGGCCCGCTGGAAACCGCTCTGCGATCTGTACAATCTGATTCTGCTGGCGCCGAAATCGGCCAATCCCGCCCGCTGGACGCCGGGCGAGACGGAGTTCGTCGATCGGTTGCTGGATCAAATCGGTTCCACTTACCAGGTGGATCCGACACGGATTGTCGCGCACGGCTATGAAGGGGGCGGCACGATGGCTTTCCTGACGGCGTTCCGCAACCGGGACTCGATCCGCGCCGTGGCCGCGGTGGAGGCGATCATGCCGGGCGGACCGCCTCATAACGAACCGACCCACCGATTGGCCGTCTACATCGCTTCGGCCGAAAAATCGCGGCTGGCCCGGCCGATTAAGCAGTCCGCGGACGTGCTGGAGGGGATGAAATTCCCCGTCACGGTGAAGAACTTGGGCGAGACGCCCCGATACCTCAACGACCAGGAGCTATCGCAACTCGCGCGGTGGATCGATATGCTGGACAGGATATAATGCCGCGTCATCCTGGTTCCCACGCTCTGCGTGGGAACCCGTGTTTTCCGACGCTACGGGTCGGTTAGCGAGGTAATCGCCGACGCGGAGCGTCGCTTGATGCCCGTTCCCACGCAGAGCGTGGGAACGAGAAGTTTCTGTAAAGCGACCGCCACAGCGCGGCTTTATCAGTAGCCATGCAGCGACGTATATTGGCAATCTCCGCCGTCGTGCTTCTTCTCGGCGCCGCGGCTATTTGGCTATGGTGGCCGGAGTCGGAAGGGGCGCTGGCGTTTTGCTGGCGTGCCGGGGCGTTGATGGCGGCCGCCTGGCTGGCCTTCGACGGCGTTCAGCGGTTGCCCGGATGGATTTTGCTCGCAGTGCCGGTTGTGCTGATTGCGGCGGCGCGTTGGCCTCGTCTGTTGGTAACGTTAATTCCGCTGCTGATTCTTTGGGCGATTTTGCGGAAGATTCTTGGTGGACGTTGACGGCTGTGCCGGTTGCGTCGGTCGCCGCGTTCGGTTCCATGCCCTGCGACGGCCGCTAACACTTCTTTAACTCAATTCCTCGGCCGTCGCCCCCCGAAAATTACTCATAGGATGCCGACGGTGCCGAATGCACCGGAGGTGTTAAGGGTGAGAAATGGCACGATTGGCGTGAGCGTCACGATTGCGGGTGGAAAAAATGTCCCTTCCGGATCGGGTGTAAACCGTGAGAGGAGGGGCGGCGGAATGACCATCCATTATATTCGGTCCCCTTCAGGGGGCGACATCCCTAAACATCGCCCCCTGAAGGGGGCTGATAGAAAAAGAAATTGGAATCTTTCGATCTCCGTTTCCCAGGCGTAAACGCCTGGGCTAGAGAAAAAGACGCCTGGGATAGAGAAAAATTGAACGTACATTACAACCCACAAATCTGACGCTCACACGTGCGATTGTACGCACGCCGGCCAACGTTGTACGGAGCCCGCTTTGGAAAGGAAGCCCAAGATGCACGGACGTAGGAGCCGATTGTCGGCTTGGATGCTGACGGTCGCGGTCGCCTGGGGCGTGAGCGTCCCGGTCCGCGGCGAAAAAGGCCCCATGCCTTCGCTGTCCCCCGACACATACAATTCGACGGCGACCGACGTATATCACGCTCCGTCCGCGACACAGCCGGCGAGCAAACATTATTTTGTCTCCGGCAACACCGGCGACAACGAGGCCGCTCTGGCCGCTCGATTGGCCGAGGTTGAAAAGGCGCTCAAGAAGCTCGACGATAAGGCGAAGGAGGATAAGAAGAAGGCGGCGGGCAAGATGTCGGTC
>JAHIKV010000343.1 GCA_018897395.1 Planctomycetota bacterium | reverse complement strand
CCCGGCCTTGGGGATCGATGGCGATGCTCAGGTTGATGTCGTTTTTCGTTTCCCGGCCCTGCTCCTTGTTAAAAAGATCGTAAAGCATCGAGCCAAGCCAACCCTCGCCGCCATATTGACCGCCGGAGAGCATCCCGCTCAGCTTGCCAGCCCCTTGGTTTATGCCGGTGCCGACCAGATAGCCGCCACCTAACGATGCAGCCCCCATCGCCGCTGTGGGCAACGCCGTCCCTAAAACAAACGGAACTGCGCTTTTAGCGATAGTTCCCAACTTGCTTGCCGTTTTCTTAATAGCTCCACCACCAGCGGCTCCGGCTGCGACTTCTGCTATCGCATTTGCCCCACCACCAAAACCGACAGGCCAATTGACGACGAATACCGGGCTAACTCCAGCTACCGCCTCCAGAGCCTTGCCTTCAGCCACCCCCACACCGAGGGAACCTCCTCCCTTGAGCATTCCCTTGGCTATAGCGCCAATACCTTTGGCTCCATATCTTACGGCGAGGATGGCACCCAAGGTTCCGGCCAACCCGCCAACGATCATCTTTTTCCCATCCAGATTCAGGCCACCATTCTCTTTCTTGTCTCGGATGAATTGGATCCAAAGCCCCATGGTCTCGTTCATCGGTTTTACAAAGCCGTCCGCTGCCTCACGCAGGTCATTCTTCAGCATGCCGGTCTGGTCGATCAGGTTCCGGGTCGCCTCGGAGAAGTCCCTCTTCAGGGTGCCACCGGCCTTGCCGATTTCGTCCGAGAACGCCCGGACCTTGTTCAGCGCATCGCCCTGGAGCAGGGTCTTAATGCCCTTGATGGTGTCAAGGTCGGCATGGCCGAAGGCCTTCTGGATGAAGACTGCCCGCTGCTGGTCGGTGGTGAGAGTGTCATACTTTTTCTTGATGTCACCCAGCACGTCCAGAGCGTCACGCCGGGCACCGTTCGCATCGAAGAACTTGACCTTAGTCGCCCCCTGCGCCTCCGCCATGTATTTGAGATTGGTGAACACCCGCATGGTGCTGTCGGCCAGGGTGGCCAGGCGCTCCGGCTGGCGTTCCACCATGGACAACCCCTCGATAAAGGCGAGGGTCTTTTCGAACCCCATCCCCGCACTCTCCGAGTTGACACCGACCCTGGCGAAGATCCCGGAGAGGTTCTCCAACTCGGCATTTCCCAGACGACCAGCTACGGTCATCTTGTCGAGCATATCCAGCGCCATGCCGGGTTTGGCCAGGTCAAAGTTGTAGGCTGTGGCCGCAACGGTGAGCCCCGAAGACAGCGTCTGGGCACTGGCTCCGGTCACGGCCATGGCAGTATTGATGCCCTTCAAGGTCTCCCTGGACTCGTTCATGTTGAGTCCGGACTGCACCAGGGAGTTGAATCCGTCCTTGAGATCCTCGACACTCTGACCTGACTCTCTGGCCAGCGCAAAGAGATCCGCTCGCAGCGCAGTCACCTTGCCGCTCCCTTCTCCGGCTGTCTGGCCGATTTGGGTCAACGATTTGTCGAGCCGGGCGGAGTCCATCATGATTTTGACGGCTCCGATACCGATACCGAGCGAGGCCAACTGGCCATGGATAGAACCGAACGCCCCTTTCAAGGCGTCCAGCTCGCTCTTCGCGCCACGGGCAAACCTGGTCACCGCGCTTTTCGAGCTGTTCATTTCCGTCTTGAAGCCGGACGCATTTGCGACCAGCTCCAGGAACAGTTTCATGTTATCGGCCATTGCTCGGTTTCTTCCTCTTTACGACATAGGTCTTTTTCTTCTTCGGGGAGACAATCTCTTCATGGGCAAGTAGTAAGGCCATGACCTCTCCCTCCGGCATCGTCAGAGTATCCTGGTAGCTAAGCCCCAACTTCAACAGCGCTATCTGGAGCTTTCGCTGCGGCTTCAGCCGCGCCTCGAAACGTGCGCCTCTTCTCTTCCAGCCTCTTATCCGCCGCAGCCAGCTCATTGAAGTCGGTCTGGCGCATGCCCATCACCAGTGCCGTGGTGATCTCTTCCTGCGGGATACCCTCGATCGACAACTTCCTGGCCGTGATGCACACCCCGAAAAACTCATCGCTCCGGCCTGCCCTCTCCGCATCGGGGGAATCGAATACCTCGATCGCGTCACAGACAAGCTGCTCCCGCAGGGTATATTTGCGATGCACAGCCCCATCTTTTTCAATGCCGAATGGCAATGTGCCTGTTTCCGTCAGCATCATTTCACCTTTCCGGCCGCGCCAAAAGTAATGGTTCTGACCACTTCGTTCTCGCCGTCGTATTTGGTGCTGCCAACCTTGAGAGTACGGACACCAGTAAAGGTCTCCCGCACTCCATTCATTTTGTCGATGGTCAGCGTCCCATTCTTCACGCCCTCGAAATCGAACTCAGGCGCATCCGACGGCACCACATAATCCACCTGGACGCCATAGCGCGGGGTAACGCCCATGTTTCCGGTCTTGTTCATCAACTTCACTGCCTTGGCGAGTTCAACCTCGTCCTCAGTGACGGTTTTGAAGTCGCTGATCTCCTGGCCATTTATCTCCAGAAGCACTTGCGATACGTATTCAGGCATGGTGTTCTCCTTTTATGGCTGACAGCCGCAAGCAGCTATCAGCCATTGTCTTGTTTTGTCTTACAGCAACAGATCAATCCGCCCGGCAAACACATGCAGGCCGTTGACCACATCCACCGGGATCTTCGCATTCAGCCGGTTGGGATCTTGCAGATCCCGTTCCACGATGATGCCAGCAATATTGTCCGCGACATTTTCGACGATCTCCAACTCTTCCAGCTTAAACAGCACATCGATCAGCTCGGTTCTAACCCGAGCCGGAATTTTGCTAGACAGTTTCGAGCGGGGAAAACGCAGCGAGATCCGGGTACGGCACGCCAGCCGGACATAGTCCAGGGTCCGGATGGTGGTCATGTCCAGGAGCGAGATGTCGGTGATCCCTTGGGGATCTTTGGTGTATGAGGTGATAGCCCGCACGATCTGCACCTTCTCGCCTGGTCCGACCTCAAGCGGCGTTACGCCGTTGTTAAGGCAGTTTTCCTGCTCGGTGCGAGAGAGGCGCTGATCAATGGGCGGGGCGGAGATACCCTTCAGCTCCAAATCATTCAGAGGCATTGCCGGATCTTCCTCGTAGGCCGCGACCGCACCAAAAGCGCAGGCAATATCAAAGGCCGGGCTCTTGGTGCCCCGAAGGTATACTGGCACCACCCGGCCATGGTTGACCTGGCCTGCCAGGGTAGTGGCTGAGGCAAGGGCGCCATCGAAGCCGTAGACACCCACTGCACCCCGTTGCTCCATGGAGCCGGAGACGGCGTCCAGATGATCGCGGAGGGTGGTCAGGTTGGTCTGGTCGTTATACGGGGTGGCCACCACATGGTATTGCTCGGCAAAAACCTTGGCCAGGGCCGTGGAAAGGGTTGGGTCAACGCTACCCCCAGCCATGGCCGCCACCGTGGCGGCTACCCCCTTGGCGGTGCAGTCGGCGAGCAGATCGATCTGGTTGGCCACGGTGCCCTTGTTCTTGGCAGTGAACGTCACCACGCCCAGGGCGGCGGCAGCCGTCACCGGAAGGGCTGGGTACTTAGCCAGCTCGGTCACCAGTGCGGCAGCGATGGCGGCGGCGGTGTCTCCGGAGGCAACACCGAGTTCGACCCGCTGCGAGCCGATGGAGAGACCAAGCGTGCCGCTGGTAGTGGCAGGCCCGGTGATGGTCAGGGTGCCGCTGGCGGCAACGGCGGTCTCAGCATCGTCCAGGGCAATCACGGTCAGATCCAGATAGCGGTTGGCGGTGATCGCCGCCCGGCACATCAGATGGGCCAGAGAGCCATGGCCGAAATAGTCTGCTGCCTCGGCATCGCTGAACACCTGGGTCGGCACCAGGGCCGCCACGGTACCGGCGACCAGCCGCTGGCCGATAATCAGCATCCGCTGAAGATTGGAGGGCAGAGTGCGGACCGCGAACCTGGTGTTGAACTCGAAATACTTGCCCGGCTTGCGGATACTGGCCAGGATTGTGTCAAAGCTGATATTCTTGGATGCCATTACTGGTCACCTCCCTTGGTTTTTGCCTGAACCAAAACCAACGACCCATCATCAACCAGGCGCTGGTAATAGCTGGTGTCCGGCACGACGACTCCTTTGGGGTCGTCATTGATGTACTCCCTGGGCTTACCTTCCATCGGGCACTGAAGGCCCGTCGCGGCTTTCAATTTCATTGCCTGCCTCCTATAGCGTTACGGTGTCACTGGCGTCGACAACGTCATCGCCAGGCTTGAGATAGTAATTGAATCCGACGGTCAGCAGATCCGCGACCTCCTCATCATCGAGCTTCGTAATAACAAACGAGGTGGCCAGCTCCAGCGAGTAGACAATGAGCCCTTTCTCCCTGAACTCCTCGGTGGTGACATTCCTCCACCTGGTCGGCTTCAACGGCTTGATGGCCAGATCAAGTTTTTGCAACAGCAGGGTCTGAATAATGCCTTGCAGGATCAGGTAGACCCCCTTGCGCCGCTCTCCCTCACTGGCCAGGTTCGAGAAGATGACATCAACGAAGATCTTCACCTCCTGATTAAAGCTCACCGGGGTGATCTCCTTGAAACTCCCCTCCTCGGTGGAGACATAGACGGCCGGATGCGGGATGCCTTCCGCCCCTTTCTGCACGGCAACCATCCCGGCAGTGGCCCCCAGCTTTGTTCCTATGCGGTCGACGATCGCGTCTTCGATCTGGGTGAGCATCAATAATCCCCCAGGGTATCTCGGCTGAAGACACGATCCGGAGCGGTAAACTGCGGACCGCCAGTCTCCGGCGTCACCCCGCCGCCCGTGTTCTCGGCTCCGAGAGAGATCTTGCCGGACTGGATCTGCTCCAGGAGTTTCTGGGCGTTCTTGTAGCGCTCGGTAACGCCTTCCGGCGGGGTGAGTTTTATCCGTCTGGCGTAAAGCCGATAGATCGCCACGTCGGCGGCCAAGGTGTTGATCAGGCCGGGCACCGGGGAGAGGGGGAGGGTGTACCTCCCCCTGAGATAACCATCGATCAACTCCCCGGCATCGGTGATGGCCCGGTCCACGTTCACCTGGTTGACCGCGACCGGGGGCATTGCGTCATCGGTCAACTGAACCAAATCGTTTTCCGGCACCGTGGCCCGGATATCAGCCAAGCCGCAGTACATGGCTTACGCTCCCAGCTCTTTACGACGGGCCGCGATCGCGTCCAGGACACTACTACGATCTTCGCCCTTGGCCAGTTCGTCCAGTTCTTCAATGGTCGCAGCAGCCTTTACCTTGGCAATCGTATCCTTGGCATTGGCACGCGGCTCGCCTTTGTCTCCACCGACGAGATCTTTTGCTGCTGCCGTGGATGCTTTCCCCTTGGCTCCAGCCTCCAGCACACCGATGTCGATAAGCTCCCCGGCCTGTTTGGCTGTCATCTCCACGGTATCTCCGGGGGCGTATTGCTCCCCGTCGAACCGCAGCGGTTCTTTCACGATATATTCAGGCATGGTCTTTTCCTTTGGGCCTATGGACCCTTAATTGTTTACTTCGGGTTCTGGATCAGGAAGCCGGAAGTGATACCGGACAGCACAGGTGCCCGCTCGAAGCCCACCCCGTAGATCCAGCTCTTGGCGTTGTTGTCGTAGTATGCCTCCTCGACCAAGGGGTGGCCCGTCATGGTGTAGGTGTAGCCATAGGACGGCTCCTCCAACCCAGATGGAGAAAGCGGCACATAGGCCAGCACCGCGTTGTTTCCCCAGATGTCGGAGAAGGCTCCGCTGTCGCTGGCGTTGACCCCCTTGCCGACCACGAGCTTGTCCAGCTCAAACAGCGCCTTGAGCATCTCGGCGGTGATGGCGTCCGGCGTGGTGTACTTGAACTGTTCCTTGATCTTGGGGTTGGTCTTCATGGCGCGGAACGCCAGAGCCGAAAGCAGCATGGTATTCGGATACATGCCGGTCGAAGCGCGCACCGCTTCCTTGTAGTCCTCTACCTGGGAAATCGGGTCCGAGGCCGGGTCGCTCCATTTGTCGGCACCGGCCAGCGCGATCTTATGATTGGCGTCATAGTTGGCCGCATTCAGGGCCAGCGCCGCCTGCTCCTCTTCCTTGCCGCGATCCAGTACCTTCATCACCAGATTGACGGCGCGGGTTCCGAGGTCGATACCAGGCACCTGGGAGGCATCGCGCATATACTCGCGGGGCACCGGAGCCTCCAGAGCATCGTTGAGTAGGGCATACGGCTTGCCGAGATAGCCGAAGCTGATCCGCTTGGTGCCGGAACCAGGAGCCCTACGGGTGGCGTATCTCATAAACGCCTCCTTGCCGAACTCCAGGATCTGGCCGCCGGACACCTCGACCGGTACTTGCGGGAAAAGAGCATCGCCTACCAGATCCGGTTGACGGTAGCCCTGGACATGGGTGGTGAGAATCGGGTTGATCACCCGTACTGCTGATGGCTTCATCATATCGTTTCCTCCGTCCTATGCGGACTTGTTCAGATGGTTAATTAGCGAGCAGAAGCGCCTCGATGAATTCCCCGGCACCGGCCGCGGACTGGCCGGGCAGCGCCCTGGCTGCGGCAACGCCCGCCGCCTTGGCGATCGCTTTCCCGTCGGCATCGGACTCGATAAGTCCGCCAGCGGCGATGGCACCACCGGTCTCGATGATGGAGGTGCCGATCACGTCGACCGTCAGGGTCTCGGTGTCAAGCGCATCGAACCGGCTGACGCCAAGAGTGTTGACACCCGCGCCAGCTTGGGCACCGGCCGGGGTAACAAACCGCGCTGCGGCAATGGCGCCGCTTGCCGTAACCGGCAGCGACAGAAGTGGTAATGATTGTTTGCCCATGATAGTGCTCCTTTGGTATTGGTGGTGTTACGAAACAGCCCTGACAGCGGCCAAGTATTCGACGCCGGGATGAGCGCCCTGATACGCGAGTGCCTTGTTGTGAGTTTCAAGGGCGGCAGCATCGACGGTGAAACCGGGGGCGGCGGCGAACTCGATGGTAGCGCCTGCCCCTTCCTGCTTCGCGAACTCACCGAACTCAACGATTTTCGGTTGGTCGGCCAAGTACGCCTTGAACAGATCGGCGACCGGCATGCTCTTTTTGCCATCGCCCTCGCCAAACTCGACAACCTGATCGACAGCGAGGCTGGCAGCAAAATCAAGCAACGCCACGGCCTGTTCCTTCTTGGCAGGGAGCATCTTGCCTTCCTTCACCAATCCTTCGGCAAAAGCCACGTGATCCTGGTGGCTGATGTTCTGCTCCCGTTGCAGCAACTTCGCCTCACGTTCGGCGAACGAAGCCTCTTTCTGTTGATCCGCCAGTTTTTGGGCGGCAAGCTCTTCCGGTGTCGGCATGTCCCGATCCTCCTTGTTATGGTGTGACCCTTCCGGGCCGCCTTCCGCGAACATCTGCGCGGCCTTCTCTTCAATTTTCACCGGCGGCGTGACTGCCGCCTCGGCCAAAGTGTCCACATCCCAGTCAGGAATAGCCCGGTCCGCTTCCTCCAGGCCGAACTTGCCGATGAGGAAGTCGCGAAGATTGCGCCACAGTCCGGCGTTGGTCCGTTCTTCCCACTGGCCGAATTCAACCACCCCTTCTTCGGAGGCGGCAAAGCTGGCGTTTTTGAGCCCCTTTACCGCCGGGGGTTGCGCTCCGAGAAATCCGACATGGCGCAGGTAATAGACTCCCGGCACCGGGTTGCCCGGCGCGTCCGGCAGATAAAAACTGGGGCTGATCTTCTTGAACCGCCCCTTGTTGACCAACTCGGCAAAGGCTACGTCAACCTGGTCCGGCTCTGCGCTCATGGTGGCTCTCTCGGAGAACGAGAGGCCCTTTACCCAGCCATAGGCGGGGGCATCGATTTTAGGGTGCCCGACAACCAGTGGGGCTTCGTGCAACTCCGGGTTATACGCCTTGATGGTGGCGAGCAGATCCGCTTCACCGAACTCCAGGATCTGCCCGTTGAGAGCGGTGTGTTTCCCTGGTCTGAAAATTTCCAGCGCTTTTTTCATGCTGCCCTCCATTGTCAACCGCGTTTAAAACATCTTTAGATTTTCGTGTGCGAGGCGTTTACATCCTCTCCCGTGGGTCAGGGTGTTTTGCTATCCAAAACGCCGCTACGGGCTTTTATTTACGTTTTCATCCTGAGATGGTCGGATACCACCTCAAGTATCCGGTCGCGGTCCTGCCGCGAGAACCCCAGGAATGGCCGAGCCGGGATCTTGGAGCCTGGATGATTCACCGCTCTGGCCGGGTGTCTCCCCCCTGGCCAGGCCAAGGCCTTCTTGTTCTTCGGCCTGATCACATGCGGCTTGGTCTTGTCGCCAAACTGATGGATCGCTCCGTAGATCCGGTTGGTGCCGATTCGCACTCCGGCATCGTTGGCCTGGTACCGGATCGAGTCCGCTAGGTAGCCACGCTGCCGCAATATCTTGTCGCTATGGCCACGCAGGGACTTACCGGTGATGGTAGAGGCCTTGAGTTTCTGCCAGGGGCGACCGTCCGGATCTGTCTGGCTGCCGAATCGATTCTGAGTGGATTGCAACACCACCTCGCCGATGTTCTTCATGGCCGGGGCCATCCTGCCAGCCTTTGCATGCAGGCGATCAAGAGCCTTGACAATCTCGCGGTCGTCGATCTTGTTTATGAGGGTGAAGGCTCCGGCCATTTGACAATCCCGATCAATTGCGCTATTTTATGTGAACGATGGTTCCGGTTGGGCCGCAGTCCCGATAACCGGCACCGGGTGCCCGCTCTGCTGCGGAGAGAGTGAGGGCCCCATCTGTTTTACTTTCTCCCCCATAACAACTTCCCTTCCCGCTGCCTGTTCAGGTAATTCCGATCAGAAGTCGGCACCAGCGTCCACGCCTCCAGCATGCCGTTCTTCGCCTGAGCCGTGACCAGTACCCCGCGATCCTTGTCCAGTTGCACCAACTTGATCAACCGCTGCCGCAGCACCACCTTGCCGGTGCCCTTGTGTTGTTCGAAAGACAGCCATGTTTCGTAGGGGTCTTCCAGCACCTCCGGGAGCAACGGCAGATACGGGGTGCGGTCCAGATCGACATGCGCGGCCAAGCTCTCGGCATTCACCAGCATCTTGCCTCCGGATGGCAGCGTGTAGATCCGCTCCTCGCCGCCCATGATCCCGGTCAGGGCCTTGGCCGCAGCCTGGGTCGTGGTGAGCTTGGGGCCGAGGGCTGCGCGGGGGATGTCTGCTGGGATGCGCTCCTTGCGGCCAGCGCTCTGCCAATCCCCAGGGGTCAATCTCTCCCAGGCCTTCGCGCCCTGCGCCCGATATTCGTTCATGCTTGCTTCCGACAGCTTCTTGCCCCAGGCCGCTTCGCCCACGTTGTAGTCCCAGCCCTTGTCGATGCCCACCGGAGCACCGGTTTTCGGATCGATAACAATGGGCGGGGCCTGGTCCGGCCCGCTCTTGCCAAGGCGTTCCATATCGCGGCCGGAAATGGCCTCCACCGAGCACTTGCAACCCCAGCCATTGGGCGGATAGTGGCTGGACCAGAAGCCATCGTCATGCGCCAGCACCAGCCCATGCCAGGCAAGATGCTGGGGCCGGGGCCTGCGGCTGTCGCCATGACGGTACCGCCAGAAAGGCCGGTATGCCAGAACGTCCGGATCGGTCATCTGCTTGTAGCGCCCAGCCATGTATGAGGTGCGCAGGTTGGTATCGTAAATCACCCGCGTGCGCCATCCCCGGCCGCCGTTGTAGCTCCAGCCGTAGCGGCTCACGATCTGGTCGAAGTCCTGGCGGAACGCCTCCAGGGTGGTGCCCTGCTCGATGGCTTTGCGCAGCGCTCCCTGGAAGTCGCAAAGCATGTCGTCCCGCTGCGCCCCGGCGATCATAAAGCCCCTGGCATGCTGGCCCTTCTTCAGGTCATCCCAATGCCGCGTAGGAATGCGGACCTTGTCGCGGAAGAATGTCTCCGCTTCCTCAAAGGGCAGGCTGCCGTACTCAACCATTGCCGCCCACCTCGTCGAGCACTTCGGCCCGGCCGGTCAGATCGGCCTGGAACAATCTGTTGCCCAGGGCCTCGCCGGTAGCGGCCAGCGGAATGCGATCGTAGATATCGAGCAGCTTTGCCTGAGCCTCTTCCAGGCTGCCGCTCTTGGCCAGCAGCCGGTACACCTGATCCACCATGCCGGAGCCGTCTGCCTCGGCCAGGGTCTGCTCGGTGAGCAGATCCACGGCATCCGGAGCAGCCTCTGCAAACTGCGCAGAAGGCTGGCCGATGGTTACTGACGGCTTGGAGTTGGTCGCCGGCTGCTTCTTCGTCCATTTACCGCCGTAGGTGTCGTTGATGTACTGCTCGTCCGGTTCAAAGCCCATCTCGCCCAGATTCTTATCCACCTCGGAGCGGGTCTTGAGATCCTCTCCCTCGGCGAAATCGCGCCATACCTTAGGCGGGTTGGCATTGGGTAGATTCAGCTCCACGATCCAGCGGACAATGGTCTCGTTGATGGTGTCGGAGAGCAGGTCGGAGTCGCCCTTGGCCAGCTCCAGCCGCACCTCGTTATGGGTCTTAGCCGCTGCCTGGCTGCCGACTGGGCCGACGTTGGTGGAAAGCGTTTCCCCCAATACGCATTCGCTGATCTGCTCGTCCATGTAGCGGGCAAGCCGCTCATAGGTGTCGATGGAGCCTGAGCGGGCCGCTTCCAAGAACTTGACCATCATGCCCTGTGGCACGATGATCCCTGCCTCGGAGGCAATGGCCGACAGCGAGGCCAGCAGTTTTTTCTGGTCGGCATCGCTTGTGCCGGACGGGTATTCGCCTATGGCCGTGGGGCTTGCAAACTTGTCCACGAAGGTGAGCCAAAAGGTGATATCCTGCCGCTTGAAAAAGACCGGCCAGAAGAGCTTGTGCCCGAGACCCAGACCGTAAGGGTTGTCATCATCCTTCTCGCCGTAGCGGTGGACGATGAACTTTCTCGGCGGCAGCGGCTCGCCGGTAAGCAGGTTGGTCTGAGTAAGCAGGCGCGGCTCCTGTTCCTCATCAAACACAAAGCGCCTTTGCGGTTTCACCTTGATGCGCCGCGCCACGATCTCCGCGCCATCAGTCTCCCAGATAATTTCGCCGACGCTGTATCCCTTGAGGGTGGCGTCCAACAGCTTCTGGCACACCTGGTCGAACCTGAGATTGCTCAACTGCTTCTGCACCAACTCAGCCGCTTTTTTATCCAGGGCACTATCCGAGGCGGGCAGCACCTGCCACTCGCGGGCGATGATGGCCAGCTTGCGTTTCTGAAGTACGGCAAAGGCATGGCAGTCCCGCTCGATCTCGTCATAGATCTTGAGCCCTTTGCCGCCACCTCTGGAGATCAGGGTGTCATCCTGATTGCGCAACACGCCACCGAAGGTGACGACCATCGGGTCTTTGCCGATGGTGGCGATCTCATTTCTCAGGTCTTTTTCAATCGCCATTTAAAACCCCATTGTGTCGCGGCCAGAAACACCGGTAAAATCCGAGTAGCCAGCCGCCGGGCGGATCTTGCCGGTGGAGTGGATTATTGGTTCGAATCCTGGCGTAGCAGCCGCATTGGCAGCCAGGAACTTGGCCCAAGCCCGGTCGGCGTGGCCCGTCGCGTCCGAGTCAGCCACAAAACGGGGCGTGCCCGTGGGGCCGGTGATTTTCTTGAGCTTGTGCAGGTCGGCCCTTAACGCCGGATCACCCAAGGGGATGCGGCACTTGCGGTCCTCGAAAGCCTGCTTGCCCAGGGTGGCCATGGCCAGCTTATTGGGGCCGGTAAAGAGCACCCCCTCCACCCGGCTGGTGCCGTGGCGGCGCTGCGCGTCTTCCACCGGTTTTTCGCCCATGCCGGTCTGGTCCATGCAGCAGCGCAACACCCGGTAGCGGGCAAAGACATCATCGAGCAAGGCGTCCTGCTGGGCAAAGCTGATGCGGCGCTGGGTGATCACCTCGCGGGTCCAGGCAATATCACCCAGCAGCTCGTCCACCCAGATCACGAAGAGATCGTTCCGGGCTGCGATATCCACACCCACATAACAAGGGCCGCCCGTGTACAGCTCGGGGCGGCCTGCAAGATCATCCTCGCAGCCGCTGATCAGTTCAAAGCTGAGCCAGGCCGAGGCCTCGTCCAGCCATTTCAATTCGTATTCCTGCGCCCAGGCGTCATCGTCGCCTAGGGCCAGGCGCAGCTCCTCGATATCACGGGGCAGACCGTCGGCCACCGCCTGGTAGATGTCGGTGGTCTGTCGGTACCAGACCGGGTCACTGCCGGTCATCAGGTCATAAAACTTGTTGCCCTTGCCGTTCGGGGTGGAGACCACCCGCAGCTTGTGCCCAGCAGAGATCACCGGGAAGAGGGCGGTCCAGATCTTGCGGCTGTCGGCGTGGAAGGCGAACTCGTCCAGGAAGACATTGGCGGAAAAGCCGCGAGCCGTATCCGGGTTAGCGGGCAAGGCCGTGATCCTGCTGCCGTTGGGGAACTCCACCTCCAGGGCCTTATAGGTTGCCCCGGCGGTCTGGTAGTCGCTCTCAAAACTCTTGACGATGCTGCCCAGGGCCTGGCAGTGGCGCTTTACCCCTTCCTCCATGGCCTCCTTGGCCTGCCGCTCGCCACGGGAGAGGATCACCCAGCGAGTCCGGGAGCCAGCCGCATCCACAAGCTGACAATCCTTCGCCACCTCATAGGTGGTGGTGAAGGTCTTGCCGGTCTGCCGGGCGAACATGCCGATCTTGAACCGGCTGTCGTTCGCGGCCCAGCGTTGCTGGTATGGGTAGAAGATCTTTGACATCAGGCTCCGTATACCTTCTCAATCCGTTCTTTGAGTGCTTGCACGTCCACTTCTGGCGCTGCCTCTGTGTCCGTACCCTGGGCACCCTTGGCTTTGAGCTTCTCGATCATCTCCAGGGCCTGCTGCATTTCCTTTACCCCGGCGAGCGATACCGCTCCGGGCTGGGTGAGCATGGCATTGATCTTCCTTTCCACCGCTTCCTGTAACGCGGCAACCGCATCCTCTGCGGTCCTAATCGGTCTCTCGATGGTGCCTATGGCCGGGTCAGTCTGGGCCAGGATACGGTTATCCCGCGCCTCCTGTTCGATGATCTTGCCGGAGCTGACCAGGGAGGCGAAGGCGTAAGCCGTCTGCGGGTCCATGGTTGTGAGCAGGGCGTTGACTGCTTTGGCCTTGGCCAGCATTACTCCCCGCCGGATCGTGCTTTGCGCCTGGCGGTACTCCTTGCGCCGCTCCACCCAGCCATCTTCGCCGCCCCAGCGCTTGAGCTGCGAAAGCGAAACGGTGGTCCGTTCCGCCACCTGCTCGTAGGTGAGGCCGTCGATGATGTAGAGTTCCTCCGCCTGTTCGCGGATCTCCCAGGAGTACGGTTCCGGCATGGTTCAGATCCCCAGGGCCTTTTTGATGGCCTTAATCTCTTCAAGCACGCCGCAATACTCGGCATGCTTTCCGGCCAGCTCCACAGCCTGCGAAGCGGCGATCTCTGCCCGCAGATCCTCGATCTGGGAGAACGGGTCCAAGAGATCACGGACGGCGGCAATATCGCCTTGGATGCTCATGGCAAGCCGCCTGGCGTCCGCCTCTTTTTCCGCCAGCCTGCCTCGGTATTTCAACCGTTCGCTGTCAAGGCCCATTTTCCAAACCCTCCATCCCGCACGATCGGGCAGTTCATATTGTTGTCGATCTTCTCCGCCAGCCGGGTCTGCATCTGGGTGTTCAGGTGGATGATGTTGGCCAGATCCCCGGCAAGCCTCTCATACCCCTTGACCAGGAGAATGTTGTCCTCGTACATCCGCACCACTGATTCAAACCGCTTTTCAGACGCCTTGCGCTCCTCATCGTAGCGGCGATGGTCCACAAACCAGAAGATCAGCACCAGGCCGGGCAGGCCCAATACGGTGACAATGGGCATGATCGCCGTCAATGAGAGGCCTTCAAACATCACATCCCTCCTTTCAGGCGTTCAAGGAGTGACTGACACGCCACGCAGCGAGTGCAGCCCGGTTGTTTCTTGCGGCGCTCGGCCGGGATATCATCTTCGCAGTCTTCGCAGATCTCCAAGGATGGAGCCGCCGTCTGCTCGGCCATCTTTGCCCGGTGATCGGCCAGGGCGGCGGCGTTGTGCCGGGCCTGGTAATCCGCCGCAACCTCGCCCTCGTCTCGCGGTTCGTGCATTATTTCGACCCGGTGATCAGGCTCAGCATCTGGCCGCTCTGGCCGCGCTTTTCGGCGGACCGACCGATCATCCAGATGGAACAGACCCCGCCCCAAGTGAACCAGAACTGTTCCGGCAGCTCGATCTTGGGCAGATCGATCGGCCTGCCCATAAGGGTCAGGATCAACCAGGCGAGCACCGGCAGCAGGACATGGACCAGGCCGATGGCGCCCAGGCCGAAATAAACGATGCTCGGCCGTGCCCGCTTGGTGTAGTTGTCTCCCTGGGCCATCTCGGCGGTGATCACCGAGCGCTGCATATCGATAAGGGCGGTCTCCCGTTGCTCCAGCATCTGTTCGATCTGGATCTGCGCGGCTGCCTTTTCCGTGTCGCTCATGGCGGGCGGAAAAAATCTATCAACCAGCCCCTTGGCCAGGTTTGCCACCGAGCCGAGCCCGGTCAAGTCAATTCCCATCTCTCACCCCTCCCGCATCATGGTTGCCAGGGTTTGGGCGCGTTGCCCTACCTGTTTGGCCCAGACCGAAGAAAGCATCTCCTCGGCGGCCCGGTTGAAATCGCCGACCTTGATGGCGGCGAGCATCTGCTTGAACTGCAAGAACCTGGGCAGCCCCAGGTTGAAGCACATGTCGATCAAGGCCCTGCGACGCCGGATCGAAAAACCGAGGAAACCGGGAACCGCTTTCTCCAAGGCAAACCTGGTGCTGGTAATGTCGCTACGCAACATCATCATGGCCTCGGTTTTGGTGATGCCGTTGTCATCCAGGTTGCGGCCCACTCCAATGGTGAGCTTGCCTGCTGAACAGCGGTATGGTTTGAGCTTGAGATCCTCGTGGTCGATGAGCTGCAGCTCCAGCTCGCGGTCGAAATCGTCATCGGTCATGCGTTCGCCCTCCGTTTTTTTCTTAATCGTGCCTCGCCTCCATCGTGAAAAAAGCATCCGGACCGGACAATCCGGCCCGGATGCGCAAGGGAAGGTGGGTGGTGCGTTCAGGGATATATGTACAGGGGTTTGGGGGAGGGAGTAAGCTGAAGCGTTTCAGTACTGGAAGTGGAGCGGGGAGGGGAAAGATGGTGGTGGGGGTGGCGGCGCAGGGGCCGCCTTATCGTGGGAAATTACTTGAGAGGTATATCGATTACCCAGGTGTCGATCGGCAAGTTGAAATGCTGGATGGTGCTATTCAGCCGCACAACAGCGCATTGCGTAGCCCGGCGGCAATCAGTCGCGCGCGCATTTTCTTCATGGCCTGGCGCTCGATCTGCCAGATCAGCGACCGCGAGCAATCGCACACTTCCGCTATCTCTTGACAGGTCAATCGCTGGCCGCGAGGGTTTATGATCGCCAGTATAGCCAGTCCTGCGTCAATCGTATCGTTTTTTTGCTGACCATTACCTGCCCAGTCTTCCATCACCACATCCTCATCTGCCTGGTATCCGGCTCGACCGTGCCCAGGATGTTATACGCCTGACGCTCACACATCCGGTACTTGCGAGCCAGTTCCACCACCGTGATGTTGCCGCGGTCATAGTCCCTCCGCATGCACTTGTCGCGCCAGGCCAGCATCCATTTCCGGCCGGTGACGATCCGCAGCGGGGTGCCGCCCAGCCGCTGGGCAACAACCAGGGCCAGCCGCACCCCGGCAATTTTGTCCCCGGTGGCTTCCGCCAGCACTTCGGCAAGCAGCCGCAGATCGCCCTGCAGCTCGGAGATCTCCGGCAGGGCGTCGTCCGGCAGCTCGATGATGTTGTCCTGGTCAGCCATCAATTAGGCTCCGGATCGATGCCGGCATTCAGGCACCGCTGGCGCAGATCCGTGACCAGGACGAACAGATCGTGCTCGTCTTTCAGCCACTCGAACCGCTCCACGTTGAACTGCTTTTTGCAGCGGGCATCGAGCTTGGCCACATCGTAGCCCAAGGCGTTCCACAGGGCCAGGATGTACTTTTTCTGCCGGGCGTTCGGCCCAACGATCTCTTTAAAATTGGCGCTCTTACCGGTGCCCTTGCGGCCATTCTTGACGTTGGTCTTCGGCCGCCAGCCCTTGGCCCGGAACTTATTGAGCAGCACTATAACCTGCTGGGGCTTGAGGTCTTTGGCGCTCGACACCTGAAAATGCAGGTGCAGCATATCGCGGTAGGCCTCATCGGTGAGGTTCAGTTCTTTCTTGGCGATGTGGATCTTAGCCAGAGCGGCGCGGTCGACCATGATTACTCCTCCTCAAATCCCATCAATTTTGCCAGCGGACTTGTGCTGGCAATGCGTTCCCTGGACTGGTTCCCGGCCCGTTCATTCTCGTTGCGCTGTTTCTCGCCCTTGGCGTCCGCCTCGTCTGCTAACTGCCACGCGACCTGGCGCAGGTAGTTGTGATTCGGCATGGGCCTGGTGATCCGGTCTCTCCGATCCAGCATCTGCCCCATGGCCTCGGCCCAGATCCTGGGCGGGCATGGCCGGGAGGGTTTGCCCTGTACCTGGACATGGCCTGAGCCAACGAGCTGCGCCAGCGCCGTCACGATATTTTTCGCCTTCTTCCAGCTCAAGGCTTTGCTCTCCGGCCGGAACAACCCCAGATACGGCAGGCAGGCTTCCGGCAGCGGATGCGGCAGCCGGACTACGACAAGCAGCAGATCTCGGGCATACACGTCGTTGAGCCATGCCTCCGCCGAGGCGGTCAGCCCGCAGCCTGGGCAGATCAACCGCATGTGTCACCGTTCAGGACGGCGCGGGTCATCTCAGCCAGACGCCGGGCATCAATCGCAGCATCCAGATCGTCGCCGTTCAACACCATGTTCTCCGGCGTAACTCCGGCAAATACTCCTCCGGCATCGATGGTGTCCAGATCGCGTTCGCGCAACCAACGGTATCGCGTTGCGTCTGCGCTCTGCCTGGAAAAATCTGCACCCAGCTCCACCAGCTCTTTCTCTATCTCTTCAGCGGCTGCCAATTCAAAACCCATGGTGGGCTTCATCCGCCGCAGGCATTGCCTGATATGTTCGATTCTATCGCAGGGTGTCATCTCGCACTCCAGTTGTATTTTGACCGGGCACATCTCGCAGTAACCTCCGTTGCAGCGGATCACGCCGCTCTCCATTTACACTTTCCACATGCCGCCATCTTGCCCCGCGCCTCGCGGCACCACTCAACAGAGGCCCCGGCCATGATCCCGGTGGTCGGGTAAGCCGGGCAGCCGACCAGACGCGGGTCGTCGAGACTGGCTCTCCGCAGCTTGACCAACACCGGCTTGCTCCGGGGGTGGCTTGGGCTCCTCTTCCTGCTGCTCGTCGTTGGCGGCGGCATCGCTCACGGACCTGACTCCTATTCCACGCACGTTAAGCGCTGCTGGTCGGCACCATCCACCCCATGGTGGATGCGCACATTCTTACCCGCTCCATGTCCAGCAGCCAGCGCGCTGTAATCCCGTGGCGTGGGGTTTAAAGGCCGAGGCTTATGGATGACCAGATCAGAGTGGTGGCAAGCCAGGTAGGCCTCGATCCGTTCGCGATTTTCCCCAGAGGCAGCGAAAGCTGACACCTTGGACCCGGCTGCCGATACCCAGGCCGCAGCAAAGAGGTCCGCCCGGCGAGTACGATTAGCTTCTTTGCCTCGGCATGTTTTGCGGAATTCGGTCCGGTCTTTGGTGATCTGCCTGCGCAAAACGGTGAACACATAGCCTGCCAGCTCTGGGGCTGGATCGATACCGACGAATGCGATCTGGCCGCTGCCGAACCGCTGGATGCTGATCGGCTCGCAGGCAAATGCCTCGGCCACCATGTTGACCAACATCCCCATCCAGGTTGGAGGCCTGCTGGCCCGGCCAGAGGTGACCCGCTTTTCTGTGACTTGGGCGGCAAGGATCTCCTCACTGCTTATATTATGGGCGGCCATCAATTCCTGCGCCTTGCGCAGGGCACTGGCGGCTTCGTTGGGATTGCTTGACCCTGCCAGCTCCAGGCACTTGACGACCCGCTTGATAATGCTCTCTTTCCCCATCACCAACCCTCACTCATATTTCTTTTTGGCTGCATCATCAGACCCAGGCCGCCACGCCTGGATGACCGGGCCGCAGCCCGGTTTCGCAATCAAGGATTACGCCCATTCGCCTCCGCCTGCGAAATGGACATGGCAAGTTTCTGGATCATCCCTGTTCATCACCACAATATCGCTGCCGTTGTCGTCGCATTCCTGATCCATCTTCATGTCCGGAGGTAGCAACGACAACTCCCTTATCGCATCCGCAACGGTCCTTACATTGGTGGACCATTTTCCATTGGTAAACATCGCTTACCTCCTCACAAAAAAAAGCTGCTTCGTTTCCGGGTCGAGCCGTACCCAACCGATTACCCCGTCCCGGTCAAGATGTTCCCGTTCAAGTCTGGCGATATCATCAAAAAGCCTCTGGTTGTGGTAGGACAAAAACATGGCCACGGCAAGCAAGAGGACGCACAGCGCGGACACTATCTTCTCTGGCCTATCCGCACCAGCACCGGCGTTCGGGCTTTTCATGGCTCACACCCCCGAAAAATCCAATTGAATCTGCTGGTACTCGCCCTTGTCATCCCGCTCGTACAGCCGGTAATAGGTGCAGGAGCCGGTCACTGTCACCGCATCGCCTATGGCCTCCATGGCTTTCTGCCAGGTTTCGTCCTCGATCTTGAGCTGGCGGAGCGCCAAGATCCGCTTGGAATTGATGCGGCCTTTCTTATCCACCTGAAACGCCTGATCGATCAGAGCGCGGACCCGCGAATCACCGCCGGAGGTCCACTCCCGCAGGCACTGGTCGATCAACACTTTGGCGGCCTGCAACTGCTCGTTGAACTCCAGCCGATCGGCCACGCAGCGCATGACCCTGTACCGGCCGTCGTAGCTGGTCAGGCTCAGATTGCCCCTGGCGCCGCCCATGTCGGCGCCGTATTTCTCGGCGGAGAGTTCCAAAAAAGCCTGGATGTCTCCGGCCAGGAGCTGCTTGAATTCGGCCAGCATGGTGCTGACACTCTGGGCCCGCTTCGCCACGTCCAGGACAAACTTGTCCCGGACCAGGTCGATCTCCTTGATGCGCTCGATCGGCACCATACTTCCCATCCCGTTGCGCATGTAGCCTTCCGGCACCGGCGTTTCTTGCATTGTCTTTCCTCCATAAATGACCAGCACCTTGTCGCGGATCGCATCGGTGCTGCCGTTGTAGTTGCCGCCCAGCACCAGGCTGATGGTGGCCGCGCTGTAGCCCAGCTTGCGGCCCACGGCAGCCTGGCCTCCCTCGGCCTGTACCGCCTTACGCAGCAGGCTGAACCAAGCCATTGCCGCCCTCCCTCCGGAGCATGGCGTTTTCCGCCCTCCTCACCAGCAGATAATTGTTGATCCGGCCATGCGCCGCCTCGGCCGCGATGGCGAAGGTGTGGAGCTGCTCGTCGGAGAGTTCTTCGCTGTTCCCCAGTCCACAGCAGAGGTGATCCGCCAGCCCTTGCAGCATTTCCAGCATATCGACCCGGTAGCCCTGGCCGATCGGGCCGGAGGTGGCAGCCTCCGACTTGCCTCCGGCCAGCAACGACCGGGCTTGGACCTGGATGTTGTTCAGGGCCTGCCGGACCACCACCGGGGTCATGCACCCGCTCACCGCCGCCTGCACCGCCACGACATCGTCCAGGATGTTTCTGGCCGCATCCTGCACCCGCTCGTCCACCGGCAACACGCCGATGACTTTCGCTTTATCATCCATGGTCAATCCTCCATTTCCGTTATGGCCTGGTGCGCCTTGCCGATCAGCTTCTGCGCTGCTGCAAGATCCGCCAAGGCCTGTTGTTTCTTTTTTTTCCGCAGAGCCCGGTACTTGGCCGCGCTGTTCATATCCACCGGCATTTCCACGGTATCGTTGATCAACTGCCAAACGCCGGGCTTGCCCACGCCGGGGTTGATCTTCCGCACCACCTTTTGAATTTCCAAGGTGCGCAGCCAATCGCTGGCATACTCCGCGCTGGCCTCGGCCATCTCCACCAGATCATCCACCATGACCCGGCGGCGCATCCGCAGTACCCGCCACATCCTCTCGCGGATCTCCGGCTTAACTTCGCGCTTGGCCGGGGCATACACCCCCTGGCTTACCCGCACTATCCGGCCTGCATTCTTCAGATCGGACAGCGTGTTAAGCATGCGCTTGTGCTCCGCAGTGGTCTGGATCATCAGGGCATCGGAGATATCGCTCACCGTGGCCTGGTGATCAGGCGCTGAGGCGGCGCGATCGGTTACGGCAACAAGCACCCTCTTTGAAAAGGATTCGTGGGCCATGTCCTACCCCCTGAGCCCGCACTTGCAGGCGATCCCGGCCAGCTCCGCGTCCACTTCTCCGGTGCGCTTGAGGCTGTTTGCGGCATGGACCAGATTGATGGTGTCCCTGCGCACGATCCGGAGATCCCCGCCGGAGGCCTTGTGCATGATCTCCGCCGCCTTTGCCCCCAGGGGCAGGGTGGTGGTCTGGGCCACATAGGTGACGATATCCGAGGGGCTTACCGGCTCAAACTCCATGGCCCGGTAGGTGCGGGACCAGACCCGGCGATTCTGTTTCATCAGATGGGGCAGCTCCTCCTCGCCGATCAGCACGATGATCCCTCCGGTGATCTTGGCCAGGTCGCGGATGATCTCCAGATACCGCTGGCCGAAACGCTCGATCTCGTCGATAAAGACCGGCCGGTTGGGATTGGCCAGCATAACGTCGATAATGGCGTCGAAGCATGGGCCTCGGCGATGACTGATTTTCCGCACCCCCAGCTCCATGCAGAGCTTGCGCAAAAAATCCAGCTCGCTCCACACCGCGACGGTCTCGACGTAGGCGCAGCCGTTGCGCGCCGCCCAGGTCTGGGTGGTGCGGGTTTTGCCCCGCCCGGCTCGGCCAGAGACACAGGCAAGCCGCTCGTCGCCTTCTCCCGAGCCACCTTTGCCGATCATCAATCCAGCCATCAACGTGTCGAACTCGCGCACGTTTTTTGTCTGGACAAACGTCGGGGTGAATTTTATATTCGTGGTCATGTCACCTCCATTGGGTTGAGGGTTGATATGTGGGCCGGTGCTGTAACACCGGTCCTTTTTTTATTGTGTGGCCTGATTCCGGTACATCAGGGTGAACGCCATCCGGCGCGACTCCCAGTATTCTTCGTGGTTCGTGTAGTCGCCGGTCTTAGGGAAGAAGGCCATGAACCCCAACCACTCCTCCGCCAGTTCCACTCCCTGCGCCTCCATCTCCAGCAGTCTCTCGTAGCGGTCGCTGTTAT
>JAHIKV010000364.1 GCA_018897395.1 Planctomycetota bacterium | reverse complement strand
TTTTCATGATTACGTCAGGAAAGGTTTGTGTCCCGAGAATTGGGCGAGCGAACCGAGCAGCGATGTTTGTGGTGGTGAATAACCCGAGCGGTGCACGATCGATGCGGTTCGTTCCTCACCGCATCCTACGGGCTACGGGCTGGCACATAGAATCATGCGAGTATTGTAAGTAATGAAAAAATCTGGGAAATTCCCCTATTTCTGCTCGCGAACAGGATGCCCGGAATAATTTTCAAAAGAAATTATCTCGCACGAGATAATGGTAAATATTTATCCTTATCCAGCGGTCTCCGCGAGATAAGGATAAGAAAAGCACTATTATCTTGCACACCAGAAACGGGCCGAAGGGGAATAGTTATAAAATCGAGCGCTAGATAATAATATAGTTAAGTTGCTAAAGGCACCCATCAAAATCCATGACACTTTATACGAATACAACTGGTAAAGATTCAGTGCGGAATGCATTTTTTAAGCATTCGCAAAGTGTTCCGGAGCTATTAATTGCTACTCCATTCTTCTCATATGATGAAATAATTAAGGAAACTCTGAAGTTAAACAATGAATGCCTTGTGAGAATGATAGTCAGACTTGGCCCTGCAACCTCTCCTGAAGCGTTACAGAAAATAATAGATAATAATCAAGTTCAAATTAGATACTTCACATCACCACAATTCCATTCGAAGTTATATATTTTCGGTGACAAAGTTTTATTGGTAGGTTCTGCAAATTTGACCTCAGCAGGATTCCAAAGCAACCGAGAGATATGCATAGAAATATCACCTGATGATGACAGATTTGATGACCTATTAAAACTCTATAATTCTTACTGGATTCAGGCTGATGTTCTAACGAAAGAAAGATTAATAGAATATTCGAAATTATACAAAAATAGCAGCAATTCAGGTGATTATAAGTTCGAAAATGAAATTAAAAATAAATTCGGAGATATTTCGCCCAAAGAGGGGGTTCAAGTAGATAAAAAAAGAATTTCAAAGGAAAAGGTATTTTTGGAATCTTACCGAAGAACTTATCAAGAGTTCCACTCGGCATATAAAAGTGTTGAAAATATATATAAGAAAGATAAGCGCCGACAGCAGCCTGAAGAGATCGTTCCTTTGCGTATAGAGATCGACCAATTTTTTAGTTTCGTCAGGGAAAAGTATGCCAAAGGTGATATCTGGAAAACGGCCCCAATATTAGGAGCATCGGAACAAGAAGAAATAATAAAAGAGAAACTAGAAGCCTGGTTTTCCCAAAGATGGAACTATCTTGACAATACAATACCTGAACACATAAAAAGAATTAATCAAGCACTATCGTCGAAATCAAATATTGAAAACTCTACAATGGAGCAAATTTTTCATGCTCTAGATGTCTGTCATTCTATTCATGACAGACTGCGTTTTTTTCTTGGAGGACATGAAACTTTAAAGAAAGTATTTACATCCGAGAACGACTTATCACAAATACAGAAAGTTATTTCGTATTTGCTGCATGGCAAAGACGATTTTATCACCAGAATGGGAACTTGCATTTTTGACGATGCATATTCAATTAAGCAAATAGGAAGAAGTGCTGTTCAGGAATTACTTGGGTGGGTAAACAAAGAAGATATTCCAATTTGTAATGGAAGAACTGTAAAAGCATTACGTTATTTAGGTTTTAAGGTTGTGGTTTTCAACTAACACAATATGCAACTTAACAATATAATTCAGCGGATGGCGAGAACGTCTGCGGCGCTGACGCGGCAAGTTCATTGGCGCCACCGCTGATTATTAGCGTTATGAATAGCGCACAATGACAAAACAGAGAAGCCGCATCAGAGGATGCGGGAGCATGAAGAAGATCCTACTGACCATCACCCTGGTTGCAATGCTTTGTACCCAGGCGCTGGCCGAATCCTCCGTCTGGAAGGTCCAAAAAGGCGACTCCGTACTCTTTCTGGGCGGGACGTTCCACCTGTTGCATCCCTCCGACTTCCCTTTGCCGCCCGAATTTGAAAAGGCGTACAAGGCGTCTGAACTCCTTGTTTTTGAGACCGATATCGGCAAATCCAAGGAAGCCGCTGCGCAGCAGAAGCTGATGGCCAAAGCCATGTATGCCGATGGCTCAACCATCGACAAGTATCTCTCCCTCAAAACCTACAAATCGCTGAACGCATACTGCGCGGCCAACGGCATCCCCCTCGAAAGCCTCAAACACTTCAAGCCGTCAATCATTGCCGTGACGATAGCGGCCGTTGA
>JAHIKV010000295.1 GCA_018897395.1 Planctomycetota bacterium | reverse complement strand
AATCTTGTCTCCCTCTCGGTCTCGGTTCATCAATCCTCTTGGAGGTAATACCACTAACCGGAGAGCCGGATGCGGGAAATCCGCACGTCCGGTTCGGAGGGGGGGGAGGCCGAACTCAATCGGCCTTCCCTACCCCTATCCAATTATTCTTCCAACCCCGGGGCGAAGCCGCGGCGCATGGTGTTCTCGCTGCAACTGCGCGGCTCGGTAAAGTGGAGGAGGTAGTCCGAGCCGCCGGCCTTGCTGCCGACGCCCGAGAGGCCGAAACCGCCGAACGGCTGACGGCCGACCAACGCGCCCGTGCTGCCTTGGTTGAGATAGAGGTTGCCCACGCGGAACTCGCGCCGGGCAAGCTCAAGGTGCGACGGCTTGCGGCTGAAGACCGCGCCGGTCAGCTTGTAGACGGTCGAATTAGCCACTTCCAGGGCCTCCTGAAAACTGCCGACTCGCATCACCGCAAGCACCGGTCCGAAAATCTCCTCGTTGGCCAGCCGGTGTTCGCGGCGGATGCCCGAGAAGATGTGCGGGGCGACGTAGGGCATTCCGACCCGCTCGGCCAGGCCCTTGGGCACCTCGCAGGCCAGCTCCAACTTGCCTTCGCTCTTGCCGATCTCGATGTACTCGCGGATTTTCGCCGCGGCGCCCTCGTCGATCACCGGGCCGAAGTCGGTGGCCGGATCGGCCGGGTCGCCGATAATCAGCGTGCGGGTAGATTCGATCAATCGCTTGAGGAACTGGTCGTGGACGCCGTCCAGGACGATCGCCCGGCTACATGCGGAGCATTTTTGGCCGCAGTAACCGAAGGCCGACTTGCGGACGCCGAGGACGGCCTCGTCCAGGTCGGCCGAGTCGTCGATGATGATGGCGTTTTTTCCGCCCATCTCGCAGACGACCTTTTTGACGAACGGCTGCCCCTCGGGCGTTTGACCGGCGGCGGCGAGGATGTTCAGCCCGACCTCCTTCGAGCCGGTGAAGGCGATCATCGCCACGCGCGGGTCGCGGACCAGTATGTCGCCCACCTCTCGGCCCGAGCCGGGCAGGAACTGGAGCACGTCGCGGGGCACTCCGGCCTGCCAGAGGATTTCGCACATCGCCCGGGCGACGCCGCGGGTCTGCGTGGACGGTTTGACGATCGTCGTGTTGCCGACGCTCAGCGCGGCGACGGTCATGCCGCAACAGATTGCCAGCGGGAAGTTCCACGGGCTGATGACCGAGACCACGCCGCGCGGCTGGTGCCAAAGCTCATCCAACTCGCCGACGAACACCCCCAGCCGTTGCGGTTGGAACAGGCGGACGGCGTCTCGGGCGTAGAATTCGCAGAAGTCGATGGCCTCGCAGGTGTCGGCGTCGGCCTCGCGCCAAGGCTTGCCCGCCTCGCGGATCATGATCGAGGAAAGCTCGTCGCGGCGCCCACGCATCAACTTGGCGGCTTCGATCAACATTCGGCTGCGCTGGATCGGGTCGCGGTCGCGCCAGGCGGGGAAGGCGGCGTGCGCCGCGGCAATCGCCTTCCCGGCTTCCTCGGCCCCGGGCACGCGGTCGATCGACGGCACCTTGGTGGCGGCAACCGCCTGGGCGAACCCGTCGCGCTGGTCCGTCTGCGAGAAATCGCGCATCGACTCGTTGACCATCGGCAGCCCGTCGCCGAGGCCCTCGACGGCCGGCGTGAGGTTGTGCCGCCGTGCGGCCGCGGCGCCGGTTGTGTGGCCGGGCTTCTCGGTAACGGCCACCTGCGGCGAGGCCAACAGCACGTCGTCCGATACTTCGTCGGAGAAACCGGCCCGAAGCCACGACTGGTTCGACGTGTTCTCCAGCAGCCGGCGGACGAAATAGGCCATGCCGGGGATCATCTCTCCGACGGGCGTGTACTCGCGGATGCGCAGGCCGCGGCCGCTGAGCGCCGCGCGGAGCTGGTCGGCCATGCCCGAGAGTTTTTGCACTTCGAGTGCCGACTGGGGCAGACCGCGCCGCTCGATCAGCGCCAGCGTGTATGCGATCGAACGGATGTTGTGCGAGCCGAGCGCGAGGGTAACGCCGCCTTGGCCCGGCCGCTCGGGAATGGCGTCGACCAGCCGCTCGGCCATCCGCTCGAAGCAGGCGTCGGTCAGCCGCTTGTCGGTCCAGACCGGGACGGGCCAGCCCATCCGCTCGGCGTTGATCGATTCGTAGTCCCAGTAGGCGCCCTTGATCAGGCGGATGGTCACCTGCCGGCCGGTCCGCTTCGACCAGTCGATGATCCGCCGTGCATCCTCGTCGCCGCTGCGGAGATACGACTGCAACGCCAGCCCGGCGGGGAAGTCGATCTCCTCGCAGCATCGCTCGAAGAGCGAAAGGGTCAGATCCTTTATGGCGAATTGCTCAATGTCGAAGTTGACCAGGACGTTGTTTTTGGCGGCTTTTTCCAGGATCGGCCGCAAGCCTTCGATCAGCGCCCGGAGCGACCGCTGGAAATCGATCGGATCGGTTCGGGCGCAGAGCGAGCTGATCTTGATCGACACGTTGGTCCGCGGGATGGGGCCGAGGTGGTCGTTCTCCAACAGCGGATTGGACGGCCATTGGGCAACCATGCCGGGCAGCATTTCGACCAGGTCGAGGTAGCGGCCTTGATACGCCCGGGCTTCTTCGTCGCTGACGCAAGCCTCGCCGAGCAGATCGACGCTGAAGGCGACGCCCTCTTTCCACTGTTTTTTCAGGGCGGGCAGCGCGGAGGCGGCGTCCACTCCGGCCATGAAGTTCTGCGCCATGGCGGTGATCCGGCCGGAGATTGTCTTGGCCATAATTCCCTTGGCCAGCCCGCCGGCCTTCAGCCCCAGGTCCATTCCCGGCGGCAAGGTGACGCCCGGCTGGCTCAGATAGTCGGTCAGGTAGTCATGCACCAGGGCGGGGGTGCGGAGCATCGGAAAAACGTCGATGAAGCGGAACAGTTGAATCTTGAACGCCGGGTCTTTCATCGACCAGTTCATCAACTGGTCCGACCAGAATCGGGCGGAGAAAACGCCCGCCTTATAATCGCGGGCCATTTTCAGCAACTCGCGGCCGATCTCGGTCGCGCGTCGCTCGACCTCCGGCGACGGGGACGCCGGCCGTGGTGTTTTCGTCTGGGGTTGCGTAGTCGGGGTTTTCTGCTTGCCACGCCCTAGCCATGCCATCGGTAAACATCCTTATGGAGAAAAAATGAAAATGGTTTATTTCCGGCGCGACCGCCGGTGGTAAACAACGTTGATTCGTAGGACGGATTTCCTAATCCGTCTTCATTGATTGGACGAATGAAGAAAGCGGCCCTATTCTTCGACAAAATAATCCATGTCCACGATCGATCATTAGCTCGGCCCGCAGAACGGCAACCTGACGATTGGAATACTCTTTGCCGTCGGCGATTGTTTCCAGCAACGGCAACATCATGCTCTGAAAGTCCGGGATGCTCATGAGTGCTCCTCGCGGCGTTGTCGTTTTCTTGTCTCGATCCGCGGTAAATTAAGCGGCTTTCCGGTCTTTTCCGCCAAACGCTGCTCCGACTGCCTGAAATAGGCCAACAATTCCTGAACATTCATGCCCTCGGTATCGCGGGCAACTTCCTCCTTCCAACGCCATACTTCTTGCATGGATTTACTGTATTTCATCGGTCACCTCCGGTGGAGCGACAATCTGAAGAGGTTTGTAGAATCCATTCATTACGCTAATTTGATGGAACATCTCGCGCCGCCGCACATTAACCAGGTGCTTGTAGTTCCAACTCACGAGAACATCGAGGTCGTTTGAAACCGCGACGGCCACGTGCCTGGCATCGTCAACTTTCGAGGGGGGAACGGCACCGTTATGCAAATACTCCAGGGAAAGCAAAAGTGCCTCCTCGTTAAGCTCAAGGAAGGCCGGCTTATGTTCCGCAATAAGTTCCTGGAGCCGCTTGGTGGTTTCTTCGGACGCTCGTGCGACCTCTTCCGTGACGACTTCTGAAATGAACAAGTCGTATTTTCCTCGTTTTGCTTCGGCAAGAAAATCTTCCGTCGCCGCCCGCAATTGCGGCGCGTCGTCAGCAAGCGCCTGCGACCATACAGACGTTTCGACGTAAATACTTAGTTTTCGCATTGCATTTCTCCGTGATTTGCGGCGTGCTTTTCACACCGGCTAAACGTCAAACGCGAACTGCCCGTTACTCCACCCTCGTCCTTCCGAAACACGACAGACAGAGGTCGTCGCTCTGCGGCCGGGCGCCGACGAATTGCTTCACGTCGTCGAGGATGCGGCGGCCGAGCATCGGAACCCGCTCCACGTCGGAGTTCAACAAATCCAAGAGCCGCCGCAATCCGTACAGTTCGTCCTTGTCGTTCATCGCCTCGGTGATCCCGTCGGTGTAAAGGACCAGCGCGTCGCCGGGCGACAATCGCAGCGTTTGAGAAATGTAGTCCACGCTCGGGTCGACGCCCAACGGCAGTCTGGCATCCTCCTCGGCGACCGGCTCCACGGCCTTCGGCCCGCGCCGCCACAGCGGCGGCATGTGGCCGGCGTTGACGATCGTCGCCTCGTGCCGGCGTGGATCGAGCACCGCCAGGACCATCGTGACGAAGCGGTCTTCCCAAAAACTGCCGCAAAACGCGCGGTTCAGCCGGCCGACCGCCTGAGCCGGATCGGGTTCGCTGGCCAGGCAGTATCGGGTTTCGGCCGACAGCTTGGCCATCAGCAGCGAGGCCGAGATGCCCTTGCCCGAAACGTCGGCCACGACCACCGCCAGCCGTCCACCGGGCAATTCGATGTAATCGTAATAGTCTCCGCCGAGCTGATTTGCCGGTTCGTAGAACTCGAAGAAATCGTATTCGGGAATTCGCGGGGCGGCGACCGGCAGGAATCCCCGCTGCACCTCGTGGGCCACGGACAACTCTCGCCGCAAGGCCAGATCTCGCAGCGCCGACTCGTGCAGTTGCGCGTTCTCCACGGCGAACGCCGCCTGGCAGGCCACCGCGACCAGCACGTCCAGGTCTTCCTTGCCGAAGCGGTTCCGCGCGTCGAGCGCGTCGAGCTGGATCACGCCCAACGCTTCGCCGTCGCGGTTCACAAGCGGCGCGCAGATCATCGAACGAATTTGGAAATCGACGATGCTCTCGGCCATCTCGAAGCGGGAGTCGGAGGCCGCGTCGGCCGAAAGGATCGCCTCCTTGGCCGTCATCACGTTGCCCACGATCGTGCGGCTGATGCGCAGCGTCTGGGTGTCGTCCTGGCGTCGATATTTGATGGCCTTCGGCACCACCCGGCCGGTGCGCGGATCCAACAGCACGATGAACCCGCGGTCGGCCTGCGCGAAGATGGCGAAGAGGCTGTCCAGCAGCTTCGGCAGCACTTCGGCCAGCCCCAGCGCCTTGCCCAGATTCCGGCTGATCTCCAACAGGGCCTTCAGCTTGGCTTCCGAATTGACCTCCAGCCCCAGGCCGGTCGAGCCGGACGAAACGCTCAGCTTCGACATGATCGTCGAACTGCTCACCGAAGGCTCGTCGTCGACCATCATGGCCTCGGCGGGCGACTCGCGTCGGCCCTCCGGCGGCGTGGTCCCATACTCGTCGGGACCGAGGCGGAAGATGAACTCGAGGTCGCAGATGCCCAGATGGTCGCCGTCGCAAAGCAACTGCCGCTGTGCAACCTGCTGCCCGTTCAGCAGCGTGCCGTTGCGGCTGTGCAGGTCCTCGATGTAGTATTCGCCGTCGATTTTCAGGACTCGGGCATGCTGGCGGCTGACCGCGCCCGATTCGAGCACGATGTCGCAAGCCGGATGCCGGCCGAGTACCATTACGGCCCCGTCCAGAGGGAGCGATCTCCCCGGATGACTCCCTTGCACTGCCTGAAGCACGGCCATGCCGACACCCATCGAAAGCCGAAGGAGAAACGGGAAAGCCCGAGATTCGTCGGAACCGAACACAAATCGGCCCCGATCCCATTTTCTCCCAGGATATAGGAATGTAGCCGATTCACCCCGTGAACAGTTACGCCGATTCTAAGGCTAGGATGGCCGGGTCGTCAACTCCCCGCGGCCTGACCATTGCCGAGTGCAAAAGGGGTTGAAAAGGAAGAATTCGTGCAATTCTCTTGATAGGTGTAGGGGAGGCCGAACTCAATCGGCCTTCCCTGCCCCTATCGTGTAAATTACCCACTTATTCTTTTACAGGCCCCTTAGGACGTGTTATGAAGTTGAAATATCCGTATTTAGCCCCGGGTGAATACACCCGGGGCAAGCGGTTTTTTGCGGTCAACCCGGCCCGCCGTGTATTCACGGCGGGCTAAATGAATGATTCCAAAACACGTTCCGAGACATACTCGAACATCACCACCCAAAAGCGTTACTTGCCAATGCCCGACGGCGCTTGTAAAATACAGAACTGACGGTGGCCGCCGTTTATTTCTTTGGAAACTGCGGCTGCGGTCACTGGCGGACTGTCGACGGGTCAGTCCACGGCGCGGCGCTCGAAAGATGGGCAAGAAGCGTCGCCGCAGCGTTCGGCCGTTCGCGTTGGCCGGACGTGGAAAGCTGGTTGACCGAGTGTGTGACTTATCTCTTATTTTCCCCGTTTCTTTCCGGTTCGCGTTGCCGCGTGAACCAAGGAGCCCGTTATCATGAGCATTGGACATTGCGCAACGACTGACGTTGGGCCGCCTCGGGAGGTGGCGCTTCCCGCGGCCGCGGTCCAACCCTTGCAGCGGTTGGCGTCGGTGCGCCGGCTGCAAGGACTTTCGCGCCGCACGGTGGCGCGACGACTCAACCTGGAAGTCGAGCAAGTGCGTGAGCAGGAGCTGGCCACCAGCGATCTGCCGCTGAGTGCGTTGTACGCCTGGCAGAAGGCGCTGGAAGTGCCGGTCGCCGAGTTGCTGGTCGAGGCCGATGCTTCGCTGGTCTCGCCGGTGCTGGAACGATCGCAATTGGTGCGGTTGATGAAGACGGTGCTGGCGATCCGCGAACGCTCGAAGCAGGAGTCGATCCGTCGGATGGCGGAGACGATGATCGGCCAACTGATCGAGGTCATGCCCGAGTTGGCCGGAGTAGGCCCGTGGCACGCCGTGGGCCGGCGTCGTCGTCTGAGCGAGTTGGGCGTGGCGGCCCACCGCCGCCTCTCGGACGACGTGTTCGTCGATCGAGAAAGTTAGCGTGAATTGCACCAATGTGTAGCGGGCGGGCAAGTCCGCCGTGTATGCCGGCTTACACGGCGGGCAAGTCCGCCCGCTACACTATCGCTTTTTCCGCACTCTAATCCGCCATGAGTTCAGCGTTCCAATTGATCTTATTGCCCGGCCTTGAGGATGTCCCTTTGACAGTTGAAAAGAGGAAGGCGATTCCTCGAACGATTATCACGCGATCTTCCGGTTTTCGTCAAGTCCTTTTTCAAGAACGATGCGGTCCAACGCTTTGAGCAACTGCGATATATGCCGGTAGCCTT
>JAHIKV010000294.1 GCA_018897395.1 Planctomycetota bacterium | reverse complement strand
AGTATGGGTAGGTTATGCTTTAGCATAACGCCCGAGTGCGGGCGTGCATCTTGCTCGGGGGTTGTTATGCTGAAGCATAACCTACTTGGGGAGGAACAGCGATGCCTGATTACCGGCGATACTATGTCGCCGGCGGGACCTACTTCTTCACGTTGGTGACCGCGGGCCGGGCGCCGCTGTTCCGCTCGGCAACCGCACGGCTATTGCTCGGCCGGGCGATGCGGGAAAAACGCCGGGAAACTCCGTTTGAAACCGTGGCCATCGTACTGCTGCCGGACCATCTGCACGTCGTCTGGACGCTGCCGGCCGGCGACGCGAACTACCCCGGCCGCTGGCAGGCAATCAAGGCAAGGTTCACTTCCGACTGGCTCAAACGAGGCGGCAGCGAACGGGCGGTCAGCGAGGGTTATCAGCGTCAACGGCGCCGAGGGGTATGGCAGCCTCGCTTCATCGAACATACGATCCGCGACGAAGAAGACTTATGCCATCATGCCGATTACCTTCACTACAATCCCGTAAAACACGGTTATGCTCGCCGTCCGAAGGACTGGCCGTGGTCCTCGTTTCACCGCTACGTGCTCAGCGGCGATTATCAGCAACTGTGGGGAGCCGACGATCAGCCTCCGCCTGATTTTGGTGACGTGGATGAAGACTTGTTGGAATGAACCTCGCGTAGGTTATGCTTTAGCATAACACCCCTGCCAGCATGATTTTCCCCTGGTCGAGTGTGATGGTCGGCGGGCGTTATGCTGAAGCATAACCTACGCGTCTTGGGCACCAAACCCATGATCCCTCGCAAGGTCGAGGCATGGCACGCACCAGTACCCATCGTCGGCGACCGCATCTTTGCCGTCTTGACCATCTGCAAATACTGCCTCGACCGGATTGCCCCACAAAGCCACTGGCCGGATCGCCGGCGAGAGTTGCTGGCCGCCTACCCCTATGTTCCGCGGGGCAGCATGGGCGTACCTGCCAAATGGGAACAGTGTCCGATCTGGACTAAGCCGAAATGACCCCGTGCGCAATATGGCGGGCATCGTCCAGTGCAAGAATAGGCGGAAGGCGGAGGGCGGAGTCTCCTTATCTCCTTGTCTCCCTATCCCCTCGGGCGGGAGTGGAAGGGTACAAGGGTGTGAAGGGTGGAAGGCGGAGGGTGGAAGGGTGAGAACGTGGGAAGGGAGAAGAGTGTCCAAATAATTTGGTGGCTGTCACCTTTTCTCTTTGCCTTGCCGTGGACACGGAGTTGTATTAGAATGAGAGCATGGAACTGACAATCGAACAAGTCCAGGCCATTCGGGGAGGGGCGCATGTCCCCCTTGTGCCGCCGGAGGTGGGCGAAGAGTGCGTCGTGTTGCGGAGAGATGCCTACGAGAAAATCGCCCACCCGCTCTACGACGACAGCGACGCCGATCCCAGGCGGTTCTATCCGCTGGCGGGCGCGATCATGGCTGAAGACGATGCGGACGATCCCGCCCTGGAGAGCTACCAGAAATACAAGCTATGAAGCGCGGCGACATTGTTATCGTGAATTTCGCCGTGTACAACCCTCGGGAGAAGGTCCGCCCCGCGCTGGTGGTGCAGAATGACCGCGACAATGCCAGGATACAGAACAGCATCGTGGCCTTGATAACGGGGAACGTCCGGCGCGCGGTAGAGCCCACGCAGTTGCTCCTCGATCAGAGGCATCCTGATTTCACAGCCTCCGGATTGCACAAGAATTCCGTGGTGAATTGCGCAAACCTCATCACCATTCGGCAGCAGGACGTGCTGCACACGATTGGCGCGCTCTCGCGCAACACGATGAATCAGATTGACCTTTGCCTAAAGGTTGTTCTGGACCTTCACTGAGAGGCTGCTGAGGGACGGAAAGCGGGACAGGTCCGGTTTTGAGAGGACAGGGTGCTTTACAAATCTCCCATATTGCCAATAACGGACCTGTCCCGCTGTTCTCCCGCTTAGCGCTGGGGGGGAGGAGGGACTGCACATCGGAAGGGTGATCGGCGGACCACGGGGGCGCCAATTTACAGCGCGGGGGGCAGCGGCTCTTTGGCTACGGCCGTTTGCGGAGTTCCACTACGACGTCGTAACCCAGGGCGTCGGCCAGTCGCGCCAGCGTGTTCAGTTCGACGTTCTCGGCGTTGTTTTCCAGCTTGCAAAGATTTCCGCGGTCGATCCCCGTCTTCTCGGCGATCTCGCCCAGGCCGAGCCCCTCGCGAAGACGAGCCAGCTTGAGTTTCGCCAGCGCAACCCGTGACGGGCCGGCCTTCTTGATCCTCTCGCTCAGTTCCCCTTTCACCTCGGCGGCGGCCCTGTCGAGTGCCGCACGCTGCCGCTCGGGCAAGCGGCCGATGATGCGGGCGGCTTGCTCCGACAGTCGCTTCGGTGTTCTCTCTTGCGCCATGGTTAGTCCTCGATCGGAAAGGCGGTCAACGGATACACGGTGTCGTCATCCAACTCCTCGTAGACTACCGCGATGTACTCGCCGGCGGGGGTGTACCCGAAGACCATGGGGTACCCGCTGCCTCGGCTAGTGCCATAAGACTTGGGATTTCTCAAAACGTGCTCTACTTCGTCAATGTCCAGCCCGTGGTCGGCGACGTGTTCTGCGTTGCCGCCCGGTTCTACGTCCCACAAGACGCGAAGCCACTCCATTCCGCTGCTCCTTTGGTATTGTACCAAGATACAAAGCGCGGGGCCAGGGAGTCAATTGCAGTATCGTGAGGCCGCCGGGGGGCGAATCCTGACATCCGACATGTCGGAATTCTAAAAATTTTCTCTAAATTAACTCTATAGGGGGGCTTTGGAGGGTATAAGGGTGAGAACGTGGGAAGGGTGGAGGGCGGAGGGCGGAGGGCGGAGGGCGGAAGGCGGAGGGCGGAGGGCGGAGGGCGGAAGGGCGGAAGGGGACAGTTTGTGTAGGGTGGGTCAAGCGCAGCGCAGCCCCACCAAAAGTCGCGAAAAGGCTTGCCCAAATGGGCATTTCCACCGATGGCAGGGTAAGGTATAATGCAGGAGCGGTTGCGCTTCCCGCAGGAGGCAAAAGGCATGGTTTAGGGAAAACATCGTATGCTCCACATGACAATCGACATGCCGGAGGAAGCTCTGGCTTCGCTTCGCACCGACTCCGAGAACTTCACGCGCCAGTTGCGGCTGGCCGCCGCCGTGAAATGGTACGAGTTGCGACGGGTCAGTCAGGAGCGGGCGGCCAAGATCGCCGGCCTCTCCCGCACGGAGTTCCTCGCAGCGCTCGGGCAGTTCGGCGTCTCGCCGTTCCAGTACACGGCGGAGGAGGTGTTGGAGGAAGCCGGCCGTGAATGACGTTTGGGTGGTCAATGCCTCGCCCGTCATTGCGCTGGCCAAGGCAGACCGGCTTCATCTTCTGCTCGACTTGTGCAAGGAATTGCTCGTCCCCGAGGCCGTAGTCGCGGAGATTCTCGCGGGGCCACCTTCCGACCCCGCGCGGCAGGCCATCGAGCGCGGCTGGGGGCTGGCGGTCGCTCCCCATCACATCGCCCCGGAGCTGCTCGAATGGGGACTTGGAAACGGAGAGACCGCCGTGCTGGCCGTGGCGATGGAGAGAAGACCGGCGACCGCCGTACTCGACGACGCGGCGGCGCGCACCTGCGCCAACGCCCTGGGGATCGAGGTCGTCGGAACCCTGGGTGTGGTGTTCCGGGCAAAGAGAAGGGCCGTAATCCCTTCGGCAGCCGATGTGCTCAAAGCGCTGCGTGTGGCGGGCCTTCATCTGGATGACAAAATGGTCTGCTCGGCACTGGAAGGCATTGGGGAGATTTGGGAGTAAGGGGGCGCAAGACCGACGCAGTTCGTCACACACCGCCCGGGGAACGATGACCCGGCCGTAAAGGTCATGGCACAAGGACAGCAAACCCAGATGGTGCAGTGCGCGAATACAGGGTGGGGTCAGACCGTGATTAGTGATTAGCGGCCATCGGTTTTCTCTGCCGGCATCGCTCTTGCCCGCTAATCACTAATCACGGTCTGACCCCAAAGACAACCCGAAGGGGAATGATGAATGCAGAATGATGAATGATGAATGCTCGGGTACATCGCCTGCCGGCGGTGAGCCACCTGTTCATCCTTCATCCTTCATCCTTCATCCTTCATCCTTCATCCTTCATCCTTCATCCTTCATCCTTCATCCTTCATCCTTGACGGCGTCAATGGAAGAGTTACAATGTAATTACCGGGAAGGACGCTAAGGCAAGGTGACATGATGGGTAACGTCGTAAAGTCGCATCTGGTTCGCATTGGGAACTCACGCGGCGTGCGGATTCCCAAGGTTTGGCTCGAACAACTCGAGCTAGTCGATGAAGTCGAGTTGGGCATGGAAGCCGATAGACTCGTGATCCGCTCGGCGCGCCGTCCGCGCCAGGGTTGGGAAGACCGGTTTCGTGCCATGCACGAGCGCGGCGACGACCGGCCGGTGGCGGAATTGCCCGCTTCCACCTGGGACGATCGGGAGTGGGAGTGGTGATGAACCGGTTTGACGTTTACTTGGCGGCCCTTGATCCGACGCTGGGCAGCGAGATCAAGAAGGTTCGCCCCTGCCTGATTGTCTCGCCCGACGAGTCCAACCGACACCTCGCCACGGTGATCGTCGCTCCGATGACGACCAAGGGACGCGACTATCCGACCCGAGTGGCGTGCCGCTTCCAGGGGAAGCAGGGACAGATTGTCCTCGACCAGTTGCGCACCGTAGACAAGGTTCGACTGGTGAAGCGGCTGGGGCGAATCGGCCGCTCGGTCCAGAGCACAGTCTTGGCGGCGCTGGCGGAGATGTTTGCAGAGTAGAAGCCCGCTGGCGAGAGACCGGAAGGGGCCAGTCCCCTTTTCAACGTCGATGCAGAGTCAAGATTCTTGCGGCATGATCGCGGGCACGATGTGTCGCCCGCTCTTGCGGTAGAGTCGGAAATCGCGGTCGAGAGTCAAAATCGTACTCTCGGCCGACAGTTCCGCCATGCGGACGAGACATCCGTCGGCCGGCGACATAGGGACGTCGGCATATTTGCGAAGAAGACGGGCGACTGGTTCGATGTGGTCTTCGAGATGAAATGCCGCTTCGACCACGCGACGTGCAAGCAACTCCATCACGGCCGCGCTGCCGCCCCGTACCGCGCGCAGGAGGAAACATGCCTCCGAAAGGACCGATTCGCACGTGAGAAACGGCGGCGCAACCTGAGCCCACTGGAGTTTTGCCCACTCATGGTATTTGTCGCGACCGTTCAGCAAAGCGACCAAGGGGCCGGTGTCCAGCAAGATGAGCCGATTCATTGACCGTACCCCTGCATGTGACTTTTCTTCGTTGACAGGTCACGGGGCCCCGCAACGCAGCCTGCCAAGTCGGCCGCCACATCCAAACAGGAGCCTTCCGCCGCGGCCTCTCCTTCCGTAAGGCACTCGTCCAGGATCGCACGGACGACGGCCGACTTGCTCTGACTCCTCTTTCGGGCCGCCGCAGCCAATCGGGCCGCCGTGGCTTCCGGGAGCTTCAAACACAAGGTCTTCATCGCGGTTCACCCCCAAAAAAATCCTTTTCCCAAACGTATTATGGTTCCGGCATAATTGTAATACACAACCGCTTGTCCGTCAACATCTTTCTACTACAGACCGCCGAGGGGCGATTCCTGACAAGCGGAGAAAAAAAATCTTCCAAAACCAAGAAAGAACCTCCGAAGCGCCTCTGAGGATGTCCCTTTGACAGTTGAAAAGAGGAAGGCGATTCCTCGAACGATTATCACGCGATCTTCCGGTTTTCGTCAAGTCCTTTTTCAAGAACGATGCGGTCCAACGCTTTGAGCAACTGCGACATATGCCGGTAGCCTT
>JAHIKV010000373.1 GCA_018897395.1 Planctomycetota bacterium | reverse complement strand
GGTTGGGAACGGGTCAAAGGGGAGATGCGGTAAGTAGTGTGGGGAAATGGAAGAAATAAAAAAAGCTGCTGAAATTATCCGTAAGGGCGGTTTGGTGGCATTTCCTACTGAAACGGTATATGGGCTTGGGGCGGATGCCTTGAATCCACGTGCAGTAGCAAGAATTTTTGAAGTAAAGAACAGGCCACGTCTTGACCCGATAATAGTGCATATAGCTGATTTCTCAGAGGTTGAACGGTTATGGTCTTATGTGGATGAAAGGGCCGAAAAACTCATGGAGAAATTCTGGCCCGGACCGCTTACCCTGGCGTTGCCAAAATCTGATATTGTGCCTGATATCGTGACTGCCGGTCTTTCAATCCTTGCTATAAGAATGCCTTCGCATCCGGTTGCTTTAAGCCTTATAAAAGAGGCAGAGACGCCGATAGCAGCGCCAAGCGCAAATCTTTTTGGTTACTTAAGCCCAACATCCGCAGAACATGTAAAAGAGCAGTTCGGGAATAAGATTGAGTTGATACTCGATGGCGGCAGGTGTCCGGTTGGCATAGAATCCACAGTGATTTCCCTTGCTGAGAAAAAGCCGCTTCTTCTCAGGCCTGGCGGGGTTGCTCTTGAGGAGATAGAAAATATAGTAGGTAAGGTGGAGATTGCTCCTCCTGCTTCTGCCAGACCACAATCACCGGGGCAATTGTCCAGGCACTATTCACCTCGAACACCTGTTAAAATTCTTGTTGGAAAGGGCGAAAGGGAAGGAAAAAAAGTTGGGCTACTGGTATTCACTCCCCGAGCTTCGGGAGAGGGAGAGTACGAAGTGGTGGAAACTCTTTCTTCTAAAGGCGATTTGGTAGAAGCAGCAGCTAATCTGTTTTTATGTTTACACAGGCTGGATAGAAAGGGGTTGGATGTCATATATGCGGAGCCTGTGCCTGAAGTTGGTCTGGGAAGGGCTATTATGGATAGGCTTCGTAAGGCAGCGGGAACATTGGACTGAGCAGAATTCAGTTTCGGGCATTCTTAATCGCAGGGGTCAAAAAGAGGCATGAATGAACGGGGTTGGTCAGTTCGGGTGGTGGTCAGATATGCCCTTTTCCAGGTGCCCGCAGTGGTCCTCCTGGTCTTGGCCCTGGCCCTGGTTAGACGGTGGGTGGACATTCCCGCCTGGTTTGTCTGGGGCCTGGTCGGTCTCTGGGTGGTCAAGGACTTGATCTTGTTTCCCTTCGTCTGGCGCGCTTACGATACGGATCGCGCAGGGGCCGCGAACTGCATGGTCGGTGCACGAGGTATCGCGAAGGATCGACTGGCTCCTTCAGGCTATATCCGAGTGCGCGGCGAGCTGTGGCGGGCCGAGGTGATGGGAGATGGTCCGCCGATTGACAGGGGACAACGTGTGCAGGTTCGAGGAGTCTGCGGACTCAAACTTCTCGTGCAGCCCGACGATGTAGGAACTGACTAATCAAGCGATTGGTAACTATAGCTTTTAAGAAAATGTTTTTAAGGAACCGTCGCCGACACTTAACTTCCGAATTTATTTGGGAAACGGTCTTTACATCAGGTTTCAAAAAGGAGGTGAGGCACAATAAGCGGTAATGAATCCCTTGAGCAAGTGTTGATGCCCAAGCAGAAAAAACAATTTTTAATTAAAGGAGACAAGCAATGAAGACTCTTAGTAGATCAATACTGGTACTGGCATGCCTGCTGTCACTGATAGGTCTGAGTGGCTGCGAACAGGCGGAAGAAGCGAAGAAAGCAATAACAGAGACAGTCGATCAAGCACAGGAGAAAATTAAAGAAGTGACAGGCATCGCCGAAGAGCCCAAGGCCGAAGAGCCCGAAGCTGAAGAACCCAAGGCCGAAGGCAAGGAAGAAGGTGCCGAGCCTGCCGAGGAGAAAGAAAGTGAATAAACCAATAAAACGAGGAGATAAAACATGAAGTGCCCAGCATGTAACGATGCAAACCTTGTAATGTCTGATCGCCATGGTGTAGAAATTGATTATTGCCCTGAATGTCGTGGCGTTTGGCTGGATCGTGGCGAATTAGACAAAATAATCGACCGTTCCAGCGCACCACCAACGCAACAGAGGCACGAAGAAGGAGAGGCAAGGCAGCATACCCATGATTCGC
>JAHIKV010000044.1 GCA_018897395.1 Planctomycetota bacterium | reverse complement strand
TAACCTGTTGCAGGTAAAAGCCCTGCAACACTAATTTCCGTTCGCTAATGGCAAACCGCCGTGCGACGGAAAATTGCACTGACCATTGATTTCTCCAGTGGAAAGATACACAAGCTGGGCATTTTCTCAGAAAGTGCAGTCTATATATAATAAATATATATCTCTCTCTTCTATAAATACTTCACGCTGTCACGCCCATGCCTGCGCGTTGCGTCCGCGCACGCGTGAGGGGGTGTGTGACGGATTCGAGGGACGGATTCGTTTTCCACACCCCGCTCAGCACAACCTCATTGGCCCACGTTCGCGCACGTTTGCGCCGTGTGGCGTTCTGTTCCAATCGTTGGACAAGTACGCCGTTGTCTTCCGTGGCCCAACACGCGCCAACGTGGTGCATCCATCCGCATTCCCCCCGGTCGTAGGTACTTCCGGGAATTTTCACGGAGTCTTGGGCAGCGGGAACAGCTCCCGTCTAGGGTACAGTTTGTTTGCGCTGTCCGACTTTTTCAGGAGGTCTTCCATGTATTCGTTACCCCCTGATGGCTACCGGTTGGCAAGGTACGTCCGTGCCGCCCCGACGGTCCGAAGGCTGGCACGTCTTGCCTGGCACGTCGCCTGGTTCGCCTTGGTCTTCAAGATTTTGATTTTCATCTAACCGAAAGGAATCACCCATGCATATCGAAATGCGTCCGATTACGGACATCCGTCCCTACGAGAACAACCCCCGCCAGAACGACGCGGCCGTCGATGCTGTCGCCGAGTCGATCCGCCAGTTCGGCTTTCGGCAGCCGATCGTTGTCGATGCCGAGGGCGTCATCATCTGCGGCCACACCCGCTTCAAGGCAGCCCAGAAGTTGGGGCTGACGGAGGTGCCGGTCCATGTCGCCACGGACCTCACGCCGGAGCAGATCAAGGCTTACCGGATCGCCGACAACAAAACGGCCGACCTGGCAGTCTGGGATTATGAGCTGCTGCCAATCGAGCTTGCCGACCTCCAGGGCATGGGGATCGACCTGGAATTGCTGGGCTTCTCGCAGGACGACCTGGCGAAGCTCCTCGATCCCGGCGTGAAGGACGGCCTGACCGATCCCGACGAGGTGCCCGAGCCACCGGACGAGGCGATTACGTAGCCGGGCGACCTGTGGATACTCGGCGACCACCGGCTGCTCTGCGGCGACAGCAGCAAGCCGGAGGACGTAGACCGGCTCCTGGCCGGGGCGACGATCCAACTGGTCAACACCGATCCGCCCTACAATGTCCGCTTGGAGCCACGGAGCAACAATGCCATCGCCGCCGGCAACAGTTCGTTTACGAACTATCATCATCAGGCAATGGACCTGGCCCGGCACCCGGAGAAGTCGAAGCCGACCCACAAGCAGATGCGGGCGAAGGACCGGCCTTTGGAGAACGACTTTGTGACGGACGAGGCGTTCGAGGCGATGCTGCACGCGTGGTTTGGGAATATGGCCCGGGTGCTTGAACCGGGACGGTCGTTCTACATCTGGGGCGGCTATGCCAACTGTGGGAACTATCCGCCGGCGTTGAAGGCCAGCAAGTTGTACTTTGCTCAAGCGATCATCTGGGACAAAGAGCATCCGGTGCTGACTCGCAAGGACTTCATGGGCGCGCACGAATGGTGTTTCTATGGTTGGCGTGAGGGCGCCGGCCACAAGTTCTTCGGGCCGAACAACGCCACCGATCTGTGGCACGTCAAGAAGATCAACCCGAACAAGATGGTCCACTTGACGGAGAAGCCCGTCGAGTTGGCGGTCCGCGCGATGCAGTATTCATCGCGAGCAGGCGAGAACGTGTTGGACCTCTTCGGCGGTAGCGGCAGCACGATGATCGCAGCCGAGCAGACGGGACGCAAGGCGTTTTTGATGGAACTCGACCCGCCCTACTGCGACGTCATCGTCCAGCGCTTCGAGAACTTCACCGGGAAGAAGGCCATCTGCGAGAAAGCCGTGGGCCCAACTGAGAAAACCCCAGCCGAAGCCGGGGTAGCAGGAGAAAGGACTCCCGATGCGGTTACTTACTAGTCGCGAACTTGCCCCGCTCGGTCTTCACGAACCGCGAGGCGTCGCTCTTCTTGGCGATTTCTCGAATAATCGCGCTGTAAATCGTGGCATGCGGGGTTTGACCGCCGGGCGACTTCCAGTAGCCCTTGGCCTCAGCCGCCTCGACCATCTCCTTGGCCGTCATCGGTTGGCCCGACTCCGTAAGCACCTTGGCCGCGGCGTCCAGCCCGCTCATCGACTTGGCCTTGGTCGCCTTTGTGGCTGTCTTCTTCGCCGGGCGCTTCTTCGATCTGGAAGGTGCTTTAGCGGTGGCCTTCTTCACGGTCTTTCGGGTTTTCGGTTTGCTCTTCTTCATGGCACATCTCCTCGATTCGGGGTGAAAGGAATTTGGGATCTCCCGCACGTTATGACACAGGAGCCATGTTTTCGGAGAAAGCTCAAGCAACATTCCGGCCAGTTTGCAGCGATTCACCGGAATACTTTTTTGCGGAGGCGTAGCACCGGATGAGCGAACACAACACTGAAGGACGGCAAGGTGGCCCGCTGAATCCGCAGGCGCTATCGCTGGAGGACGCGGCCCGCGTCTTGACGGCCTCGGGCACCAAGCCGGTCACCGTGGAGATGCTTCGCAACGACATCGACGCCGGCGCCCCCACGAATGCCGACGGAACTCTGAATCTCGTGAATTATGCCGCGTGGCTGGTGAAAAATGTGTTGTAGACATTTGGTGAAGGAGATGGCCGGTGGCGATTGACCCGCGACAACTACGTCCGACCGAACTGGTCCGCCTGCTCAACTCCACGCCGCTGGGTGAGGTGATCGGTGAGCGGCAGTTGCTTCGCCACCGTTCCCGAGCGGGCTTCCGCATCGGGGATGATCGGCACGTCGACTTGCTCCGATACGTGGCTTGGCTTGTGCAGGTCCGCCACGAACCCAGGCCCGAACCTGAGGACGATCCCTATGGGCTGCTCAAAGAGCGCGCCCGAGCCCGCAATGCCGCGCTGTCACTTGCCGGGCGCGACATCGGCGAACTGCCGGCGGTAGTCAACCCCGAACGGAAAGCAAAAGCCTCGACTGACTTTCGCTTCTTCTGCAAAGTGTACTTCCCATTCACGTTCCACCTGGCCTGGTCGCCCGACCACCTCAAGGTGATTGCCAAGATCGAGAAGGCCGTGCAGCACGGCGGGCTGTTTGCGATGGCCATGCCTCGCGGCTCGGGCAAGACCTCGATCTGTGAGTGCGCCTGCATTTGGGCTGTACTTTACGGCCACCGGGACTTCGTCTGTCTCATCGGCAGCGACGAGGGGCACGCGATGGACATGCTCGAATCGATCAAGACCGAACTGGACGGCAACGATCTGCTGCTGGAGGATTTTCCCGAGGTGGTCTATCCGATCCAATGCCTCGACGGGATCGCCAACCGTTGTAGCGGACAGCTCTACCAGGAAGATCGCACGCACATCGGCTGGACTGCCCGAGAGGTTGTGCTGCCGACGATTCCCGACAGCAAGGCATCGGGCGCCATCATCAAGGTTGCCGGCATCACCGGACGCATCCGCGGCATGAAGTACAAGCGAGCCGACGGCCACTCGGTCCGGCCGTCGCTGGTCGTGCTGGACGATCCCCAGACCGACGAATCCGCCCGGAGCATCTCGCAGTGCGCCACGCGGGAAAGCATCCTGGCCGGTGCCGTGCTGGGGCTGGCCGGCCCAGGCAAGAAGATCGCCGGCGTGATGCCTTGCACCGTGATTCGTCCCGAAGACATGGCCGACATAATCCTAGACCGCAACAAGCATCCGCAGTGGCAGGGGGAGCGGACCAAGATGGTCTACTCGTTCCCAACCAACGAAGTTCTGTGGGCCAAATATACCGAGATTCGTGCCGAGAGCCTGCGGGCCGAACGCGGACTGGCCGACGCCACCGAGTTCTACCGCCAGAATCGGGAGGAGATGGATGCCGGGTCAGTGGTTGCTTGGTCCGAGCGGTACAATCACGACGAACTCTCGGCCATTCAACACGCCATCAACCTGCGGTTGCAGGACGAGCGGGCCTTCTGGGCCGAGTACCAGAACGAGCCGTTGCCGGAAGAGACGCCTCAGGAAGACGAACTGACGGTCGATCAGGTGGCGGCCAAAACGAATCGCCTGAAGCGTGGCGACGTGCCGGTCGGATGCAACCATCTGACGATGTTTGTGGACGTTCAGGCCGCGCTGTTGTACTACATCGTGACCGCTTGGGAGGACGATTTCACCGGCTACGTCATCGACTACGGGGCCCATCCCGACCAACGGCGGGGCTACTTCACGCTCCGCGATGCCCGGCCAACCATGTCGCAGGTCGCCACAGGCGTCGGGCTGGAGGGCGCGATCTACGCCGGGCTGGAAGAGCTTACCAACCGCTGTCTCGGCCGCGAATGGCACCGTGACGATGGTGCCAGCATGCGGATCGAGCGTTGTCTGATCGACGCCAACTGGGGTTCCTCGACAGATGTGGTCTATCAGTTCTGCCGCCAAAGCGCCCATTCGGCCCTGCTCTTGCCCAGTCACGGCCGATTCGTTGGGGCGTCCAGTGTTCCGTTCTCCGAATACAAACGGAAACTGGGGGACCGTGTGGGCCTGAACTGGCGGATTCCAAACGTCCAAGGCAAGCGGGCCGTTCGGCACGTCGTCTTCGACACGAACTACTGGAAGTCATTCACCCACGCCCGCCTGTCCGTGGCGATGGGCGATCGCGGCTGCCTCTCCCTCTTCGGCGATAATCCTACTCTCCACCGCCTTTTCGCCGAGCACATCACAGCCGAATACCGCGTGAAGACCGAAGGCCGCGGCCGCACGGTGGACGAATGGAAAATGCGCCCTGCCGCTGTGGACAACCACTGGCTCGACTGCCTTGTCGGCTGCGCAGTTGCCGCGTCTATCCAGGGGGCAATCTTGCCCGGAACAGACGTAAAGGCACCCCAGCGTCGCCCGCGGTTGAGATTGTCGGAGCTACAACACAGGAAACCCTAAATGGCCAGGGACGAGAAGAAGTCGGAATCTCAAGGGATAGAGTGCCCCAGGTGCGGTTGCCGGCACCTCTATGTGGTCTATACCCGTCCGCGCTACAAGAAGATTCTCCGGGTCCGC
>JAHIKV010000043.1 GCA_018897395.1 Planctomycetota bacterium | reverse complement strand
GTTATTTAGCCCCGGGTGAATACACCCGGGGCACGGTGCGTGGTACGCAACCACCACTGCCCGCCATGTATTCACGGCCATTCCCCGTCCCCGCCGTGTATTCACGGCGGGCTAAATGGAGCACACGACGGCACGGTTTGAACCACCCGCGATGCAGTTGCACGTTTATGGTGCGCGACCTATAATTCAGCATAGGGTGTTTTGCGCAATAGTACCGTTTGGCTCGACTGTTCCGAATACTTGCATAAGGAGTGCCTCGGATGAAGACGCTCATTGCCGCCATCGCCGTGAGCTTGTTGCTGCTCGGTTCGACCGCCTACGGGGGCTGGTACGTTCCGCCCGGGGTCGTCCACGCCTATTACCCCGCGCCGCCGGCCTACGCTTATCCCGCGCCGGCCTACGCCTATCCCGCGCCGGCTTACTATTACCGGACACCGGTGATGAGGCCGATGCCGTACGCGGTATACTCGCCGGTCATGCCGGCGCCGATGTGGGTAGGTCCCCGGGGCGTGGTCGTCCGCGGAAAGGTCTACATCCCCGGTCGCCCGATCCGCAACGCGGTCCGCGCGGTCCTGCCGTACTGATGGGCCGGGGGCAGATCGTTTATCTGACTTTGAGATATTAATTGGTGGAATAGCCGGGGGCTAACAGCCCCCGGAATGTGTCCGATTACGAGATTTTCCCACCGGGGGCTGTTAGTCCCCGGCTATTTTTTCGCTACGTAGAGGTGGCGGTTGAACTCCCGTCCCAACACTGCCAACCGATAACTGTACAACCCAATCGGGGTCATGGCATGAACATGTTTGCCCACCACGCAGCCGCAAGGACCGCGTTCGCGCTGATCGTCGCCGCTGGAATATTCGGCTCCGCGGCGCTAAACGCCGACGAACAGAAACCCGCCGCGCCGGCGCAGCAAGAGGCGGACTCGGCCCAACGGATCGACGAACTGATCCGGCAATTGGGCGACGAGGATTACTACGTGCGTAAGCGGGCCCAGGAGGAGCTTGGCCGGCTGGGCTTCGAGGCCTTCGACGCGCTCGACGCCGCGGCAGACCACGAGGACCTGGAAATCGCGTCCCGGGCAAGGTATCTGCTCCGCCTGATGCGGATCGAGTGGACGACGGCCAACGATCCGCCGGAAGTCAAGCAGTGCTTGCAGGACTACGAAACGCAGAACGCCTCCGCGCGGGAAATGCGGATGCGAGTGCTGGCCCGTTTGCCCGACGGCCGGGGCATTCCCGCCTTGTGCCGGCTGGTGCGGTTCGAGAAGTCGTCGGCCCTTTCCAAGTCGGCGTCCGTGGCTTTTTTGGCCCGCGCCAAGGCGGCTCCGCCCCAACCTGCCGCAATCGAAACCATCCGCAAGGGACTGAAAAAGTGCAATCGCACCGGCGCCGGCTGGATGTTGGCCTGGACGCGGTTGGGCGAGGGGTCCGAGTCGGAGATGGCCGAGTGGTCGAAGTTCATCGACGACGAGCACAATGCGTTGAAGCGGACACCCAAGGAGTCCAGCCCGGAAATCGTTTCCGGCTTGGTCCGCTTTCAGGTGGACTGGCTGAATAAACTCGGCAAGGCGGATGAAGCCGCGGAGGCGGTCCGCCGGCTGGTGGCGCTGGAGCGGGGCAATCCGCAATCGCTGGCCGAGTTGCTCGACTGGCTGATCGAACAGAAGGCGTGGCGGGCGGTGGACGATCTGGCCCGGCGGTTTCCGCCCCGGTTCGCCGTCGATCCGCCGCTGCTTTACGCGCTGGCCCAGGCATACTCCGAGCAGGGCAAAAATGACCAGGCGGAGCAGACGGCCGCCCGCGCGTTCCGCCTCCACCCCGGCAAGCAGCGGGAGCAATTGCTCAATCATCTGCGGACGGCCGAGATACTCCGCGACCGGGGCCAATACGCCTGGGCACGGCGGGAGTACGAACACGTGATCGAACAGAGCGGCCGGCAGCAGATCGAGTTGATGGCGATTGCCCGAATTTATCTGGCGGAGATGCTGCACGATCAAGGAGAAAACCTCGACGCCGCCAATACGTTGGAGAAGATGTTTCGGGCAATCGACGCCGGCAAGGCGGACGCGGCCAAACTCTACGGCGGCAATGTCAATGAACTCCGCTCTCGAACGCACTACTTCTTCGCCTGCCATTGGGAAGCAAAACGAGACGCGGCGAAACAGCGCGAGGCGTTGGACAAGGCGCTGGCGGTCAACCCCGAGGACATCGACGTGCTGATCGCCTGCCATCGGCTCCCCGGACAGCCGCCGGAGTACCGCGCCAAGATAGCCGGCCTGATCGAGAAGGCCGCGGAGGAGTTTCGCGACGCGATTGCCGAAAACCCCGAAAACGCCGCGGCTTTCAACCAGTACGCCTGGCTGATCGGCAACACGGCGGGCGACCTGGACGAGGCGCTGAAATGTTCGCTCAAGTCGCTGGAACTGGAACCCGAAACGGGCGGATACCACGACACCCTGGCCCACGTCTACTTCGCCAAAGGCGACTATGAAAACGCCGTGAAGAGTCAGACCAAGGCCGTGGAACTGGAACCGCATTCCGGCGTCATCGGCCGCAAGCTCGAACTGTTCCGAGAAAAGCTGAAGGAGAAGAAGGGCCGGTGAAGGTGATCTCCGTGGACAACCCCGCCGCGGTCGGCGCGGCGCTGGCCGAGTTCTTCCAAAACATTTAGCCCCCGGTGAATACACCCAATGTTGGGGTGGCAGTTGTACTGCCACCCCGAATTCGCGGGTGCGGCAGTACAACTGCCGCACCAACGCGGATACATTTAGCCCCCGGTGAATACACCGGGGGCAGACGGTGTGAACCAAGCCGCTGTTTTACCCCCGCCGCAACCGCCGCCGGGCAAACCACATCACGGCCAAACCAAGCAGCATGATGATCTGGCTCGGTTCGGGGACGACGGCGCCGCTGCCGATTAGCGAGTAGTCCTGGCTCAGATAGGCGGCATCCAACATTCCGCCGATGTGGATTGTGTACCAACCGGCAGTCGCGTCGGCGATCCACACCTGCACCACGTTGTCGAGGTGGTTCAATTGCGTCTGCACGGCTGGGTTGCCCGGATTTGCGGGATCGAGCGTCCACGGATAGAAGATAGTGTCGGAGTTGTCGGTCAACCAAAGATCCAGATCGTTCACCAACACCAAAGTGGCGTCGTCTAGTCCCGATCCGGGTAGAATGTCCGGGGCCGGATCGGTCCAGGCAAGAGTGACTTTCAGCGGCTCGCTGCCGTCGGAGAGGACCGAATAGGTCAGTTCCGTCCCGTCGAATGTATCTTCGAAGAGAAAAACGGTGGAATCGGGGGCGTCCAGGTCGGAGAGCAATTGGGCCGCCGCGGCGCCGTCGAGCACGCCGTATCCATAGGTGTAGTCCGGTCCGACGTTGCCCGCGTCCGTGGCCGTGTGCATCACCAGCGCCTTCATGGTCGCGCTGTAGGGGAGTTGGCCGCCGTTGAGATTCTGGTAGTGTTCGACCAGCAGGGCGCAGGTACCGGTCGCGTTGGGGGAAGCCATCGACGTGCCCGAATAACTGCCGTAAGCGTCGTCACTGGAGGCGAGGGAAGAAATGAGGCTTCCCCCATTGGCCACCACGTCGGGCTTCAGACGGCCATCGTCGGTCGGTCCCCAGGAAGAGAACGACGTCATGCTCACGTCCCCGCTGGAATAAGGATCGTCGGTGATATCGTTGATCGCGCCGACGGTCAACGAGTTTTTGGCCACTTGCTGTTGGGGTAGGCAATCGTAGCCCGAGCCGCCGTTGCCGTCCTTGGGCGGGGCCGAATAGGAACTGGTAGAGACGAGGTACCAGCCGGCACCCAACGGGGTGCCCGATGGGCTGCCCGAGAGGTAAGTTACATATTTGTCGTCGCCGTGGGCGTTGGTGTACTGGTCGTTGCGGTCGTTGCCGGCCGCCCAAACGCTCAGCAATTTGGGGTTGTTGTAGAGCGTCGTATCCAGCGCCTGCGTATTGGTGTCGTACTTGCCAAAATATGGATCCTCAATGGAGTAGACGCTGCGGTCGGCGTACCAGGTGTCCACGGTTCCGACGCCCCAATCGATTCCCCTAACCCAGCCACAAACGTAACCGTACGAATGGTTCGAGAGCGCGATGTCGTAGGAGGAGACGGCCGCGCCCATCTCGGTGGTGTCGTCGTTCCAGTTGTAGCTGTAAATCTGTACGGAGTTGGCCATTCCGTGCGCGGAGGCGTTGATGCCCGCGGCGCCGATCGTGCCGGCCACGTGCGTGGCGTGGTTCTGGGCCGGGCCGGAGTCGACGACGGTTACGCGGCCGGAAAGCTCCAGGTGTGTGGAGCGGACGGGGCCGCCGTCCCAGATGCCCACGCTCACTCCCGCGCCGGAGAGGTTCAAACCGAGTCCTCCCCCCGACCAAAGCTGGTCGGCGTTAGTGGTGTCGGCGGCGTTGATGTTGGTTGGGGCCAGAAGGTTCCACGTGCTGGGCGCGGGCCCCGGGCCGAGATACGTCAAGCCGCCTTCTAACTCGACCGGCGTGAAACCCAGATCGATTTTTATCGTTCCCTCTTCGGCGCCGACGACGAAGCCGCAGAAAGCGAAATACACGATTGCCCCGATCCACGCAGCCGAACATCTACCGTCCGCGCACATTGTTGTAACTCCTTGATTGTTGCCGGAGAGCAAACGCCGGAGAGGTTGCCGGAAAACTTCCCCTATACGCTTATTTTCCCAAAACCGCTCAAAGCGGTCAATCCCCCTGTTCGGATTATATTTCCGGCACGTCAAACCCGAAATATCGGGCTGCGTTGCCGTAGCAGATCTCCCGCACCATCCGGCCGACCAACTCCATCTCGTCGGGCAATAGCCCCTGCTCCATCTCCGTGCCCAACAGATTGCAGAGAATGCGGCGGAAGTATTCGTGCCGGGTGTAGGAAAGAAACGAGCGGCTGTCGGTCAACATCCCCACGAACAGACTCAGCAGCCCCTGATTCGACAGCGAATTGAGTTGCCGCTCCATGCCGTCCTTCTGGTCCATGAACCACCAACCGCTGCCCAGTTGCATCTTGCCGGGCGTCTCGCCGTCCTGAAAGTTGCCGATCATCGTGGCCGCCACGTCGTTGTGCGCCGGATTCAGATTGTAGAGGATCGTCTTGGCCAGCCGGCCGTCGCGGTCCAGTCGGTCGAGGAACCGCGCCATCGGCCGAGCAACCTCCGCGTCGCCGATCGAGTCGAATCCGGCGTCCGGCCCAAGAGTTTGGAACATCCGCGTGTTGTTGTTCCGCATTGCTCCTAAGTGGAACTGTTGGACCCAGCCCTTTTCGCAATTCATCGCGGCAAGTTGTTCCAGCACGGCCGAGCGGAACTCGACGACCTCGTCGGCCGAAAGTTCCTTGCCGCTCCGAACTCGCCGGAAGGCGGACGCGACTTCCGCCGTCGTATGGTCGGCGGCGGGGAACGTCTCCAATCCATGGTCCGAGAGCCGGCAGCCATGCGAGTGAAAGAAGTCGTGCCGCTCGCGCAAGGCGTCGAGAAACCGGTCGTAATCGTCCTTCACTTCGATACCGCTTGCGGCCGCGAGCCGGTCCACCCACTCGCCGAACGCCGGCGGCGATTCCACGGCCAACGCCCTATCCGGCCGGAACGTCGGCAACACCTGGATCGAAAAGGTACTATCCTCGGCGATCGCCCGATGATGCTCCAGCGGATCGGTCGGGTCGTCGGTGGTGCAGACCGCCAGGACGTTCATTTGCCGCATGATTCCGCGTGCGGAGAACTCCGGCCGGGCGAGTTTCGCGTTGCACTCGTTCCAGATGCCCTCGGCCGTGTCCGGCCCCAGCAGCCGGTCGTCGATGCCCAGCGGCCGTTTCAGTTCGAGGTGGGTCCAGTGATAGAGCGGATTGCGGAGCGTAAGCGGTACGGTCTCGGCCCATTTTTGGAATTTTTGCCGGTCCGCGGCGTCTCCGGTGATGAATCGTTCGTGTACGCCCGCCGCACGCATCGCACGCCATTTGTAATGGTCGCCGCTCAACCAGATTTGCGAAAGATTCTCGAAGCGGCGGTCCCGTGCGATCTCGGACGGCGGCAGGTGGCAGTGATAGTCGATGATCGGCAGCCGGGCGGCATACTCGTGGTACAACCGCGCTGCCCGCTCGTTCTGCAACAAGAAGTTATCCGCGATAAATGCTTTTGTCATGGCGATGGGCGGTTGTCGGAGAAGGAGTAGGCCGGGTCGTGACCCGGCACGAATGTGCGCCGGGTTGCAACCCGGCCTACTGCTACTGCTACAATTACATGCAGACCAATAAAAAAACCCCGCCGCTCGCGGCGAAGCGAAACGGCGGGGCCGGAACAGAGAAGAGGCCGATGCTTTGATGATACCAGGTTTTACTGGGATGTCTAGTGCCGAATGAATGAAATCCCGGCGGAAAAAAGTGGTTTCATCGATTTCCCACCCGCATTAGGGGTAAACTTACCCTATCTTACCGGCATCGAAACATGCCACTTCAACTTTTTTCCTGGCACGGCAGTTGCACACTGTCGCCCTGGAAGGCAACTCGGTACATTTGACTTCATCTTACCCGGCGTGGGCGCCGGGGCTAAACGGGAGAATAACAATGTTTAGCCGCCGCGCCCACGCGGCGTGCGGCGTGAACGACATGGAAGAATATAACGATTATCTGCGAGTGTGCGAAGAGGCGGTCCGCGCCGGGGCACGCGTTGTTCAGGACTGGATCGGCCGGACTGAGACCCGCGAAAAAGGCCCCGCCGATTTGGTCACGCAGGCCGACCTGGCCTCGCAGGAAACGGTCCGCCGCGTCGTCCTCGGAGCGTTTCCGAATCATTGCCTGTTGGGCGAAGAACAAGAACAATCCGAGCCGGAAAAGGGGACAGGCACCTTTTGCCTGAAAGGCCCGAAGGGTGCTTCGCACAAAAGGCGCCTGTCCCCTTTTCCGGCCGAATACCGCTGGATCGTCGATCCGCTGGACGGCACGACGAACTTCGTCCACGGCGTGCCGCACTATTGCGTCTCGCTGGCCCTGGAGCGCAACGGCGAGTTGCTCGTCGGAGCGGTTTACGATCCGATGCTGGACGAATGTTTCACGGCGGCAACCGGCCAGGGGGCGCGGCTGGGCGGCCGGGCTATCCACGCCAGCGGCGTCTCCAAATTGTCCGAGGCGTTGGCCGCCGTCGGCTTTCCACCCGGCGTGCGGAGCGATTCACCCGATCTGCGGATGTTTTTGGAAATGATTCCCCGTTGCCAGGCCATCCGGCGGACCGGCTCCGCGGCATTGAATCTCTGCTACTTGGCCGCCGGGCGTTTCGATCTCTTCTGGTCGTTCTCCACGCATATATGGGACGTGGCGGCGGGCGTGTTGATCCTCCGCGAGGCCGGCGGCTGCGTCACTTCGCCCGATGGCGGGCCGTTCCACCTGGAGGAGGCCGACTTCCTCGCCGCCGCCAATCCCGAGCTACTTGCACAACTCCGCGAAATCGCCGCGACCATTACCGAATAGGACGCACCCCACCGGCGAAAAAGGACCGGGTGGCCTCGGGCGGTTGCCCGCCCGAGGCTCCCACAGACCCGAACGTGCGCAATTAACGCATTCGGTTCCTCAAGTGACAACTTCGCTTCGCAGTCATCGACTGCGAACCCGTTTTGGCTATCCGTTGGCGTCACGGTGACGCGTAGTCGAGGCACGATGTCCTCACCGCGTTTCCCGCCAATGGTATTGTCACCCGACGCCTCGCTTCCCTCCGCCGGGTTCCCACGGTCCGAGTTCCCCGGCTTCCACGGTACTATCAAGGCGCTATGACTTCCTGCCGCCCGTCCCGCCGCGCTTCGTTTCCTTCGCGCGGACGATACCACTCGGAGCGCTCGTGTTTCGCCCGCACGCGGCCAAGCGCCGCCGCGTGTCGGGTCTCCTGGAGTTGGTCACCCGGTGTCTCCGGCCGGGACTTTGGTCAGTGGAAACGGCAGGATCTCCTACGTTCCTGGGGAACCCCGATTGTGCTCTTGCCCTGCTCTCCGACCCCGGCGGGACCGACGCACCTGGCCCAGGCGATGCGTCGGCGCGGCCCCCGCTGTGTCCACGGCGAAGGCTCCCACATTCGTACTTTCGAGGCTCAATCACACGGCTTCGGCACTGGCTGTCTACGCTTCGCAGGCCGGGTCGCCCCGACGCCACGCAAGACTCGCTTCCGGTTGTTGGCCAGACTCTTCCGGACGGGCTTGACTACCCGCAGGGTTCCATCGAAAGGTTTCTCGATGTATCCTACATTGATCCTCCTTTCCCAAGCTCAACGTAGCGCAAGGACACAATACTTGTTTTGGTAGTTTGCGAAGTTTTGGAGGCCAACCGCGAGGAAAGTAGCCTTTTTCGCTGTTGGTGGGGCTACGCAGGCTTTTCCGCAACAGCAACTACTTAACCGACATTTTGCTCCCCGACAAGCCCACGGGTTGTAACCCGTGGGCTTCGGTGGAGATCGAGTTATTTCTCAATTGCTCCTCTCGTTATACGGTGAACGGCCGGAAGTGTAACTATCTTCTCCATCCGAGAAGAATGTTTCACTTTTTTCCGTGCAACGTATATTACCCTCGACTTTGCTACGGACTGGTTCAGACCTCCACCCACTTGCCCGGCACGGGGACCGGGTAGCGGCCGTGGGAGTCGGCGCGGACCGGCGCGGGGCTGTCGGTGGTCAACTCTGCCACGTTCGGGCAGAATTGGAACTTCGAGGCCAAAGTTTCGTCCCAGGTGATGATCCTGCCGGTGTGGACTGCCGCCCGGCCCATGATCGCCGCGTAGTTCGCCATCGCCGCCCGACGGCTCTCGTTGTGCGGCCGGTCGTTGCGGATCGCGTCCAAGAGCACGTTCCACTCGGCCTGCCAGGGATTGACCCTCTCGCGCGGCGGCTTCCAGGCGACGTTGTCGTCCGCCATTCGCTGGTCCTTGTAGATTTGCACGGTCGGGGCATGCACGTTGCCGGAAAACTGGGCCGCGCACTTCGTCCCTTGAACGAAGGTGGCGAAGTCGTTGAAGCAATTGTTGATGTAGCGGCTCGTGACCAGCGCCTGCGAGCCGTCGGGGAAGGTGTACTCGACCGAATAGCTGTCGAGGTTCTGGCTGCAATCGTCGCTGCCGGCGTAGCGTCCGCCGACCCCGTGCGCGGCGACCGGCCAGGCGTCCTTGATCCAGCAACATTCGTCGATCTGGTGGATCATCATCTCCAACAGCAATCCCGAGGAACCCCAGAGGAAGTGCATCGCGCGGCGGATTTGCCAGAGCAGTTCGTTTTCGCCTTGCGGGAACGGCGGCAAGGCGATTTTGCCGTGCATCCGATAGGCGCGGGAGAGGAGCACGTCGCCCAGCTCGCCGTCGCGGATTTTCCGGATCAGCGCCTGTCGGGCCGAGCTGTGGCGGCACATCAATCCGGCGGCGATTTTGAGGTTTTTCTTTTCGGCCGCCTCGCCCGCGCAGATGATTTGCCGCACGCCCGCCGGATCGGGCGCGAACGTCTTTTCCATGAAGACGTTGCCCCCCTTTTGCACCGCGTAGTCCAGGTGGGTCGGACGAAAGGCGGCGTGCGTGGTCAACAGCGCCACGTCGCCGGGCCGCAGACAGTCGATCGCCTTGCGATAGGCGTCGAGGCCCAAAAACCGTCGCTCCGGCGGCACGTCGATCCGGTCGCCAAACCGTTTGGAAAGCGCCTTGTGCGACCGTTGCAATTTATCGTCGAACAGATCGGCCATGGCCGTCAGCTTGACCTGTTCGCCCGGAACCGACAGGGCGTTTCCCACCGCCCCGCTGCCTCGGCCTCCGCAGCCGATCAGCGCCAGCCGGATGGTGTTGTCCTCGGCGGCATGAACGCGCGGAACGGCGACTCCGGCCAAGGCCGTGGCCGCGGTCGCTCCGGCGGCGGTCTTCAGAAACTCGCGACGAGGCGTTGCATTGCGGGTGGGTTCTCTCATGGCGGGTATTTCTCCAAGTTAGCCCAAGTTACGGTGCTGTGTAAGATTTGGGGTCGGTTTTCTTGAAAAAGCGACGTAAGTTCAATGGTTTCGGACGGTCGGCGGCGGAAAGTCGATGTAGTGGAAATTCCGAATCGGTTGAGCTTGCCAAACG
>JAHIKV010000042.1 GCA_018897395.1 Planctomycetota bacterium | reverse complement strand
GTCTTGACGGAAGAATCATGTTGTTCACATGCCCAATCGCCAGGTTCCAGACGACGCGAGGCAGTCTGACACTTGCATAACAGCACCAACGAGAACTGCTATCAATGACAGCATCGATCAACCCAGCGTTGTAGGATTAGCCCGCCGTGAATACACGGCGGGAAGCGGTGATTGGTCGCACTAACCGCAACCGGCAATGGTGCGTTTCACCCTACGAAATTACTTTCGCCACGGCCGCTTTCCAGCGGGCAAGCTCGTCGGTCGCGGCGCGGTCGACGCGGCCGACCGATTGCGAGACGTTCACCTCGTGGCCCATGCTCAGCGCCTCGGAGAGCCATGCGTTGCGGACCGTGGTGTGCTTGCGCAACAGCCAGGCGACGGCCTGTTTGCGTGGATCGGTCTTCCGCAGCAGCGGCAATTGGTCCGGCGCGAGTCCGACCGCCTTCAGGCCCGCCGCCAGAAGCCCTTCGGCCGAATGTTGGCGGTATTCGCGCACCTCGGGTCCGACGTAGGCGCCGACCCGGCGTCCTTCGAGCACGCTTTTGAGTAGAATTTCGACCCGCTTGCGAAAGGCATCGCCGCCGAGCCGCCAGCCGCGTCGGATCGCCTTCCACTGCCGCTGCAACTCGACGCCCTCGGCGCCGGCGGCGATTCGTCGGGCCTGGCCGACGATGTACGACTCGTAAGATTCCCGGCCGGCCGTCGAGTCGGACAAATCGAGCGCGGCCAACACCCGATCGACGCACAACCAGTCCGGCCGCCGCGTCTTGTGACCGAGATAAGCCGGCAGGCTGCTCCAGCGGAAGCGCTCCAGCCCGCGCCGCTCGGCGGGAACCAGTCCCGCGCGGACCGGATTCAGGTGGATGTATGTGCTGACAAGCGGGAAGAGCGCGTCGTCGTCCGGGTCGATCAACAACGACTTGTATCGGCCTTGGAACAGGTGGCCGTGCAATTTGTGGCGGCGGTTGTAGCGGATGGTGTAGGTCCCCTGGAGCCACTTCATGCCGTCGACGAGGTTCGCCCGCGGCGCCTCAAGCAGGATGTGGTAATGGTTCGGCATCAACACGTAGGCGTGGACCAGCCAACCGGTCTTGACGCAGGCGTCGGCCAGCACGTCGAGTAGCCGTTGTCGGTCGGCGTCGTCGCGAAAGACGGCCTCGCCGTGGTCGCCGCGCGACGTTACGTGATACACGGCCCCGTCGAATTGCAAGCGTGGGAGTCTCGGCATGACCTGAAGGTAGCCGAACGACGCGATGCGTCAAGGGGGCGAAGGGACAGTCCTAAGTTTTTTGACAAGGCGTCGTCGTCCGTCAACTTCTCGATGTTGGGGGCCACGTTGTCTTTCTTGAAATCATCGGGGCTGGGTACGCGGAACAAGATGGCGAAAGCGATCGCCCCGCCGAGGGTGATCGCCAGCGGCACGGACCAAATCTTCGTCCATTGGAACTTCTCGCCCACCGAGTTGCGCTGCATGACGAGGCCGGCCAATTGCGTCCCCAGGAACAACCCGATGCCGTTGGTGGCGATGAAGATCAGCGATTGGGCCGAGGCCCCGATCGCCTCCGGCGCCATTTTGCCGACGAACATTTGTCCGCCGATCATGAAGAAGACGTAGGCCAGCCCGTGAAACGCCTGGATCAGCATTACCCACAAGGCGCGTTTGCTCACCACGTAGGTTATGTAAAGAAAAGTCCAGCACAAGGCGCCGACGATGAATATCCACCGATACCCTTCGTACTCTCCGTATCCCAGAACTTTGGACAAACCGATCAGCCAATCGAGCAGCACGATAGTCGCGACGGCTTGAACGGCCTGGGCCAAGGCCATCACGGCGGATACGTTTTTGCCTTTGACGCCCCGGTCCTGCAAGAACCTGCCCGTGCCGAGGAAGTAGAACTGCATCATCCCGGAGACGACCAACTGGACGAGAATGAAGATCAGGTAGCTGTTGTTTTTCAACATGGCCAGGGCTTCGATCATGGGATTGCCCTCGGAGGCCGGCTTCAGCGGCATCTGGAAGAAACAGACGACGACCATTACCAGCGATAGGATTCCGGCCAGGTAGAGGCTGTCCGGTCCGTCGCCGCCGGTTTTGCGGACTTGACGGATGCCGGTCAACAGGTATCCGATCAATGCCCAGGCCACCGGCGCCCAGAGGAATATCCACGTGGCTTCGGAGTGGAGTTGACTAAAGACCATTTTATTGACCAGCGGCAGCGTGGCCGTATAGAAGATCGAGTAGAGGAGCATGGTCAGGAACATACCCCCAAACTTCGTCTGCCGCGCCGCCACGAAGAGCAGAATCGCCCCGACGGCGTGCGAAACCAGTATGATCCACTCGGCGTTGAAGCGACTATCGGCCAAATAGCCGGAGGCCAGCGGGGCGAAGATGCAGGCCAGCGGCAGCGTGGCGTATATCCAGCCGGTCTGTTTCCCGGTCATCTTCAGCGGGCCAAGCAGCCGGACGGCCAGCACGGACATCCACGCTCCCCACACGGCGTATTCCAAGGCCATCAACGCGCTCAGCCGCAGATAAAGGTCCCAGTTCATGGGCGTCTCCCGGAAATGGTAGAGAAAAACCACCGCCGCTGGAATGTAATCGCAGAATGTGGACGATTGTAACCGGCGAGGCAAGAAATGCAATCGGTGGATGGCGTGGGGAAACGGAGATGACTCGTCTTGGAGGTAGGACGGATTTCCTAATCCGTCCTGAAAAGCTGGACGGATTAGGAAATCCGTCCTACAAGCACTACTTCAACACGGGGCAGGAATCGAACCACTCGCGGTTCTGGCGGCACATCCATTCCACCGCGTTCGGCGATCCCCAGCCGCCGGCCTCGTACAACGCCAGCGGCGGCCGGCCGGGTCGCTCCCAACCGCGCTGGATCGGGTCGATGATCGACCAGGCCAACTCCACCTCGTCGGCGCGCGAAAACAGACTGGCGTCTCCCTGCATCACGTCCAACAGCAACCGCTGGTAGGCCTCGGGCATCCGGCCGGCGAACTTCTCGCGGAACGTGAAGTGCAGATCGGTCGTGCGGAACTTCATGCCGGCGTCCGGCACCTTCGTCTGGAAGTGCAACTGGATGCCCTCGGCCGGCTGCACCTGGATGACCAAACGGTTGGCCTCGAAGGCGGAACGCGGACCCGCGTCGAACATTACGTGCGGCGCGGGCCGGAACTGAATGACGATCTGGGTGGTGTGGCACGACATCGCCTTGCCGCTGCGGAGCAGGAACGGAACGCCCTGCCAACGCCAGTTCTCGATGTGCAGCTTGATTGCGCCGAAGGTGGCCGTCTCGCTGTCCTCCGGCACCCCAGGCTCGTCGCGGTAATTGCGGTATTGGCCGCGGATGGTGTCGGTATGGACCTCCTCGGGCTTCATCACGCGGACCGAGCGGAGCACCTTCACCTTTTCGTCGCGCACGGCGTCGGCGTCGAACCGCGCCGGGGCCTCCATCGCCGTGAAGGTCATCAGTTGCAGGAGGTGGTTTTGGAACATGTCGCGCAGCACGCCCGCCGATTCGTAGTACGCCGCGCGATGGCCCACCAGCAAGTCCTCGGCCGCCGTGATCTGCACGTGGTCGATGTAATTGCGGTTCCAGATCGGTTCGAAAATGCTGTTGGCGAACCGCAGCACCAGCACGTTCTGGACGGTCTCCTTGCCCAGGTAGTGGTCGATGCGATAGACCTGATGCTCGTCGAAGGCCTCGTGGACTTGCCGATTCAACTTGCGTGCGGAATCGAGGTCCGTGCCGAATGGTTTTTCGATCACCACGCGTCGCGGCCCGAGCTCCTCGTCGGCCAATCCCGCCGCGCCGAGCCGTGCGATAACCGTCGCGTAAAGCGGCGGGGCCACGGCGAGGTGATACACCCGCGTGGTCTCTTGGCATCCCTCGATTTCATCGAGAAAATCGCGCAACGCCGCATAATCCTCGGCCGCTTCGACGTTGCCCGATTGATAGAAGATTGATGGGGCGAAGTGTCGCCATGTATCGACATTAAAATCCTCGCCGACGAACCGTGCGGTCGATTCGGCGAGTTTCTCCCGCCAGGCGTCGTGGCTGAACTTCGTCCGCGAGAAGCCGACCACGCGGGTATTCTCCGGCAGCCGCTTCTTGCGGAACAGTTCGTACAGCGCCGGCAGAAGTTTCCGCCCGGTCAGATCGCCCGAGGCGCCGAAAATCACGATGGTATGGGACATGCTCATCTCCCTCGCGTCGGCCGTGGAAATGGTTTGTCGCAATTCGGGTGTTTATTTCGTGCGAATGAGTTCCGTAAGGTTATAGACGCCGGTCGTTGGATTGCGTTCCGGTTCATTGGCCTCACCAGCGGAACAATCCATTCGTTCGGCTCGAATTACGGCCTGTGGATATCCGATCGAGTAGGTGTCGTAGTCAACGGTCTTGTCGTAGCCGGGTACATGCTTCTTCAGCATTTGTTCGATTTTATCGCGATGTTGCATTCCGGGATTATCCCTGAAATGCAGCAACAGCCACATCTCGAAACATGGATTGGAGACAGCCAGATCGATGTTGTTGTCTCTCGCCGTCACCTTGGCTTCGGTGACCTTGGGGTGATCGTCAATATCAAACACACACCACACGGAGTCGAAGGCAAGATTGTCGTCTTTCTCGCGGGTGGCGTCTTGTTCGGCCTCTTCCTTGTATTGCTTCGCCGTTCTAACGAGAGTCACTGGAACACCGTGTTCGTCGGCCACCTTTATCCAAACCCTCGGGTTGCGGCAAGACTTCCAGAATCCTTCAAAGTATTGCCTCTCGGTCTTTTCCCCTTCAGTGACGATCAATATTCTCGGCTTAGGATCGAGAAATGGTTTTCGGCGTCCCGGCTTGCGTTTTCGGTTGCGGGCATTCGGCATGGTGAATTACTCCCCCGCCACCGAGAAGTTTTCCACAAAGGGGATTGCGCCGTATCGGCCTTGCAGGTAGCCTCGCTCGATATTTTCTGCCTTGCGGGGCTTGTAGTCGGTCAAGGGGTATAGCTCCGTTGCCCCTTCCGGATTCTTTTCCGTCAGCCATACTTGATCTCGTCTTAGTGCAGGTTCGCCAAGCATCGTTCCCAGGAGATTGGTGTCGTGCGTGGTGAAAATCAATTGTGCATTGTTGGGATTGGTTTCTGGATTGTTGAATTGGCTGATTATCTTCCGGGCAAGATACGGATGCAAGCTGCGTTCCAGTTCATCTATGAATAATATTCCGCCATCCTGAAGAGTTTTTAAAATAGGTAGTGCCATATAAAACATGACCTTTGTTCCATTAGACTCTTCGTCTAACGGCAGCCATACATTATCGGAATCGCTTCTGTGCTTAAAATAATAACTAACAATCTTGCTTCGGTTGTGGAAATCATCTTCGAGTTCTTCAACCTCCACTCGATAATCCTCTATTCCAAAATCTGCGCTAACCAGTAATTCACGAAATTGATCAGAAAGCTGTTTCGATGATTCTTCATTAGATAGCAATGGCCTTTGACGTAAGTCGCCTTCCTCAAGTAGTTGAACTGATCCATATCGCCTTGGTGATGACCGTTTCGAACTGAAAAAAGAATAAGATCGGTGAAGGGGTATATTGAGCGGTTGAACCGACCGAAACCACGTAAAAACTGCATGAAGACACGGATGATTATGTTGAAAGGCCGCAGAAAGAAATAAAGCATTTGGTCGAGTGACATCTTCGATCAGCTTATTTTCACCCTTAAAGTATTCTCCAAACTTGAAATTATTTTCAATGCGTTCAAACCACAATTGCTTGTGCTTTTTAGGCCAAGCAAAGAGCCATTCTTCCAAGAAGCATTTATCCGATGCCACGAATCCGTATTGAAAACGAATGCCATCGATGAGGAAAGTCGCCTCAAATAGCGATGGTTTCTTAACTCCCCAAGCAAATGGATCTCGTGGTACACCGTCATCAGGCGACCAAAATCTGTGAGATGCCAAAACCGCAACGCGCATAAATTCCAACGCTGCAAGAACATTGCTCTTGCCGCTGGCGTTCGCACCGTAAAGGCCGGCTACCGTGAGTAGTTTTTCCGGATAGCCGGATACTTTACGCGGCCGCGGATCGGATTCGTCGCCGACGCGGCCCGCCTCCATCGTCAGCACCTGCTCATCACGCAAGGAGCGGTGATTTTCCACCCGGAATTCGATAAGCATGATTGTTCTCCTGCTGCCCGGATAATATAGCATTTATCGGCCGGTTTACGCAAGAAATGCGCGCAAATAGAGACAAAACCCCGAAAGACGAGGGGGAATGTCAGAAAAACCAACCAGACAGGGGGTAAAGGTGCGCAGTTTCTGTCTGTGTAATACTTCCATTTATACGTATGTAATTCCCGCCGCCGTACCGGCGGCCGCTAAACGGCCGCTCAAAACCACGCGGCTGTGAAGCCGCCGTCGATGTTGATCGCCGCGCCGGTCAGGAAACTGCCGGCCTTCGGAGAGACCAACAGCAACAACGTCCCGATCAATTCCTCCGGCTCGCCGAAGCGGCGCATCGGCGTGTGGCGGGTGATGTTGTCGATCCGCTCGGCGTCCAAAAGCCGCCGGTTCTGCTCGGCCGGGAAGAAGCCGGGACAGATCGCGTTCACCCGCACGCCGCGGGAGGCGAACTCCTGGGCAACGTTGCGGGTCAGGTTCAATACGCCCGCCTTCGACGCCGAATAGGCGAACACGCGCGACAGCGGCAAATGAGACGTGACGCTGCCGATGTTGACGATCGCTCCGCCGCCGGAGTGGACCATCTGCCGGCCGAAAATCTGGCACGCCCGGAACACGGCCTTCAGGTTGATCGTCAGGACGCGGTCCCAATCGGCGTCGGTTGCGTCGAGGAACGTGCTTCCTACGTTCACCCCGGCGCAGTTTACGAGGATGTCGGCCCGCCCGGTCTGCTTGATGGTTTCGGCCAGCAGGTTTTCGATCGACTCGCGCGAGGTAACGTCTACCGTACAGAAGCCGGCCTTTCCGCCGACCGCCTCCAATGCTTTCACTCGCGCCGTGCAACCTTCCTCGGTCAGGTCGGCCACGATCACGTGTGCCCCGGCCCTGGCCAGTCCTTCGCAAAGCGCGCCGCCGAGCACCCCCGCCCCGCCGATCACAACCGCCGTCCGGCCGGAGAGTCCGAAAAGTGTTTCAAGATAATTCGATGGCATCACTTCGTCCTTATTACGCATGCACGCGGAAACCATGACGCTCTCGCAACATCGCAGAGAACCATGCGTCATTGTAGCAGGCGGTTCCAATTGGTAAAGTACAGGACTGGATCAACGATGGCATGATGAGCAACCTTCCCAAACTCCGTATCGGCCCGATCGCCGTCGATTTTCCCGTCGTGCAGGCGGCGCTGAGCGGCTATAGCGATTGGCCGATGCGGACGATCTCCCGGCGGCTGGGCGCGGCGCTGACCGTCTGCGAGGTAATGCTCGATCGGTTCGTCCTGAACGTGACCAAGGGGCGGAAGGCGAAACGTTTTCTGCGGGTCGACGACGACGAGCATCCCTGCGGGGCGCAGTTGATGGGGGCCGTGCCCGAGCAGTTTCCGCCCGCGGCGCTGAAACTCGTGGCGGCCGGATTCGACGCGATCGACCTGAACTTCGCCTGCCCGGTCAAGAAAGTGCTGGGACGCCGCCGGGGCGGATTCCTGCTGAGCGATCCGGCCACCGCGCTCGAGATAGTCGCGCGGGTCCGCGAGGCCCTGCCGCCGCACGTGCCCGTGACCATTAAAATGCGCCGCGGCATGGACGACAGCCGACAGAGCCGGGACAATTTCCACGCGATCTTCGACGGCGCATTCCGCCTCGGCTCGGCGGCAATTACGGTTCACGGGCGCACCGTCCGGCAGCGCTACGAGGGGCGCAGCTCGCGCGAGTTCATCCGCGAGGTGAAGTTGTACGCCGGTGGGAAAACCGTGCTCGGCAGCGGCGACCTGTTCACTGCCCGCGATTGCCTCGACATGCTGCGCGAGACCGGCGTGGACGGGGTTTCGGTCGCCCGCGGCGCGATCGGCAACCCGTGGATATTCCAGCAAGCTCGGGCGTTGGCCGAAGGGATCGAGTTGCCGCCGCCCGGCCTGCACCAGCAGCGGGATGTGATCGCCGAACACTATCGGCTCTGCGAGGAGCTTTACGGACCGAGCCGATGTTGCCGAGTGATGCGGAAGTTCGGCATCAAGTACGCCCGGCTGCACCCGCGGGGCCGCGAGGTCCGAGACGCCTTCGTGGCCGTCGCCGCTCCGTCCGATTGGCGGGCGGTGTTGGAACGTTGGTACGCCGAAGACCTTCCCGGCGTCGAACCGCCGCCGCCGGACGGTTCCTATGGCACATAAAGTCGCGCTGTGTCGGTCGCGGCTTTAGGGTTTGTCGCCACGACGGCGGCGTTGCGTTGGATGCCCTCCTGCTTCGCCCGCCAAAGGGGCGTGTGGCGGAATCGGCGGCGGAACGCGGCTTCGTCCAGCGCGAGCAATCCTGCCAGTTCTACTGGATTCATGTCCGGCCCGGGATGGAATGCCGGTTCCGTGGTTGCCGGCGTGCGGCGGTTCCAGGGACACGCCTCCTGGCAGGCGTCGCAACCGAACAGCCGGTCGCCGACCGCAGCGCG
>JAHIKV010000041.1 GCA_018897395.1 Planctomycetota bacterium | reverse complement strand
CACCTCCAGTTGCTCTCCACCCCCTCTCACGAGGACGCAGTTACTATTGGTTACAAAGTTCAGACCCAACTTCGACAGGGACTCCCACCCTGCTGATTCGATACACTTACAAGCGCACTAGGAGGCGACTCCAGTCGCCGAATCTCACGGGTTTTTCACACCGCTTCGTTTAGCCGGCGCGCTTGCACGCCGTGAAAGCGGGGAAAACTCGTTCTATTCTCCGCGGCGTGCAAGCACGCCGGATAAACGACAATGGCAAACAACATTGCGTTTCGGAAGTGCAACGAGACTTTCAAGAAAACATCCGCCGTGATAGAATCGGATGGCGATGAAAAAGAAGGAGTCACGATCCCGAACCACGCGTCCTTCGGCCGGAACGGGGCCAAGGGAATACCACGCCCTGTCTCAGCGGATACTACAGTCGGCGAACAGCGATATTTCCCACGTCGATTTTTTGCGGGAAATCACCGGCATGTTGCTGGACTTCTCCGAATGCAACGCGGTCGAGCTGCGCGTGGAAAGAGGGCGTCAGAGCTTCCGTTGCGAGGCGTCCCTCGGCGGCGGCGAATCGGCCGAAGCGGAATTCAGGTGTTGCGTGCGCCGCGACGGCGACGGGCTCCTCGCGCACGCGGCGGAAAATGACCGGGCGGATGAACAACATAAACCACGAAAAAGCAAGGAGTTTCCATCGCTGATCGCCATTCCGCTGATTGTCGCGGAAGAAACGATCGGCCTGTTGCAATTTAAGGCCCGCGGCAAGGACTTTTTTCGGGCGTCGGATATAGGATACTACGAAAACGTCGCGCAAACGCTTGGGTTGGCGCTGATTAGCCGGCAGATGCGGGCGTCGCTGCGCGAGAGGGTCAAGGAATTGACCTGCCTTTACCGCATGTCGCAACTGGTGGAGCAGTCAAACATACGGCTCGAAGAGGTGCTTGAAGGCATGGCGGCGCTCTTGCCGCCCGCCTGGCAGTATCCCGAGGCGGCGGCGGCGCGGATCGTTCTCGACGGCGAGTGCTTCGCCACGCCGGGGTTCGACGACTGCGACTTCAAGCAAAGCGCGCCCCTGACGATCAAGGAGCAGGCTCGCGGCTGCATCGAGGTGGGCTACAGTCGGGAGACGCCGGAACTTGACGAGGGGCCGTTTCTCGAAGAGGAACGCAACCTGCTCGACCTCGTCGCCCGGCAGGTGTCCTCGCTAATCGAACGACGTCAGGCGGCCGAGGACCGCAGCCGCCTGCAAATTCAACTCCGTCACGCCGACCGGCTGGCCACGATCGGGCAACTATCGGCGGGCGTGGCGCACGAACTGAACGAACCGCTGGGCAACATCCTGGCGTTTGCCCAACTCGCCCGCAAAGAGCCGGACCTCCCCCGGCAGACCGCCCGCGACCTCGACAAAATCGTGACCACTTCGCTGCACGCCCGCGAGATCATCAAAAAACTGATGCTCTTCGCCCGGCAGATGCCGCCGCGAAAATCGCGGGTGAATCTCAACGCTTTGGTCGAGGAGGGGCTGTACTTCCTCGAATCGCGCTGCGTGAAGGACGGCGTGGCCATCCAGCGGCATCTCTCCCCGCGGCTACCCGACATCGTCGCCGATCCCTCGCAGTTGAACCAGGTGTTGGTGAACCTGGTGGTCAACGCCAGCCAGGCGATGCCGGGCGGAGGCGTGATGAAAATTTCCACGCGCGAGCTGGACGATCGGGTGGCCCTCTGCGTCGAGGACAACGGCGTCGGAATGCCCTCACACGTGTTGAAGCGGATATTCGTCCCCTTTTTCACCACGAAGGACATACACGAAGGGACCGGACTCGGGCTGCCCGTGGTGCATGGAATCGTAACTTCCCACGGCGGAACGATCGAGGTCGAAAGCGTGCCGGGGCGCGGCTCCAAATTCGAGGTCCGATTGCCCCTGGCTAACGCGGAAGAGAAAACATAAGATGTAGGAGTCGTCTCCAGACGCCGGACGAGGTTGAACTGTCGGCCATCCGCCGCAGCGGCGAGACCGGGCTGCCCTACGGAGAGCCGTCTTGGAGAGATCGTCTATGTCGGCGGTTGAACATCGACCTCACAATCCGCCCCCGCGGCAGACCGCGAAAAAACCAAGCCATCGAAGCAAAAAAATAGTTCTGACACCTTTTTCCAAGTCTGACGGTAAGGAATAGAACGCAACAGCATAAAAGGACATATAAATGACTGATTCACCATTTCTGCACTTTCTGAAAAAGCAGCCATAGGCCGTTTGTGACTCAAAATTGATCTTGCAATGAAAAAGGCTCTTCCATCACAGTGCGTTTTCCACGACGCAAATAATGGGAGAGCCAGGGATGGTGAAATCGAATTGGCAAT
>JAHIKV010000007.1 GCA_018897395.1 Planctomycetota bacterium | reverse complement strand
TCCCGGCGGGAAGACCTTGTTCGCCTGGGCGTAGTTGTGAATCGCAAGACCAATTTGCTTGAGATGGTTCCTGCATTGGATTCTGCGGGCCGCCTCGCGGGCCGCTTGCACCGCCGGCAACAGCAGTGCGATTAGGATGCCGATGATGGTGATGACTACAAGCAACTCCACCAACGTAAACGCCGTTCGTACACCTCGTTTTGAAGACATTGATTCTCTCCTACGTTCCAAACAGAAAATAAATACGAGGACAATCGCCAACCGCTGGCGACTATTACAACCCTTATTATCTACATTTTACTGGAAAACGCAAGAGGCGGGATAGATTTTTGTTAGTATTGCGCAACAATACAAAAATAGCCCACGTTTACGTGATTTGGCCGACACCCCGTCGCGGGGGATAGGGTTTAACGGTATAACTCAATTATGCCCCTTTTCTCTAGCCCAGGCGTTCACGCCTGGGGAGGCGGGGAATTTTTCTGCTTTCCGTCACGCCCGTTCAACGGGCGTCCTGTTTGGCGGCGATGCGGGAAGCCCGTAAAACGGGCCTGACAATTCAATCATTCCACGATCGTTTCCCCAGGCGTAAACGCCTGGGCTAGAGAAAATCTGTAACGGTTCCCGGCTATTGTTGTTCACGACATAGATTGCCCGATACCCAAACCAGGCCACGGGGCTTCTCAAAGCGGCTAATCCAATCTAGCATTGGTTTATATGCATGGTATCCCGACGCAAACCGCCCTCGGCCGTCAGATGTCCTCCGGCGGCCGTTTTACCTGGACCGGCTTGGCGGCGATGATCGTCTCCGCGCCGCTGGCCGGGCTGACCTTTGCCCGAGTTGGCGAGGTGGTCCAATCGTATCTTGCCCCATCGGCCCTTATTCCCATCCTTATGGGGGTTTTCATCGGCCTGACTATTGTTGCCATAACGCGGTTTGGCCGGTTGGGCCATCGTCCGACGATTTTCTCCGCGACCGTCGCGGCAGCCGTCGTGGCCGCCGTTGGGAATGAAACGGGCGATGCCGCGATTTTCGCGTTGTTGGTCGCCGCGGCGTCGGTGGCGGTTGTCGTTCCCGCCGTGCGCGTCCCCTACTGCGGCCGGTGCGGGAGCTGGTTTCGGACCATCCGCAACGGCAAGATCGACTTGCCGACATCCCGGCGGCTAGCCGAGTTGCTCGACGTCGACCGGCCGGATCGCGCCCGTTCGCCGCGGTATCGGCTTTCGGCCTGCCGGGGCGATTGCGGTCCGACGCGCTGCGAGTTGTCGTGGGAACGGTCCGGCGGCGGCGTGGACTTGGCGCGGGTGTGGCTCGACGGTAAGCAGCGGAGCGAAGTTGCCGCGATCGTCGATGAGTTGAACGTGAAGGAGTGCGAAACCGCAAAGCGGAAGGAAGATTGCGAAGCCGCAAGCGGCTGATCTTTCCTAATCCCTAATCCCTAATCCCTAATCCCTAATCCCTTTACATGCCCGAAATCATCGGCATCGGCGCCGACATCACGGAATGTCTTCGGATCGCGCGGATGATCGAGCGCCACGGCGAGCTGTTCATCGGCCGCGTGTACACGGACGAGGAGATCAAGTATTGCCAGTCCTGCAAGCAGTCAACCCAGCATTATACCGGCCGGTGGGCCGCCAAGGAGGCGATCCTGAAGGCGCTGGGGACCGGCTGGCGAAAGGGCATATCTTGGCGCGACATCGAGGTCCGCAACGAACCGAGCGGCAGGCCGGTGGTGGCGGTCCGCGGCGGAGTGAAGGACGTGGTCGAGCAACTCGGCGTGGCCGAAATCCTCGTTACCATTTCCCACTGTCGCACACACGCCACGGCGACGGCGATCGCGGTGGGGAAGACGAGGGACGAGGTTTAGCCCCGGCGTCCACGCCGGGTAAGAAACGCATCGGGAAATAAGCCGTTTGTTCCCGGCGTGGACGCCGGGGCTAAACGGCGGAATCCTCTCAATATCGCGGGCTAATTCCCCTTGCCCTTTTTGGCCTTGCTTGTGCTTTTGGTCGCTTTGGCCGTTACGGTCTTTCCGCGGGTCTTTCGTTTGGCGGGGGCCGCGGCGGCGCGTTCCTTCAACAGGTGCGTCGCGTATTGGAACGTCACTTCTTCGGTCATCGTGCCGCGCGGCAGCGAGGCGTTGGTCTCACCGTCGGTGACGTAAGGGCCGTAGCGCCCTTGCATCAGCCGGACCGGCTGGCCGGTGACCGGCGAGGGGTCGAACTCCTTGACCGGCTCCTTGCGCACCGCGGCGCCGCGCCGTGCCTTCGGCTGGGCCAACAAATGCAATGCCTCGTCGAGCGCGACCTCCAGCGGAGAAAGGCCGTCGGGTAGGCTGCGGGTCTCGTCGCCGCAAATTATGTAGGGTCCGAAACGTCCGTTGCGGGCAACCACCGGTTGGCCCGTCTGCGGATGCTCGCCCAGCGTCCGCGGCAAGGAGAGCAGTTTTATCGCGGTTTCCAGATCGACGTGTTCCGAGTCCATACCTTTGAGCAAGGAGGCGTTTTGCGGTTTTTCGTCGTCGTCGGCAGTGCCGCGCTGCACATAAGGTCCGAACCGGCCGACTTTGATGAATACCGGTTTCTGCGTCTCGGGGCATAAGCCCAACGGTTGGTCGCCTTGGCCGGCCTTGTCGAGCATTTCGAGCGCCGCCGGGAGGGTGACTTCGTCGGGGGGGAGTTTGTCGGGCAGGCTTGCCCTCCGATCGCCCTGTTCCAGGAACGGCCCGTAGCGGCCGACGCGGACGAAAATCTCCTCGGCGTTCGCGCCCCGGCCGGACGGTTTGCCCAGCGAGAGGCGGCACACTTCGCGGGCGTCGATCTCGTCCTGCTTGTCCTTGAGCAACTGTTTCAGTCCGGGGTGCTCGTTGCCGAAGTAGAACTGCCGCAAATAGTCCAGATGGTTCAGCTCGCCGCGGCTGATCGCGTCCAACTCGTCCTCCATCTCCGCGGTGAACCGGTAATCGACCAGCTCCGGCAGATGGGCCTCGAGCAGTTGCGAAACGGCGAAGGCCGTCCAGGTCGGAACCAGCACGTTGCCCCGTTTGATCTTGAACACGTATTCGCGTGCAAGAATGGTCTCGATGATCGAGGCGTAGGTGCTCGGCCGGCCGATGCCCATCTCTTCCAGGGCGCGGGTGAGCGAGGCCTCGCTGAATCGGTTGGGCGGCTGCGTGGTGTGGCTCTTCGGCTCCATCGACCGGCAATGCAACGTCTCTCCCACGGAAACCTTCGGCAACACCTGCTCGCGGTCGGCCAGGTCCGATTCGGGATCGTCCGAACCTTCGACGTATGCCCGCAGATAGCCGGGAAACTCGATCGTCTTGCCGACGGCCTGAAAGACGGCGTCTTGGGCCTCGACGTCGATCGTCACCCGGTGGCCTCGTGCGTCGCTCATCTGGCTGGCGATCGTCCGCTTCCAAATCATGTCGTAGAGCTTGAACTCGTCGGGGCTAAGTTGGTTGCGCAGCGTTTCGGGCAAGGTAAACGGGTGCCCGGCCGGCCGGATCGCCTCGTGCGCCTCCTGTGCGTTTTTCACCTTGGTCCGATAAACCCGCGGCGAGGCGGGCAAATAGTCCTTGCCGTATTGCGAGGCGACCAGTTCTCGGGCGGCCTCGACCGCCACCGACGCCAGACTGGTCGAGTCGGTGCGCATGTACGTGATGTGTCCGGTTTCGTACAGACTTTGGGCCGCCTGCATCGTGTGCCGGGCGGTGAAACCGCATTTCCGGTTCGCCTCTTGTTGCAGCGTGCTGGTGGTAAACGGCGGATAGGGCCGCGTCGTGTACGGCTTGTCCTCGATGCCCGACACGCGCCAGTCGGCCGCGCGGAGCCGTTCGAGCAGATCGGCCGCCTCGCCTTCGTCGAGAAAGAGCAAGTCCGGGTCTTTCAGCTTGCCCGTGGCGGGGTCGAAATCGCGGCTGGAGGGGATTCGCCGCTTTTTCAGTGAGACCAGCGTGGCCGGAAAACTCTGACCGCCGGCGTTGGCGAAAGTGCCCAGCAAGTCCCAGTAGGTGGCCGAAACGAAGGCCATCCGCCGGCGTTCGCGCTCGACGATCAGCCGCACGGCGACGCTTTGCACCCGACCGGCCGAAAGCCGCGGCCTAATTTTTCGCCACAACAGCGGAGAAACGTCGTAGCCGTACAGCCGGTCGATGATCCGCCGGACCTCCTGGGCGCGGACCAAGTGGTCGTCGATCCGGCGTGGATTTTTCAGCGCCTCGCGGATGGCCTCCTCGGTGATCTCGTGGAACACCAGCCGACGGACCGGCACCTTCGGACTCAACACTTCGCAGAGGTGCCAACTGATCGCTTCCCCCTCGCGGTCTTCGTCGGTCGCCAGGTAGAGTTCCTTGGCGTCCTTTAAGAGGGCTTTGAGCTTGCGGACCTGCTGCCCCTTCGATTTCGGAACGACGTAGACCGGCTCGAAGTCGTGGTCGACGTTCACCCCCAAGTAGGCCCAGTCCTCATTTTTGTACCGCGCGGGGATTTCCTTGGCCCCCTGCGGCAGATCGCGGACGTGGCCGATACTTGCCTCGATGGTATATCCTCGGCCAAGAAACTTGCCGATAGTCCGGGCCTTGGCCGGAGACTCGACGATCACCAAGGACGTTCCGCCGACGGGGCCGCGCTTCTTGGCCATGTTATTCCTGAAAATCTGTAGGGGGTTTGATTCTCGTTACGACGCTCCGCGTCGTAACGTTCGATCGGACGCTCCACGTCCATTCACAGCGTAAACCATTGCAGCAAAATCGATTCCATCACCCGGACGCGGAGCGTTCCGGGCAGAGCGTTCCCACGCGGAGCGTGGGAACGAGCGTTTTCGTAAGTGTACCGTTCTATCCAATCCATATCGAATTGGCATTGCATTTGCGCACAACCCATTTAGAATTGCGACACCATTACGTAACCGTTCACGGGCCGGCCGGGGGTCCCCTTCCCGCGGCGCCAGGGGGACAGTCCCATTTTCGCGGCGGTCAAGTCAATTCGCCTAGCAACGTCCCTCACGCCGCGAAAATTGGGACAGTCCCCTGTGAACGGTTACCACCATTACTCCCACGGGGGTTGGCTTGTCAAGTCGAGTTGATCCGGCTCAACCCCTCCCTAGAAGGATAATATACGATGGCCAGTCCGTTTCAGGTCTTTCGGAAAAACCAAAAATTGTGGGTTGCCGGTCTAACAATCCTGGTGATGTTCGGCTTTGTGTTTCTACCCACCATCATGGACACAATGGGGGGAAGGTCCGGTTCCAATCCGGTGGCCTTTAAGTCAAAATACGGCGATCTCCATGAAAGCCAACTCCATAATCTCCGCGAGCGCCACCTGAGAACCCTCGGGATACTCAAGGACATACTCCAACAATCGGGCTACCCCGCCTCGCGGATACAACAACAGTTGGAGTACATGTTCGGCGGATCCACCCTCGACGACGTGGCCGAATCCTGGTTGTTGGCCCGGCACGCCGAAGAGATGGGAATGGTCGTCAGCGACGAGATGATCAACGCTTTTATCAAGCAGATCACCCAAAACCAAGTCAAGGTCGATGTCTTTCAGTCCGCGTTCAAACGCTCCGGCGTGTCCGAGCGGATGTTTTTTGAAATGATGCGCGACGAACTGTTGGCCTGGAAGCTGAAGCAGATTTTTTATCCCAGCGTGGTTGCCGCCACGCCCGGCCAACGTTGGGATTACTTTTGCCGCGTGAAGCGTCTGGCGGCCATCGAGGCCGCGCCCGTGGCCGTGGCCGACTACGTCGGTCAAGTCAATGACCCGAGCGAAGAAGAGTTGCGGGCCTTCTTCGAGGAGCACAAGGACAAGCTGCCGTCACCCTTTTCGCCCGAGCCGGGTTTCAAGAAACCTCAAAAGGTCGCCCTCGAATACTTCAAGGCCGAGACCGACAAATTCATCGCGCCCGAGATGATCTCCGACGAGGAAGTGATGCGGCGGTACGAAAAGGACAAGCAGCGCTACGATCAGTTTTTCCGGGAGCCTGCCCCCCAGACGCCGGCCGAGACGGCCGAGGAAAAACCGGCTGAAGACCGGCCAAATGCCGCGGACAATAAAGAAACGGAAACAAATGAGCCGGTGAAAAAAGAGGAAGCCGGGGACAAAGAATCATCGCGGCCGACGCCGGCGGCGGAACCAAATCCGCCCAAGACGGAACGGAAAGAACCGGCTGAAAAGAAGAAGGAAGGCGCATCCCTCGGCGTTGGCGACTCCCCTTTCGTGCTTACGGCGTTTCAGCAACCGGAGGCCGGCGATAAGGCGGAATCCGAACCGCCCGTGAAGTCGGAACCCGCCCCCGAAAAGCCGCAATCGACGGAAAAACCAGCCTCCAGCCTCCAGCCTCCAGCCTCCAGCCTCCAGCCTCCAGCCTCCAGTCTCCAGCCTCCAGCCTCCAGTCTCCAGCCTCCAGCCTCCAGCCTCCAGCCGGAAACCGGCCCTTCGGAGAGGTTGAGGGAATATATCCGTCGAGAGATCGCCGGCGAGAAGATCAACGTTCTCTTCGATCGCCTGAGCGGGCAGATGGACCAATACCGGGAGAAGCAGAGCGAGTATGATTTCAGCCCGGCCGCCAAGAAAGAGGGCAAATCTCCGCCGGTGCGGCCCGATTTAGAGAAGCTGGCCAAGCAGAACGGTCTAACGGCCGGCCGGACCGGATTGGTTGCCGATTGGGACGCCGCCGAATCGGAGATCGGTTCGGCCCTGGTCGGGGGCGGCATCAGGGCATGGCAATACGCCTTCCATTCGATGGCCAAGCTCCGGCCGGAAAAAGCCATGGACCTCGGCAACTTGTATCTGTTCTGGAAGACGGAAGACGCCAAGGAAGAGGTGCCCAAGTTTGAGGACGAGGGGGTGCGCGAGGAGGTGCTCCGCGCTTGGAAGATGATCCAAGCGCGTGAGCTTGCGAAGAAGGAAGCCGAAGCGCTGGCGGCCGAGGCCCGAGAGGCCGACAAGCCGTTCGCGCGGGTATTCGCCGGGCGACCGAAACTGCCCGTCCTGACGCCGCCGCCTTTCACGTGGATGACCCTCGGCAGCGTGTCGCTGAGCTTCTCGCGGCAGCCCGAAATCAGCGCCGTCGAGGGCGTGGACATTGCCGGCGAGGAGTTCATGCGGACCGTCTTCCGGCTGAAGCCGGGTGAGGTGGGCGCAGCGATGAACGCCCCGCAAACCGCGGCCTACGCGGTCCGCCTGATCAAGTATAGCCCTTCATACAAAGTTCTTTGGGAACAGTTCAAGGTGGACGATTTCCGCAAGTACTCCGCCGTTGCCCAGGGCGACCGCAATCAGATGTACCAGGCGTGGCTCAACGAGATCAAGACCACCGCCGGATTCAAGTGGACCGACGAGCACAAAAAACGACTCAGGACGGAGGATTCAGGCCAGTAAAGCAGGCCTGCCTTGCCGCCTGCTACGCATTACTACTCCCCGTAGTGGGTTCGTGCCCGGTGAATGAATATCGTGCGGGTAGCTTCATCGACCGAGAAGACGATTCGATCCTTACGCGACAGACGGATGGAGTAGAACCCCGTCAGGTCGCCAACCAACTTCTTTCCCGAAAACGGATCGGTTGCCGGATCGGCCGCGAGAATCTCGCGCAGCTTTCGTCGCAGTCGAAGAGACAACTTTTTGACGTCCTTGACCGCTTCCTTGGTGAATCGAACCGCGTATGGTTTCACACCTCTTCTCCCAACACTTCCTCCAACGAGTAGGTGTCGCCGCGTTTCATTTGGGCCGCCGATCGCTTCATGCTGGCGCGAAAGCCGGGTATCGACAGAAGCTCCAGCGTCTCCAGGAGACTTTCGTAATCCTCCTCCGACATTAACACCGCCGATCCCTTGCGGTGGCGGATGCGATAAATCCTGTGTCCAGCCGTGGCCCGTTTCATCAGTTCAAAGAACTCCCGCCTCGCGTCGGTAGCAGACAATGTAGTCATCAATGCCTCCATGAATGTACGTTAAACCGTACATATTATGGGCCGTCGCAATGAAGAAGTCAACTCGAGCAAATCCAAGGGCGTGGCAATTTTTCTTGGCATTTTCGTTTAACCCGGAGCCAACGGCGACGGAGATAACTGGAAAAGACTACTCCATCTCCACACCGTCGCCGTTGGCTCCGGGTTAAACGAACATTTCAGTGCGTTGCCAAGATTTTTTGCCACACCC
>JAHIKV010000293.1 GCA_018897395.1 Planctomycetota bacterium | reverse complement strand
CCCGGTAAAACACTGCTGGACAAGCCAGCAGTGGCACCCAAACTCCCGGAATCCGACTTTTTCAACGGGCTGTTAGCCCCCGGCTATTCCGACATTGTATTTCTGAAAGTCAAAAAACGCCTGGTGTCCTATGGTCATTGCACCGGCTGATTTCACCACAACATCTTGTATGTGGCAGCGTCCGCGAACACAACATATCGTAGTGTGCAATGGTTGTAGGACACCAGGCAAAAACGGAGTTGCATCATTTACCCGACCATCAGCAATTGCCGACCATGCAGATAAATCATTCGCTTCGTCCGGCCGATCTTTCGCCAAAATTGAGCCGGTTGTGGGACCTTTCCGGCGCAAAGATACTTGAAATCGAGAAGAATATCGATCCGGCGGCAGGCGCGCCGGTCTATACGGTGCAAGGAAAGTACACCGCCCGGGGTTGGACGGAATGGACGCAGGGTTTTCAGTTCGGCTCCGCGTTGTTGCAGTTCGACGCGACCGAGGAGGCCGCGTTTCTGGAGATCGGCCGGCGAAACACCGTCGAGCGGATGGCCCCTCACGTCAGTCACGTCGGCGTACACGACCACGGCTTCAACAACATCAGCACTTACGGCAACCTGCGGCGTTTGATGAACGAGGGGCGCATCGCCGAAAACGCCTGGGAGCGGCGGTTCTACGAACTGGCGTTGAAGCTCAGCGGGGCGATCCAAGCGCGGCGTTGGACGGAGACGGCCGACGGCGGATACATATATTCATTCAACGGTCCCCATTCGCTCTTCGTCGATACGATCCGATCGCTGCGCGTACTTGCCCTTTCCCATCGGCTCGGGCACGTGCTGCGCGAAGAGAACGACCGCGAAATCCCGCTGCTGGATCGGCTCAAGTCGCACGCGCTGAGCACCGCGAAGTGGTCGATCTTTTACGGAAAGGGGCGCGACATTTACGACGTGCGGGGCCGCGTGGCGCACGAAATCATCTTCAACGTAAACGACGGCGGCTATCGATGTCCCAACTCGCAGCAAGGCTATTCGCCCTTCTCGACCTGGACGCGGGGCCTGGCCTGGGCAATGTGCGGAATGGCCGAGCAGTTGGAATTTTTGGAGTCGATCGGCTACGATGAGACAACACCGCGATTGCTGGAGGCCGCCCGGGCGACTTGCGACTTTTACATCGAGCAGGCCACCGCCGACGACGGCATACCATACTGGGACACCGGAGCGCCGAACCTCGACAAGTTGGGCGACTGGCGCTCGCGCCCCGCCGATCCGCTGAACCCCCACGAGCCGGTCGACAGCTCGGCGGCCGCCATCGCCGCGCAAGGACTGCTGCGGCTGGGACGCCACGCGAAGGATGATCGCTATTGGCAGGCGGGCCTGACCGTCCTTGACGCCCTGTTCGACGAGCCGTATTTGAGCGCGGAGGCGAATCACCAGGGGCTGATTTTGCACAGCGTTTATCACCGTCCCAACGGTTGGGACCACGTGCCCGAGAAGTGCGGCGTACCGTGCGGCGAATCGAGCATGTGGGGCGATTACCACGCCCGGGAGGTCGCCCTCTACGTCCAGCGAATCATCGAAGACAAGCCGTATCTGACCTTCTGGGGAGAACCGACATGATTATCGCCGACCTGGGGAAGATCGAGGGCCGGCGTTATCCCGCGCGGCGACGCACGCAGAACTGGGTGGGCGGCGCGTCGCCCATCCACACCGAACATTTCTGCATCGGAAACATCACTCTCGACCCGCGGGGCGGACAAGTCCCTTGGCACAATCAGGACCAGGAAGAGGTGTACCTGATTATCGAAGGCAAGGGCGAAATGTGCCTGGGCCAGCAGCGGCAAACCGTTGCCACCGGCCAGGCCGTGTTCATTCCGCCCGGCGTGTTCCACCAGTTGACCAACATCGGCGACGAACCGTTGCGGATGATTTACTGTTACGGACCGGCGGGCGACGTGGCCCATTGGCGGCAGGAGCTGGCCGGCACGCTGCCCAAGGCCGGCGTCGAGGCCCCGCCGCTTCCGCCCGGCGCTCGGCCGCAGTGTACGGATAAGCCGGAGAAATAACACTGCCGGGTGGCACTGGCATTTTGCCAGTGTCCAAACGAAACACCGGCGAGACGCCAGTGCCACCTACGTGCGCGATAGACCGCAAGGAGATACATATATGGATAAAGCCGCCACCCAAACCATCGGCGTCATCATCAACGGCGCCACCGGCCGGATGGGCACGAACCAGCACCTCATGCGTTCCATCATGGCGATCATCCGCCAAGGGGGCGTGAAAATCGGCGACGATAAGGTCGTCATCCCCAATCCGATCCTCGTCGGCCGCAACCCGGCGAAGCTGGAGGAGTTGGCCGCTCGATCGGGCGCCGCGCGCTGGACGACCGACCTGGACGAAGCGCTCGCCGATCGGCGAAACGAGATATATTTCGACACACAGACGACCGATCGCCGCTTCGACGCCGTGAAGAAAGCCATCGCCGCCGGCAAGCACGTCTACTGCGAGAAGCCCTCGGCCGCCACCACCGCCGAGGCGTTGGAGTTGCATCGTCTGGCCCAAGCGGCGGGCGTAAAGAACGGCGTCGTTCAGGACAAGCTCTGGCTGCCCGGGATGCTGAAACTGAAAACACTCTGCGACAGCGGCTTCTTCGGCCGCATCCTCTCCGTCCGAGGCGAGTTCGGCTACTGGGTCTTCGAGGGCGACACGGTCCCCTCGCAACGCCCTTCGTGGAACTATCGCAAGGAGCGGGGCGGCGGAATCATCCTCGACATGCTTTCCCACTTCCGGTATTTGCTCGACAACCTATTCGGAAACGTCCAGTCGGTCTCCTGCCTGGGCGCAACGCACGTCGAACGGCGCTGGGACGAAAACGGAAAACCTTACGATTGCACCGCCGACGACTCGGCCTACTCCACCTTCGAGTTACAGGGGGGCGTCATCGCGCAGATCAACGCCAGTTGGTGCGTCCGCGTCCGCCGCGACGACCTGTTGACCTTCCAGGTGGACGGAACCAAGGGGACCGCGGTCGCCGGTCTACGCGACTGCTGGGCGCAGGCCTACGGCGTCACTCCGCGCCCCGTCTGGAACCCCGACGCCGAGGAGCCGATCGACTTCGGCGCGGACTGGCAACGTGTCCCCCAACACCAGACCTACGACAACGCCTTCAAGGCCCAGTGGGAATTGTTCCTGCGCCACGTGGCCGCCGACGGGCCGTTCCCCTGGACGCTGCTGGAGGGCGCCAAGGGCGTCCAATTGGCCGAAAAGGCCCTGGAATCCTGGGGAAAACGACAGTGGGTCGATGTACCGGAACTGAACGCATAACATGAAACGAGTTGCTCTAATCACCGGCGGCGCGCGGGGAATCGGCTTCGGCATCGCCCAGTGCCTGGCCGATGAGGGATTCGATCTGACGGTTTGCGGAGTGCGCGAGCAGGACGCGGCCGAGCAGTCGCTCGCCGAGCTGCGCCGGCGCGGAGCCGAGGTCTTGTACGTCCAAGCCGACGTCGGCGACGCCGACGCCCGACGCCGGTTGGTCGATGCCGCCCGCCGGCGGTTCGGCCGCCTCCACGCGCTGGTGAACAACGCCGGCGTTGCCCCGAAGACCAGGGCCGATATCCTCGAAGCCACCGAAGCCAGCTTCGAGCACGTGATGCGGACCAACCTGCAAGGGCCGTATTTCCTCACTCAGGCCTCGGCGAACTGGATGATCGAGCAGAAGCGGTCCGATCCCGATTGGCGTGGATGTATCGTCAACATCTCTTCCGTTTCGGCGACGGCGGCCTCGGTCCAGCGGGGCGAGTATTGCATCTCGAAGGCGGGCATCGGCATGGCCACCCGGCTCTGGGCCGCCCGGCTCGGCGAGTTCGACATCCCCGTCTTCGAGGTCCGGCCCGGCATCATCCAGACCGACATGACCGCCGGCGTGCGCGAGAAATACGATAAACTGCTGGCCGAAGGGCTGGCGAT
>JAHIKV010000292.1 GCA_018897395.1 Planctomycetota bacterium | reverse complement strand
ATCAAAGGACTTGCAGTTGTGGTCGTTAGTCTACAAGTGGATGGCGCGCGAAACGCATCGTCGGCACACCATTGGTATTCTTCGAGGAAAACGTAGCTGTCATTGTGTTGCATTCAATGACAGCTTTAAAAGACTGGCCGTTCACGGCCCTCGTGTTTTCTACCGGGCAGGTGACACTTCCCTGAAAGAGTCTTTGTTGTCAAGGGCCTCCCGCCGATAATTGGGCATGTGATCCGGAATGTTCCAGAGGAGGTCCCAAGACGCACATTTTTGCGCTCACATTCCAAGAAAGCCTCTCGGGCGGGTTTATTGCGCTCGAGCGGCGATTTGGGGGTCAATTCAACCCCGCGCCCACGGGTTGATTAACCTGGCGCATCAGGTTGATCAACCTGGCGCTAAACTGCACTTACGTCTAAAGCGCAGTCGTGAAGGCGAAATGAATAGCCTGTGGTTTAAGCGGTTTGAACGCATCGTCGGCCCTCGACGAATCGACGTAAGAATTAGTTGGCGAAATCGGGTTTGTTTTCCCGTTAAATTCACGCCGGAAAATCGACCTTAACCTGTTTTACACCTTCGGCTTGCGGCAACGGGACGCGAAACGTTTCGCAATCACACCACCGATGGGGTATGAGCAACAGCCTCATTCTACCAGCCGAAAACGCCTATAGAAAGGCTGTTTTTTGGCCGCCGAAGTTTCGGGCCTTTTTTGCATGGGGTAGGTGCGGACGCAAAAACCGCTTTTCCCGCCAAAAATCAGAGGTCAGACAAGTGTGTGGGCGCTGGGCGGGAATCGCCGTGTGGTGAACAGACGCGGGCCAGTAGACCGTCACGACAACACTTCGGGGGCCACGGTTGGCTTGTCCAACCGTGTTTCCCGCACTGCTGGACAAGCCAGCAGTGGCACCCAAGCCGAAAAATTAGTCGTGACGCAACGCTAGTCGGGGAAGTCTTGCTCGACGCTTTCGGCGCGATAGATGGGCATGTAGCGGTAGTAGACCTCGAGGATCATCGTGGCCATCGCCGTGCAGTAGAGACGGCCGCCGGTCGGCGCGCCGAGATCGCCGTCGCCGGTGAACCAACTCCCCTCTTCGTGGCCCTGCTTGGCCTGACTGTGGACCAACTGGTCGCGCATCTGGCGGTTCCAGTTTTCCCACGGCTCGCCTTCCCAATGGCGCATTACCTGGGTGGCGTAGTAGTTGTAGTACATGTTGCTGGGCGAAGGTCCGCGCTTGCTGAGCATCCGCACGCCGCGCTCCATCGCGGGATTGTCCCGCTTCCAGCCGAGATACATGCGGCACAGCAGGCCGATGGCGGTGGTCGCCTCGCCCTGGCCCGGGGTGGTGTAGCCGTAGGCGGCGCCGCCGTTGCGCTGAACGCCGTCGAGGAACAGAGAGGTCCGCTCGACCACCAGTGGCGGAATGTCGAAGCCGGCCATGTAGCCGCTCTTCAGTGCCATCAGTTGCCAGCCGACGACCGAGGTGTCGCCCTTTTGGCGCGGGTTGTAACGCCAGCCTCCGCCGATCGGGTCCTGGGCGTAACAGATGTAGCCCAGCACCGCGCGGGTCGGGGTCAAGAGGTCTGGATCCTTCGACATGGCGTAGGCCTCGCAGATTGCGATGGCGGCGATGCCGTGCGAATACATGGTGCCGCCCGACTCGTTCAGCGCGCCGCCGTGGCTGCCGACGCGCATGCGGTTTACCAGGTATTGCAGACCCCTGTGGATGGTGGACTTGTATTTTCTGCTGACCTTGTGCGTGTCTCCGGTGCCCAGGAACGGCAGCAGCGCCAAGCCCGTGGCGGCGTTGCGGGCGTTGGCCAGTGTGCCGGGGTTCCGGCATTGACCGTTGCAGGTTGGGCAGCGTACGAGGTCGAAGCTCCAACCGCCGTCGGGAAGTTGGTGGTTGGCCAGCCATTTCAGCGCCTTGGAGACGGCTTGTTCGCTGGACTTGGACCCTCCCTCCCGCTCGACTTTTTTGATGTTCCTCGCCATGGCGCGTCCGGAGAACGGACTGCCGCCGGAACCGCCTACAAATTTGAGTATATCGCCCGGCGCCACGTGATGCATGCCGGACTCGATGGTTTCCGCCGCCGTCGCCGGCGCCGCTTCCGGCTCGTTGTTCGGATCGATGAACTTCTTTTCCTGCTCGACCTTCGAGTCCAAGGACGTCTTTTCGACCACCACGCTTTCGTCCAACGTCGTGGGCAGTTTGTCGGCGACGTCCACGATTTTTTCGACCTTCTTCTCGGGAGGCGTGACGATAAGGTGTTGCGGCTTGTATTGGACCGGTTCGGAAACGGTGACCATCGCCATCGTCACCAAGGTGACCATGTGGACGACCATGCTCACCATCCAGGCCGGCGCTTCGTGAACAAACAACTGCGCGAGGCAGGAAACCGAAACCAACAGACCGCGTTTTCCCATCCAAATGCCGAGCGGCAAGGCGTCCTCGACCTGTAGCAACACCGAGAGCGAATCGTTCTGCCGCGGAGTCTGGGCGTGGTTGTTGACGCGGGGCGCGGAATCGGCGCCGGCCGAGGACGTGGCCCGAGTGCATGGCCACTCTCCCGGGGCGAGCGGCGCGGCCACTTTCAATTTTCTTTCGGCCAGAGGCACATCCGACATGGCCTGGCGCTCCCGAAAAGAGCCCGATGTATTAGCGTATTTAGCGTAACGTAATCTGCGCGGATTGCAACAAATATCGCGGCAAAACACCCTCTAACCCAGCGGCGGCGACACCGGGCCTACAATAACCAACCTGAAAAGGACAATACAAGAAATGCCTATATGCCGGGTACCCAAACCGATGTCCCCATCAATTATTCTAACCTGAGTGAGTCAATCACGCTACCCTTCGGATTTGGGGAAAGCGCAAAACTTACGTGTTCCAACACGAACACGGGGCAACCGGCCGGCTTCCAAACCCCAATCCGGCCGTGCCGTTCCCCCTACGCCGATCGAACCCAGCCCCCGTTTTGCCGTAGCTTCTCCTCCCGCCCAGGGGGGTGCGAGGGCTTTCCATCTGCACTGTTTTTCTGCTTGGCGGACGATGTATTCGACCGAAAACGTACAGGATCACCATCCAGGAAAAAGGTCATTCCCAGCCCCGCAAAATGTTAGTACAATGTGCGTTTCGGTCCCGCTCCGGGGTCGTATTGTGCGGTCGGTTCGGAGAGTCTTTCAATGGCGAAAAGCAAGAAAAAAGTCGAGGTCGTATTCCTGGTCTGCAAGGAAACGGGCGACTACAACTACACCCTGCGGCGGAAACCGGGCGGGGAAAAGTTGACGCTGAAAAAATACTGCCCCCGGCTGCGGAAGCATACGGAACACACCGAAAAGAAGAAGTAATCAGTTGTCAGTTATCAGTTATCAGTTATCAGTTGTCAGTATGCAGTTATCAGTTTTTCGTGGTGAGATAGATAACTGAATACTGAAAACTGATAACTGAAAACTGACAACCATGTCCAAGCGCTGGCGCATCCATCCCCACGATCTTGCCCGCATCGAGGCCCTGCGGCGCGCCGCGGATATCCCGGCGGTGGTGGCGGAGTTGCTCGTCTGCCGCGGCGTGACCGACCCGGCCGCCGCAAAAAATTTCCTCGATCCAAAGCTCACCGCGCTGCACGATCCCGGCCTGTTGCCGGGCTGCGGCCGGGCCGCCCAGAGGATTTCCGACGCCATAGCATCCAAACGCCGGATCACTGTCTATGGAGATTACGACGTCGACGGCATCAGCGGCACGGCCGTACTCTGGTTGTGCTTGAAATTGCTGGGGGCCGAAGTCGGATACTACGTCCCCCATCGCGCGGAGGAAGGATACGGACTGAACGGCGAGGCCATTCGCGCGCTGGCCGCCGAGCGGACCGAACTGCTGATTACCGTCGATTGCGGCATCGCCAGCGTCGAGGAGGCGGCGCTTGCCCGAGAGTTGGGCGTCGAACTGATCGTCACCGACCACCACGAGCCTGGTCCGCGTCTGCCCGAGGCCGCAGCCATCGTCCATCCGAGATTGCCCGACGGAGAGTATCCGTTCGGCGCCTTGAGCGGCTCGGGCGTGGCGCTGAAACTGGCCTGGGCGCTCTGCCAGCAGGCCAGCGGGGCAAAACGGGTCGCGCCGCGAATGAAGGACTTTCTCGTTCAAGCCGTCGGACTGGCCGCGCTGGGAACCATCGCCGACGTCGTGCCGCTGGTCGACGAGAACCGGGTGCTGGTCCGACACGGGACGGAGAGCCTGGCAAACGCACCGACGCCGGGATTGACCGCGCTGATGAACGTCGCCAAAATCGCTCCGCGAAAACATTCCGACGGCAAGATGCGGCTCGACGCCGAGGACGTGGCCTTTCAACTCGCTCCGCGGATCAACGCCGCCGGACGGCTTGGGCAGCCGCAACTGGCCGTCGAGCTGTTGGTCACCGACCGGCCGGAGCGCGCCGAGGAGCTTGCCCAATACATCGACGGACTGAACGCCACGCGGCGGACGATCGAGCGGAGCATCCAGCTCGCCGCGACAAAGGAGGCCAAGGAGTTGTTCGATCCGGCCGAGGACGCCGCGTTGGTGCTGGCCGACCACGGCTGGCATCCGGGCGTGATCGGCATCGTGGCCGGGCGATTGGCCGAAAAGTATCATCGCCCGGTGGTCCTGATCTCTTGGGACAAGGCTGGAGTCCGGCCGGGGACCGGCTCCGCCCGAAGCGTGCCGGGTTTCAACCTCCACGCCGCCTTGGCCGACTGCGGTGAATACCTGTTGGCCCACGGCGGCCACGCCTCGGCGGCCGGCTTGAAGATCGAGGAGCATCAATTGGCCGGCTTCCGCGCCGCGTTTTGCGAATTGGCCGACGCCCGGATCCCGCACGATCAGCGCGTGGCGGAGATTTTCATCGATGTCGAAGCGCCGCTGAGCGCGTTCACGTTGGAAACGGTCCGTCACGTCGAGCGGCTGGCCCCGTTCGGCTACGGCAACACCCGACCTCTGCTCTGCACCACCGGCGTAACGCTCGACGGCCCGCCGAAACCGCTGGGCAGCGGCGGACATCACCTGGCGATGACCCTTTCGCAGTACGATGTCTCTTTGCGCGCGGTGGCCTTCGGCGGCGGCGAGTGGGCGGACGAATTGGCCGCCGTCGACGGTCCGCTGGACGTGGCGTTCCGGCCGGTTATCAACCACTTCCGCGGCCGACAGAGCGTCGAGCTTCACCTGGTCGATTGGCGTCCGAGCGGGACGGCCGGACCGGCGCGACCTGCGTCGGCCGGCTCCGTCGATTGATGGCCGGCGAGAGATTGCTCGGCCTGGCGTTTACCAACATTCTCTTGACATATTTGGCGAGACGGCTATATTGAACGGCGGCTTGGTTGCACGGTCGCGACGGTTCGCCCGTCGGCCAGGTTTCCACCAAAACGACTCCCACCGTTTTCCCTCCCCATAACACTGATCTTTGCGGGTTCACAATTCCTTCGGTGACGGCTGCCGTCGCGTGCGCGGCATCGCCGTGCCGTTCCACGTTTGCTCGAAAGGCAGGTGCGGAATGAACGCGATTTCCGATCGTCGGTCCCTACACGGTTTTACACTCGTGGAACTTTTGGTGGTGATCACAATCATCGGGATTTTGATCGCGTTGTTGCTGCCGGCGGTGCAGGCGGCGCGCGAGGCGGCGCGCCGAATGGACTGCCAAAACCACTTGAAGCAATTGGCCCTCGGCACTATGAACCACGAGTCCTCGCACGGTTTTTTCCCGGCCGGCGGCTGGGGCTCCGCCTGGAACGGCGATCCGCAGTACGGCGTCGACTGGCGGCAACCCGGCGGATGGATTTTCAATCTCCTGCCCTTCGTCGAGGCACAAGCGGTCTACGATCTGCAATCGAACAAGACCGGCCAAGCCAAAACCGAAGCCTTGAACCAGATGACGGCCAAGGCGATGGCGACGTTTCATTGTCCCACACGTCGGGCGCCACAGAAACTGGCCAGCGGATTCGCGCAAAGCGACTACGCGGCCAACGGCGGCGAGTTGTTCCACGCCTTCAATGAGGCCAACGGCGGCATCATGGCCGGACCGGCCGACTACCACGCGGCAACCGTCAGTCCCGGCAGGGCCGGCTGGGGCGCCGTAGCCGCCGCCTCGAACGGCGTCTTCCACGGCGCCAGCCAAACGACCCTGGCCGACATCAAGGACGGCGCCAGCCACACTTACCTGTGTGGGGAAAAGTACCTGAACTCGGACCATTACTCCGACGGCATCGCCGACGCCGGCGACAACGAGAACATGTACACCGGCTGCCAGGACGACTTTGTCCGTTGGGTCGGCCCCGGCAACGACCCCTCTTATGCGCCTCGGCAGGACGAAAACAGTTTCCATGTGTTCATCTTCGGCAGCGCGCACAGCGGCGGATTCAATGTGGCGATGTGCGACGGTTCGGTCCATTTCGTCCGCTACTCGATCGATCTGGAAACGCACCGTCGCCTGGGCAACCGCAAGGACGGGCTGCCGATCGACGCCAAGTCGTTATAGCCTCCCCTTGTGGTTGGATTTTCTGGGGGGTCGCGCCCTTTCGGCGCGGCGGAAAAATCACGAGATCGACGACAACGGTTTACCGCAAAAAGCCATGCCGCCTCGTAACACTATGGATGGTTAGGGCCTGTAAAAGAATAATTGGGTGATTTACACGATAGGGGTAGGGAAGGCCGATTGAGTTCGGCCTCCCCTCCCTCCGAACCGGACGTGCGGATTTCCCGCATCCGGCTCTCCGGTTAGTGGTATTACCTCCAAGAGGATTGATGAACCGAGACCGAGAGGGAGACAAGGT